>JBBECT010000005.1:600000-805321 GCA_040881665.1 Actinomycetota bacterium
GCGCGACGCGACCGTCGAGAACGCGGAGAGCACCATCGGGTGGCTGCTCGGCCACGATGTCGCCACCGGGCGCCCGATCAACAGACGCGTTCCGTCCGGATCCGCGTGGTAGGGGCGGGGGCGGTCCCAGAGCTTCTTCAGCCCCTGTCCGACGAGCCACGCCGTTCCAGCAGCCGCGGCGCCTCTCGCCGCCGCCCGCCGATGCCCCGCGGCCGCCAGCACGACCGCCGCAGCGCCGGAGGCTGCGAGCGCTCCCAGCTCGGTGACCGCGGCGAATGCGGCATCGGAAGCCGGCGCGCGCTCGGCGTTCATCGCCTTGAGGAGGGTCTCGTCGATCTCGCGGCCCCGCGGGGAGGACGAAGCGACGCCAACCGCGAGCGCGGCGGCCGTCCAAGCTGCGGTGCGCAGGAACCGACCCATCGGGGCCTATCATCCGGGGAACCGCGGCGGACGTCACACGGAGCAGGACCGACGGCCCAGCGCGAACGAGCACGCGACCGAACCAACCGGTGCGAGGGAGGACGGCGATGGCACGCGACGACAGGGACCGGCGCTCCTCCGAGGAGCAGGACGAACGGGAGCGGCAAGCGCTCGGCCGCGAACGGCGCTCGCGGGGGGGCAAGCTCGTGCTCGCCCTCACGATCGTCGTGCTCGTGATCCTCTTCGCCGTGCAGAACGCCGACTCGACGCGGCTCCGGTTCCTCTGGTTCGAGTTCGCGCCGCCGTTGATCTGGGTGATCGTAGTCGTCGGTCTCGCCGGCGCGGTTGCCGGCTTCATCGTGGGCCGGCCCGGGCGGCGGTTCCGCGCGAAGGTCCGCGAACAGGACGACCGCTGACGGATCGGCGCTCAGCGCGCCCGGGATTCGATCTCGCGTTTCTGGGCGAGCGTGCCGTGCCGGAGCGCGAGCTGGGCACCCCCCACCAGGCGAACACTGCGCGCCGCGAAGGCGCCGAGCGGTCCCCCACGGAACCGGAAGTCGACGTCGTGCTCGAGCCGGCAGCGCTCACCTCCCTCGAGCGAGGTGAGCGTCGTGTCCACCGTTCCCTCGAGCAGACCTTCGAGCTCGATCGAGGCCAGGAACGGCGGATCCCACGATCGCACCCGGCAGTGCACGTTCGCTTGGACGGACAAGAAGCTCATCACGGTCGTGTACCGAACCCCCTCGGCCAGTCCCCCGTCCACACCCTCGACCCGAACGATGTGCTTGTCCCAGTGCGGCAGATTCCGGGGGTCGGATACCACCTCCCACGCCCTCGCGGAGGCGGCCTCGACCTCGACGGCGAACCGGACTCGGGTCACGGCCGCACCGTACCGCTGGACCACCCCGACCACCAGACGATCCGCCCCGGGTTGATGCGCACGACCGCTCCGCCGGACGAGGTCACACCCGCCACGTCGAGATGGCGCGACGCGGATCCCGCGCCAGACGTCAGCCGGTCGGTCGCGTAGATCGCGGCGTCACCGACGATCATCGCTCCGAGCATGTCCCGCGCCCGCCACGAGCTCCCGCGGTCGATGCACACCGCCGCCGATATCCCGGATGACGCTTCGAGACCCGCGAGGGCGAGGATCGGTACAGGCGCACCCGACCAGACGTCCCGCTCGTCCACGGCCCACCGCACCGGAAGGAGGATCGGACCACGAGGGGCCGCGAAGGCGAGCGCCGCCTGGCCGCCGCGGCCCAGACCCGTCGCGATCGGGGACGCAAGGCCGTCGAGCGGGCCGGCGCCGGTCCGCGAGCCCGCACGGAACCGTGCTTGGGAGGGCAGTGGCGACCCTCCCGCTCCCCGCCAGCTGCCCCAGGTCGCCCGCACCTCGTCCCGCGCAACGACCGCCCCGCCGTCGAGTTCGATCCGCGCGAACACCCGCCCGGGTGGGGTCCAGGCGAGCGGCACACGCCGCGCGTCGACCGCGTAGCCCGCGAAGAACCGTGCGTTCTTGCGGCTGAAGCGCGCGGTCGCCCGCGCCAGATCCGGAGCGTCACCGACCGACGCCAGCCAGGTCGAGGTGTCGAGCGCGTCGTAGGTGCGGACACGACCGGTGAAGGCGACGGCGTCATCACCGACTCGCACGAGTCCGGCGACGCGCGGGTCGCGCGTCCAGGAGCGCGCCTTCACCGAACCGCGCGCGGTCGTGACCCAGATGCTTCCCGAGGACCACGCGAAGACCAGCGGCGTCACGTGCGGACCCGATCGCCCCGACGCGGCGATCGCGCAGAACGTTCCCGCCTCGAACACGTCGGCGGCACGATCGGGCAGCGCGGTCATCGCGTGGCTTCCTCGCCCCCGCGCCCGACGACGACCATGGCGGTCGTCCACACGAGGTGGCAGCACAAGGGGGCGAGAACGCCGCCGCTCCACGCACTCAGCGCCACCCACGCCGCACCCCCGACCGCAGCACCCAACACGATCGAGATGCTGCCGCTGGCGGCGTTCGCCGCGACCGCGAGCACCCAGGTGCCTGCGGCCGCGGTGAGCGGCGCGACCGACTGGGCGAAGCGCGGTTGGACGAGCCCACGCCAGAACAGCTCCTCGAAGGTCACCGAGAGCACCGTCAGGGCGAGGATGATCGCCAGGGGATGGTCCGTGGTCGATCGATAGACCCGGTCCGCATCCTCCCGAAACCCCCTCCACCGAGCGGTGACGACGATGAACAAACGCGTCGCGGCGAACAGGGCAACCCCGGCAGCGAGCCCGACCGCCGCGGCCACGCCGGCACCGACCGAGCCGCTGAACACGGGTGGACGGACGAGCACCCCGGCCGTACCGATCGCGACCAGGGTCGGCGTCATCGTCGCCCAGACGCCGGCGCCCCTGCGGATCGCCGTCCAGGCGAGCGCGATCGTCGCGGCGCCGGCGAGCGTGACGACCAGCTCCACGGTCCCTCCTCGACCTACCTGGGCAGGAACCGCGTCTTGACCGCGACCTCTGCGGTGAAGGCGGTGACCACGGCGAGGTAGAAGAACCCGGTGGCCGCTTGGACGGCCGACGCTCGTTCCCCCTTCAACGTCGCGCGGACGAACCCGGCGACAAGTGCCGTCACCCCAACCATGCCCAACGCGATCCACGGTGCGAGCGCGCCCGCGGTCAGCAGTGGATTGAAATCCGCGGACTCCCCCACCCCGCCGAACCCACCGGAGATGACCGCAAGGGCTTCGGCGATCACGCCGCCGATCAGGACGTTCGTGTACCGGTTGATCGGCACGCGCGAGAGCCCACGATCGGTGAGGTACCAGTGGCCGAGGAGCAGACCGTCGGTGACCGCACCGAGGAACCACGCGCCCGCGAGCAGTTGGAACAGGGCGATCGGCGCGTCCTGCCGGGCGGTCTGCGCGATCGGGAGCAGCACCGCGACCGCGACGACCGCGGCCACGATCCCGACGGCGCGAGCCGCGGCCTGCCGGCGGGCGAGGAGCAGGCCGACCCACACGAGCGTGAGGACGGCGGTCGCCGCCGCCAACCGCACGACCCAGGCCCCTTCCGCGCTCCCGGCGACCGCTCCGTTCGCCGCCGCGAGCCAGCTCGCTATCGCCACGGCCGTGAGGATCGACCCCGTGAGGGTGAAGAATCCGCGTTTCACCTCGGTCCACAGAGGCGTCGCCCACAGCAGCACCGCGCCTCCGGCAACGGTCTGCGCGAGCACGATCGCCATCACACCGGCGGAACCGGTCATCGGATCGCCTCGTCGCGGGAAGGAGTCATGTCGGTAGAGCCTACCGGCGAGACACGGCCGCCGAGGCGCACCGCGTCCGACATCGAACGGGAGGGCAGCGGGTAGGCTTGCGGGTCCCATGGTGAACGGCTGGCGGAGCTACGACGACGTCGCGGAAGTGTACGAGCGCGTGCACGCGCCGCGAACCGGGATGGTCGCGACCGACCTCGTCACCTACGCGGGCGTCGATCCCGGTGAGCGCGTCCTCGACGTCGGCACCGGTACGGGCGTGGCGACCGAGGCCGCCGCCGGCGTCGTCGAGGGGCACGCAGGGATCGCGATCGGGGTCGACGTCTCCCTCCCGATGCTGGTGACCGGGCGGAAGGTGAGGCCGGACCTCCACCTCGTCGGCGGTGAAGTGATCGACCTGCCGTTCCGCGACGCGACGTTCGACGTGGTCACATCGACCTTCGTTCTCCAACACTTCACGCGCTACGACACCGCGCTGTTCGACATGCTCCGCGTCACCAGGTCCGGCGGCCGGGTCGCGGCCGCGACCTGGGGCGCGAACATCGACGACCTGGAACGCAGCTGGCGCTCGCTGCTCGAGGAACGGACGGGGCCCGACATGCTCCGGGACGTCCAGAAACAGGCGTCGCCGTGGCGGACCCGGTTCGAGGACCGCGAGTTGCTCGAGGAGACGTTCGTCGACGCCGGGATGCGTTCGGTGCGGACCGAGCGGCGCGAGTACCGGTTCACGTTCCGTCTCGAAGAATGGATCGAAGGTCGCGCCGCGCTTCCGACCGGCCGGTTCGTCAAACAGATGCTCGGCGACCAGATCTTCGCCACGTTCCTCGATCACGTTCGATCGGTGTTCGCCGACCGGTTCAGCGACCCGCTCAACGACTTCCGCGACGTCTGGTTCGCCGTCGGCACGAAGTCGTAGGCGGGCCCGGACGTGGGACGGGCTCAGTCCTCGAGGGTCAGCACGTGGAACGACTCCGCGTGCTCGACGTCGATGCGCGACCCCGCGGCTGCGGCGTCCTTCGGCAGCCATTCCTCGAAGTATCCGAGGAGGTCGCCCTCGACCTGGCTCCGGTGACGCGCGAGGGCTTCGACCTTCGTCGCCATGTATCCCGTGACATCCTCGTCGTGGTTCGGTTCGAGGGTCCACGCGAGCCATACCTGCGACGCGCTCCAGGGGGCCAGCCCCGCACCGAGCTGCTCGGAGGAGAACAGCGGATTGCCCGCGTCGGGGAACACCGCGTCCAACGTGACGTCTCCCGCCGTGCGGTGGTCGCGGTGGTTGATGTAGTTGTCGTCGAAGAACCGGGCGGTCGGATCGCTCGTGAGCACGATCTCGGGACGGACACGGCGGATCTCACGGACGATCTCCGCCCGCACCTCGTCGGTGTTGCGCAGATCGCCGTCGTGGATATCGAGCACGCGTCCCCCGGCGAGCCCCAGGACACGGCCGGCGTCGACGACCTCCTCGGCGCGGATCCGTTCCAGCTCCGCGCGATCGGTGGACGGATCGTTCGATCCCCGGTCACCGTTCGTGAGCACGAGCAGATGCACTTCGCGCCCCTGGTCCGCGAACTTCGCGAGGGTTCCGCCGGCGGCGATCTCGGCGTCGTCGGGATGAGCGAACGACGCGAGGACGGGACCGACAGCCATCAGCGCCGGCGGGTTGCACGGCGGCGGAGGAAGGTGACGAGGGAGCGAACGGGAACGCCGGTTCCGCCGAAGCCCCACAGATCGCCCGAGTTCTCGGCGAACGCCGGCCCGGCGATGTCGAGGTGGACCCAGGGGACGTCGTCGACGAACTCCTCGAGGAACAGGGCCGCGGTGATCGCGCCACCCCAACGCGGTCCGGTGTTCTTCACGTCGGCCACGGGCGAATCGATCAGCTGGCGATACTCGGAGCGCAGCGGGAGCTCCCACATCGGCTCCCCCGCCTGGTCTCCCGCCGCGATCACCTCGCGCACGAGCTGCGGATCGTTGCCGAAGGCGCCGATCACGTCCTCACCGAGCGCCACCATGCAGGCCCCGGTCAACGTCGCCGTGTCGACGATGCAGGCCGGCTCCTGTTCGGCGAGCCACGCGAGCGCATCGGCGAGCACGAGCCGTCCCTCGGCGTCGGTGTTCATCACCTCGGAGGTCTTCCCGTTCCGGTGATGGAGCACATCGCCGGGCCGGATCGCCGAACCGCTCGGCATGTTCTCCGACGCCGGGATCGCCGCGACGACGTTGACCTTCAGACCGAGTCGTGCGATCGCCTGCATCGTCGCGAGGATCGACGCGGCGCCTCCCATGTCGGACTTCATCCACTCCATGTTCTTCGCGTCCTTGAGCGAAAGACCGCCCGAGTCGAACGCGATGCCCTTCCCCGACAGTGCCACGGGCCGTGAGGTCGCGGACGCGCCCCGGTAGTGGAGCTCGATCATCCGCGGCGGGTTCGCGCTCCCCTGGCCCACCCCGAGGATCCCGCCCATCTTTCCCTTGCGGAGCTCCGCCTCTTTCCACACCTTGATCTGGAGACCCTCGGCCTTCGCCATGCGTTGCGCCTCGCGCGCGATCGCGTCGGGGGGAAGATCGAGCGCGGGCGTGTTCACCAGATCGCGTGCCCAGCAGACGGCCTCGGCCACGATCTGCGCTTCGTCGGCCGCTCGGCGGCATGCGCGGGCGTTCCAGGACCCACCGCCGAGCAGTTCCACGGCTGCGAGCTCGGGCTCGGGCTCGGACGCAGTGGTTCGGTACCGGTCGAATCGGTACGTGCCGAGCAGCATGCCCTCGACCACCGCCGCGACGGCCTCCTCGTGCTTGCGTACGGCTTGGGGCAGCGTCGTGGCTACCGACGCGAACCGCGCCGCCCGGGGGGCCACGCGCGCGGCCACGCGGCGAAGGACGTCCGGCGTGACCTCGGAGCGATCGCCCAGACCGACGAGCAGCACGGCGCCGGCGGCGAACCGATCGTCGTCGCGCCGAACGTGCATCAGGGTCTCGCCCTTGGCACCCGTGAGCTTGGCCTCGGCGAACGCCTCGGCCAGGCCCGCCTGCTTCACGCCCGGACCGGCCTCGGGTCCCTTGAACACCGGCAGGACCAGCAGATCGACCTGGACATCTGCGGCGGCGTCGGTGGAGAACGAGAACTCGGCCACGATCGGCTCCTTCCGAACAGCGAGGCGGGGATGGTCGCTGGAGTCTACCGACCACGCCGGAGCCCGTCCGGGACGGGTCCGTCCCGTCCGAGTCGACCACCACTAGGCTGGGTGCATGAAGACGACAGATATCCGCACCCTCGTCCACTTCTCCTCCCAGGAGGCCGCCCGACGCGATCTGTTCGAGACCGAACACCTGTGGTCGGAGGTGATCTGCCTGCAGGAGAGCCAGCGGATCGGCCCGCTGGGCGACGAGCGGTCGGACGCGATGTTCGTCGTCCTCGCCGGAGAGGTCGCCGTACAGGTCGGCAAGGGGCGCGCGCGGATGCGCCAGTGGGAGTCGGTCACGGTGCCGGCTGGGAGCGACCTGACGATGGCGAACGCGTCCGAGGAACCCTCCGTCGTGCTCGTGGTGGCCGCACCCCCGCCCGACCGATCCGCCTAGCCTCGGGGCGGTCGGATGACTCGGGTGCGACGAGGCAGCCCGAAGGCCACGATCCCGAGCGCGCTCGCAACCACGAAGCTCGGGATGCTCGCGCCGAGCGCCCCACCGAAAAGCGGGAACGGCGCCCCGAGCAGGTCAGCGAAGAACCATTCGACGCCCGCCGACCACGCTGGCAGCGGGCTCGGGATCGACCACTGGTAGACGCCGAACCCCACCACCCACGCGGTTAGCGCTCCTGGGTCGCACCACGCCCGGGCGGGCCCGGGGCGCACGAGCCTGTGGGCGAAGTACACGCCGAACAGCGGAACGAACACCGAGCCGATCGTCAGGAGGAACAGCTCGAAGGTTTCCGCGGATTCACCGAGGACCGCGGCAAGGGCGAACGCCGCGATGCCGGCGACGAGTGTCAGCCGGCGTCCCGGGAGGATGGGCCCGATGTTGCGCACCGACGTCGCGGTCGAATACAGATTGGCGAACGCGCCGTCGGTCTCACCCACGAGCAGCGCGAGAAGGACGACGGCGCCTCCACCGAGGGCGATCAGCGCCGCACCGATCCCCAGCACGGTGGCCGAGCTGCCGGCGACCAGCACGAGCAGCGCGCCGAGCGCATAGAACCACACGTTGCCGAGCACGTAGCCGCCGTAGGTCCCGACGAACGCTGCGCGAGGAGACCGCGCGAACCGTCCGTAGTCCGCCACGAGTGGGAGCCACGACACGGGCATCGCGATCACGAGGTCGACCGCCACCCAGAACCCGAGCCCCCCGAGCCCGGGAGCGCGCCACGCGCCGCCCAGGTCGCCGGAAGTCGCCACCCGGAAGGTCAGCCACGCTCCCGCGCCGAGCAGGACGAAGATGCCGAACCGTTCGAGCCAGCGCCGGACGAACACGACCGGTCCGGCCATCGCCAGAGCGATGCACACCGCGGCGATCACGACCAGCCAGGCCCCGTAGATGTCGAGGCCGAACGCGCTGCGAGAAACGGCGTTCGCGATCCCCGCCATCGCCCAGAACTCGAACGCCGCCCACCCGATCAGCTGCACGGCATTGATCGCCGACGGCACGTAGGAGCCGCGCTCGCCGAGGACCGGTCGCAGGAGCGCCATCGTCGGCCGGCCCGTCCGAGCGCCGTCGGCGGCGACGGCGGCGAGGGGGAGGCAACCGAGCAGCGAACCGACGGCGATCGCGCCGATCGCAGCGGGCAACGCCATCGCGGGCACGAGCAGCGCCCCGGTGAACAGCACGAGGATGCCCACCGAAAGATCGCCCCACAGGACCCCCATATCGAGACCGGAGAGCTCTCGGCCCTCGGTCGGGACGGGCTCGATGTCACCACGGGGCGCGGCGCGCTCGAGCAGGCGCCCGAGGCGGTCGGTCACGCCAGCCACCGCTGCATCTCCTTCCCTCCGCCGGCATTACCCGGAGCAGGTTCCGCGGGTCGCCGGCGATGCGAGCCAGCCTCTCAGCCCGGTCGTTCCCGAGCTCCCCGACGCCGCGTCCACGGCGGCGCACCCGGAGTCTACGCCGCGCACGGGGGAGGGTTCAGCGAGGGATCCGCTCGATGTCCGCGCGTAGCCCCCACATCGATGCCTGCATCAGGCGCGCCATGAACGGTCGGTAAATCCGAAGCATCACCTCGCCGACAACGGGCGGAGGCAGGGCCAGCTCCTCGGTCCATCGGAAGCGGCACCCGAACCCGGCGGGGATCAGGACCCACGTGCCGTCGCCCTCGATCCAGCTGCGGTGCGCCATCGTCAGGCGATGGGGCGGGTCCCAGCCGGTCACCTCGAGGCGTTCGACGAACAACGGAACGCCCAGCACCCGCGTCTTGACCGCGACCGAGGTTCCGATGCCGGCCGCGTGGGGCGAAACGACCTGGACCCGGTCGGCATCCTTCATCCATCGGGCCTGCGCCTCCCAGTCGGTCAGCGCGCTCCAGGCGGTCTCGACCGGCACGGGAAGGCCGATCTCTCTCGTGAGCCGCATCCGTCGATCGTGGCACACGCCTGCGAACCGGACACCGGCGCTCGAGCGGCGCGGCCCTAGGGGTCCGGCGGGGGCACGTCGCCGGGAACCGGCACGGAAGCGTCGTCGACCGCCATCGGAAGCCGGACCTCGACCGTGGTGCCCCGTCCATGGGCACCGTCGACCCGCATCGACCCGCCCTCGAGCCGGGCACGCTCCAGCATCCCGGTGATCCCGAGTCCGGGGGGCGATGCATCGCTCCCCGGTTGCGCGGCGGCATCGATGCCGACGCCGTCGTCGGCGATGCGCAGGATGAGCCAATCCTCTCGTGACTCGACGGTGACGGTGAGGTGGGTGGCCTTCGCGTGATCGAGGACGTTCGAGATCGCCTCCTGCGCGATCCGATACGCGACGGCACGGAGCCGTTGCGGCGGCTCGACGAGGAGGCGGTCCTCGACGTCCCACCGGGGGGCGTCCTCGTGGACGGCCTGCTTCAGGTATGCGCGAAGGGCTGCCGTGAGGCCGTCCTGGTCGAGCGCGCGCGGTCGCAGCTCGAAGAGCACCGATCGGAGTCGATCCGTCGCCTGCTCGACGGCCGATCCCAACTGATCGATCGCACCCAGCTGCTGGGGATCGGACAGGCCCGTGCGCAGGGTCTCCAACCGCATGCCGATCGCGGCCATCTTCTGGATCGGATCGTCGATGATGTCCTCCGCGAGCGCGGCTCGCTCCTGTTCCTGCACCTGCACGAGATGGTTCAGCAGGTCTCGGCGCTCGCGGTCGGCGTTGCGGAGCGCGTCGAGCGAGCCCGCGAGATCCTTCACCGACGAGCGGAGATAGGCCTCGGCGCGCTTCTGTTCGGAGATGTCCGAGATCGTTCCCAGGTAGCCGGTGACCGTCCCCCGCGCGTCCCGAACCGCCGTCGCGCTCCCGAGGACCCATCGGACGGCTCCGTCGGGCAGGAGGAAGCGGTACTCCTGGCCGAACTCTCCGCCCGCGGCGGCCGCCTCGTTCCACGCCCGCAGGACTCCGTCTCGATCGTCCGGGTGCAGCGCGTCGGCCCAGCCAGATCCCTGAGCGCGCTCGAAAGGCATCCCCGTGATCTCCGACCACCGTTCGTTCACGTAGAAGCAGCCCCCGGCGACCGTCGTCTGGAAGATGCCGACGGGAACGTTGGCCGCGAGCGCTCGGAAGCGCTCGAGGGTATCCCGGAGACTCTCCTCCGCGGCCTTCCGGTCGCTCACATCGAGCATCACGCCCTGCCACACGGGCCGATCCCCAGTCCCGTCGAGCAACAGTCCCTCGTCCAGGACCCAGACGTCCCGTCCGTCCGCGGTCCGCAGCCGGTACTCCTCCCGATACGAGGTCACCGTTCCGGCGAGGCGGACATCCTCGTGCACGACGCGCCGGACGTCGTCCGGGTGCACGATCGTTTCCCAGAACGACGGATCTTCGAACCGCTCGGGCGTGTAGCCGGTCAGGGTCTCGATCTGCGGACTGATGTAGAAGCGCTCCGGGTCGCCGTCGACGGACTCCACGTACACCACGGCCGGCATGTTGCGGACCAGGCTTCGGTACCGCTCGTCGACCACCCGGAGCGCACGCTCGGCCTCCATGCGGTCGGTGACATCCAGCATCACGCCCTGCAGAAGCCAGGGAGAGCCGGAATCGTCGCGGAGGAACAGGCTGGCGACGTCGTGGATCCACACGTAGTGACCGTCGCGGTGTCGGATCCGGTACTGCTCGTCGAAGGGTTCGCCGGTGCGCTCGGTGTGCTCCGAGGCGACGTACACCCGGTCGCGGTCGTCGGGATGGACCAGTTCCTTCCACAGGTAGGGCTGGTCGTCGTACTCCTGCCGCGTGTAGCCGATCAGTTCCTCGATCCGGGGACTGGTGTAGTAGCCGAGATCGAAGTTCTCGAGGGCGGCCGGCGCCTCGAGGTGCTCCTCCGCCTCCCAGATGTAGGCGACGGCGGGGATCTGCTCCACGAGCCCGCGGTACATCAGGGCGGCGCGACGCAGCTTCTCCTCCGCGTTCCGCTCCTCGGTCACGTCCCGCTGGACGGCGAAGTAGTGCGTGATCGCTCCGGCCGCGTCCCGGATCGGCAGCACCCGCCACTCGAGACGGAAGGTCGAGCCGTCCTTCCTGTAGTTGATCGCCTCGCCCTCGAACGGCTCACCGCGTTCGAGGCACGATCGCAAGCGGGTCATCACGTCCCGTTGCGTCAACGGTCCCTGGAGGATGCGTGGATTCCGTCCGAGGACCTCCTCGGGCTCGTAGCCGGTCATCTCGCAGAACGCGCGGTTCACGTAGACGATCGTCGGACCCGGCTCGTCCAGGCGGGTGTCGGTGACGACGACCCCTTCGAAGGCGCCCTCCACCACGGCGCGGAGCAGGCCTGCCGCGTCGTCGGTCATGGCGGTCGGTCCGATCATGGTCCCCCTCCGGGACGGCGTCCGCGGCCCAGCATGGGCTCCGCGTTCCAGCATGGGTTCCGCGGACCACCGCGTACTCCCTGCATCGGCACGGGGACGACGCCCTTGACCGCTCCTCCTTCCCGTGGGTCGCCCTCAAGCAGCCTGGAGCGTCGCCGATGCCTGTGGAGGAAGCGCTTGGGCACCGCCGGTGCACAGCCGCAACCGGGCCACGAGGACGGATGAAGGTGCACGCCTGATGGACGGTATCCGCGTACTGATCGCCGACGACGAGGGTGAGGTTCGCGCCGCTCTGGCGGACCTGATCGATGCGGAACGCGCGCTCGAGCTCGTCGGTGCCGCCGCCGACGCAGACGAGGCGATCGAGCTCGCGATCGCCGAGCTTCCCGATGTCGCGCTCGTCGACGTGAAGATGCCCGGTGGAGGTGGCGCCCGCGCCGCGCGCGAGATCGTCGCTTCGTCGCCGCAGACCCGCGTGCTCGCGCTCTCCGCCTATGAGGATCGGACGACGGTGCTCGAGATGCTCCGTGCCGGTGCGGTCGGATACCTCGTGAAAGGCACCGCCCCCGAGGAGATCGTCGCCTCGATCGGCCGCGCGGTCCGCGGCCAGACATCCCTGTCGGCGGAGGTGATGGGCGGCGTCGTCCACGAACTCTCGTCGCAGCTGCGTCGTCAGGCGAGTGAGACCGAAGCCCGCGCGCAGGTGATGGACCGGATCCGCCGCGTCGTCGACGGCGAGGGGATGTCGATCGTCTTCCAGCCCATCTTCGATCTTCGCGATCGCACGGTCGAGGGCATGGAGGCACTCGCATGGTTCGCCGAGGAACCGACGAGGCCGCCGGACGTCTGGTTCCACGAAGCCGCCTCGGTCGGTCTCGGCACCGACCTCGAGCTGACCGCGATCCGTCTCGCCCTGTCGCACGCCGAACTGCTTCCGGCCCGCGCCTACCTGTCGCTGAACCTCTCCCACCGGACGGCAACGTCGCCGCGCCTGCTCGATGTTCTCGCGAGAGGGCGGGCCGACCGATTGGTCGTCGAGATCACCGAGCACGAAGCCGTCGAGGACTACGAGACGCTGACCGAGGCACTCGCGGCGTTGCGCGCTCGTGGCGTCCGCGTCGCGATCGACGACGCGGGCGCCGGGTTCGCCAGCCTGCGTCACGCCCTTCGCCTCGATCCCCACGTGATCAAGGTCGACATCAGCCTCGTCCGAGACATCGACACGGACCGGGCGCGGCGGGCGCTCGCCTCGGCGCTGATCCGATTCGCCGAGGAGATGGATGTTGCGATCGTCGCGGAGGGGATCGAAACGCAAGCCGAGCTGGACACGCTCCTCTCCCTCGGGGTGCGCTTCGGTCAGGGGTACTTCCTGGCCCGGCCGGGTCCCCTCACCACGATGGGGCACGCGCCAGACCTTGCGGACACGGCCACCGGCGCTACCGTGGACGGATGAACGAGATGGATCGGATCCGGGTGCTGATCGCGGAAGATGAGCCGGCCGTGCGCGCGGCGCTCGCCGACCTCGTGGGCTCGGACCCGGGCATGGACGTGATCGGGACCGCAGGCGACGCCGACGAGGCGATCGACGTCGCGCGCGACCATCACCCCGATGTCGCGCTCGTGGACGTGAAGATGCCGGCGGGTGGCGGAGTTCGTGCCACGAAGGAGATCCTGCGGGAATCGCCGCAGACCCACGTCGTCGCCCTGTCGGCCTACGAGGACCGTCGAACCGTGCTCGATATGCTGCGCGCAGGCGTGGTCGGGTACATGGTCAAGGGAACGCCGGCCGAGGAGATCCTCTACACGATCCGCCGGTCGATGCACGGACAGGGATCGCTGTCGGTGGAGGTGACGGCGGACGTGATCCACGAGCTGACGAACCTGCTCGAACGCTCCGAATCCCTCACCCGCGAACTCCAGGACCTGAACCGCACGAAGTCCGAGCTGATCCAGATCCTGTCCCACGAGCTCTTCACCCCGATCACCACGATCCAGGGGTTCGCGCTGACGGTCGCCGAGCACGGGGGTGAGATGACTCCCGACGAGCTGCAGGACCTGCTGCACGGGGTGTCCCGTGCGGGGAACCGGATCAAGCGCCTGATCGGGAACCTGGCCGCCGCCGCGCGCCTCGACCGCGAGGGTGTCGAGGTGTCGACGCGCCCGGTCCGGGTCGGCGAAATCGTCGAGCGCGCCGCTTCCGAGTTCGGCTCGACGAGCGAGCGGATCGAGCTCCCCGGCCGGCGCGAGCTGGACCGGAAGATCTGGGCCGACCTCGATCTGGGGACGCGCGCCCTCGTCGTCCTGCTCGAGAACGCACTGTCGTTGTCCCCGTCGGACGAGTCGGTACGCGTGCAGCTGGACGCACGCGACGGGGAGCTACGGATCGGGGTGCTCGATCGCGGCCCGGGAATCCCGAGCGATCTGCGGGAACGCATCTTCGGGGCGTTCACGCAGGCGGATGCGAGCACGACCCGCTCGCACGAAGGTCTCGGGATCGGGCTCTACCTCGCGCGACGGATCATGAGCGCACACGGCAGACGGATCGACCTGGAAGCCCGCGACGGCGGAGGCAGCGCGTTCCGCCTGTCGTTCCCGGCGCTGGACGAGCGCGCCGCCTGAGGGAGAGCTCGCCTCAGATCGTGCGACGGTCCAGGGCCCACGATGAGCCCGCCTGCTGCTTCGTGAACTGCTTCATCTCCGTCGCGATCGCGACCGCTTCGGCGTAGTGGGAGTACGAACGACGGTCGGTCGTCGCGATCCCGATCGAGATCGACAGCAACGGGAACCGGATCGATTCGCCGCTACGACTCATGAGCTGGATGAAGCCCTGGGCGTGGTCGGTCGTGTCGTACAGAGCACCCGACTCCGCGTCGAACCGCTGCACGATGCGCTCCGCGATCGGCTGGGCGTACTGCGGATCCACGATGAGGACGAAGTCGTCGCCCCCCACGTGTCCCACGAACGCGTCGATCCCCGCGATGCCGGTGGCGACCTCCTGGAGCATCCCGGCCGTGAACTGGATCATCTGGTCGCCGCGCGCGAAGCCGTAGTGGTCGTTGTAGGCCTTGAAGGCGTCGAGATCGGTGTACAAGATCGCGAACGGCCGGCCGTCGGTGACGCGTTCGTCGATCTCGTCCTGGATCCGGACATTGCCCGGCAGCCCGGTGAGCGGGGACTGCGCTCGCATCTCCCTCGCCCGGCGAAGGACGCCTCGGATCCTCGCGAGGAGCTCGGGTGTGTCGAACGGTTTGACGATGTAGTCGTCGGCGCCCACCGAGAACCCTTCCAGCTTGTCGGCGGACAACCCGCGGGCGGTGAGCAGGATCACGCTCACGCCCGAGGTGGAGGGATCCGAACGCAGCCGGCGGGTCAGCTCGAGCCCGTCCATGTTGGGCATCATCACGTCGCACAGCACGAGGGCGGGGACACGTTCGCGCACCCGCTCGAGCGCCTCCTTGCCGTCGCCGGCCACCGCGACGTCGTAGCCGGTCGCACGCAGCTCGATCTCGAGCAGACGGGCGATGAACGGGTCGTCGTCCACGACGAGGACGTGCTCGGCTCCCCCGTCCTCGCTCTGCCCGATCCCTGGCTGGTCCGCGCGCCCGCCCGGCCCGCCGTCCGATCCGTTGCCTGCCTCGCTCATGCCGCCTCTCCGGACCCTCGACGCACCGCCTGTATCCGAGCGGTCCATTCCCCGGGAATCGGCACGATACCCAGCGCCCTGTAGGCGGTCGCGGACCCTTGTGAGGCAACGGCTGAACGGGGGTCGGCCGATCGGCCCCGTCCCCCGCCGGCGGATCGAGATGCTCGCTCCGCTGGCGAGACCGGAGCCCGGATCAGCCGGAACCCTCCCGGCGATCGATCGCGACGGCCGACCCGGGGGTGCGCTTCGCGAGGTTCTTCAGCTCCGTCGCCAGAGCGACGGCCTCGGCCCGGTGCACGAATCCACGAACGTCCGTCGTGGCGATCCCGATCGAGATCGACAGGAGCGGGAACCGCTGCAGATGGCCCATCCGATCCTCCGACTCGAGGTAGCCGGCGTCGGCGTCCCCCGGTTCGTAGAGCGAGGCGACCGATGCATCGAAGCGGCGGATCACCTCCTCGGCGAGCGCCACGGCCCGGCCGGGCTCGGTCAGGACGACGAAGTCGTCGCCCCCGATGTGTCCGACGAACGACCCCGCACCACCGACCTCCTCGGCGGCATCCCGGATCAGACCACCGGTCGCGCGCAGCGCATCGTCGCCACGGACGAAGCCGTAGCGGTCGCTGTAGGACTTGAAGTTGTCCAGGTCGAGGTAGAGCACGGCGAACCCCTCTCCCGCAGCGATGCGGGCCTCGATCTCGTCCTCGATCCGAAGGTTCCCCGGCAGCCCGGTGAGCGGTGACTGGGATCGCAGGTAGCGTCCCCGCCGCAGCGCGCCGCGGACGCGCGCGATCACCTCCTCGTTGTCGAACGGCTTGACGATGTAGTCGTCCGCGCCGGAGGAGAGCCCCTCGAGCTTGTCCGCGCCGAGGCCTCGCGCCGTGATCATGATGATCGTGGTGCCCTCGGTGCGCGGATCCTCCCGCAGACGGCGGGTCAGTTCGAACCCATCCATCCGCGGCATCATCACATCGCACAGCACCAGGTCGGGCAAGGTCGCGAGCGCCTTCTCGAGCGCCTCCTGGCCGTCGACCGCCGAGTCCACCAGGTACCCCTCGGCCCCGAGCTCGAGGGTCAGCAAGCGGGAGATGAACGGATCGTCCTCGACGACGAGAACGCGGTCGGCCCCTCGCGTCCCTTCCGCTTCTGAGGTCTCCGACATCGACGGTTCTCCTGACCTGCTGCACACCGGCGGTTCGGGACGTAGTGTTGCACGGCAGGCGGGTCCGATCGGGACGCGGGACGACGAGGGAGCGACGTGGGCAAGGTACACGACTCGATCCTCGACCTCGTCGGTGACACGCCGGTCGTCCGGCTGTCGCACATCGCCGCCGGCGTTCGCCCGACGATCCTGGCCAAGCTCGAGATGCTGAACCCCGGCGGCAGCGTGAAGGACCGGATCGGGCTTCCGATGATCGAGGCGGCCGAGCGCACGGGCGCATTGCGCCCCGGCGGCACGATCGTCGAGCCCACGTCGGGCAACACCGGTCACGGCCTCGCGATCGCCGCGGCATTGCGCGGCTACCGGTGCATCTTCGTGATGCCCGACAAGATGAGCCAGGAGAAGGTCGCGCTCCTCCGCGCGTACGGTGCCGAGGTCGTGATCACCCCGACCGCCGTCGCCCCCGAGTCCCCCGAGTCGTACTACCGCGTCGCCGATCGCCTGACCGAGGAGATCCCCGGGGCCTTCCAACCCAACCAGTACTTCAATCAGGAGAACCCGCGCGCGCACGAGGAGACCACCGGTCCGGAGATCTGGGAACAGACCGGCGGCGACATCGACGTCCTAGTCACGGGCGTCGGCACCGGCGGCACGATCACCGGGATCGGCCATTTCCTGAAGCGGCAGGACCCCGGCATCGTCGTGGTCGGCGCCGATCCCGAGGGGTCGATCTTCTCGGGCGACGAACCACGCCCCTACCTGACCGAGGGGATCGGCGAGGACTTCATGCCGCTGACCTTCGACCCCGACGTCGTCGACCGGTGGGTCCGGGTGTCGGACGCCGATGCGTTCCGGACCGCCCGGGCACTGACCCGGCAGGAGGGGATCCTCGCCGGAGAGTCGAGCGGGAGTGCCGTGCACGCCGCGCTCACGGTCGCGCGCGACTACGCCGAGGACACGACGATCCTCGTCCTGCTCCCCGACACGGGGCGCAACTACCTCTCGAAGCTCTACAGCGAGTCGTGGCTGTTGCAGGTCGGCATGCTCGACCGCCCCGAGGTCGTCCGGGTCGAGGAGGTGCTCGCCGCCAAGGGCGCGGACGTCCCGACCGTCGTGACCGTCCGCGCGCACGACAAGGTGCGCCAGGCCGTCGACCTCCTCCAGCGGTTCTCGATCTCGCAGGCGCCGGTGATCCGCCACGACGATCCCGACGTCTCCGACTTCGTCGGGTCGATCCGCGAGCGCGAACTGCTCGATCGGATCTTCCGCGATCCCGACGCCCTGCAGGCCGACGTCGCGGAGGTCATGGGTCCCCCGATCCCGATCGTCGAGTACGACCATCCCGTCGAAGCGGCCTTCGCCGAGCTCGAACAGCATCCGGCCGTTCTCGTGTCGAAGCGGACGCAGATCCTCGGCGTGCTGACACGCAGCGACCTGCTCCAGTTCCTCGCCGCTCGCCGGACCGCCTGAGGCGCGGATGCGTGCGCTCGGGATCGATGTCGGGGTCCGAAAGGGGTTGGACCTCGTGCTTCTCGATGGATCGCTGCAACCGCTCGAGCAGCGTCGCCGTGTCACGATCGACGACCTCGCGGCGGAGATCGACGCGCTCGCCCCCGACGCGATCGCGATCGACGGTCCCCCGTCATGGGGCAAGACGGGTGGCCGTTCCCGCCGAACCGAGCAGGAGCTTCGCCGGTTCGGCATCGGCTCCTACGGGACCCCGTCGGATCCGGCACGCGGCGACCATCCCTTCTTCTCGTGGATGGTGGTGAGCTTCCGCGTGTTCGAAGTCGCGGCGCGGTCCGGGTTCCCTCGGTACGCGACCGGGTCGGTGCGCGGGACGGCGATGGAGGTCTTCCCCCACGCGTCTGCCGTGGTCCTTGCCGGCGCCCTACCACCGGCGGGATCGCCGAAGCACGTTTTCCGGCGAGCGGTGCTGAGCGCGCGTGGCGTCCGAACCGCGGAGCTGCAGTCCGCCGATCAGGTCGACGCCGCCCTCGCGGCTCTGACCGGATTGTTCGCACTCCACGGAGAGCGCTTCGCCCCCGGCGATCCGAAGGAGGGCGTGATCGTCCTGCCCGCGCGGACGCTCCCGCCACCTCCGTACCGGCGGGCGGTGGCTCCGCCGAACCCCGAGTACCAGCTCCATCTGCCAGGACTGTCCCCGTGCGTGTGCGGTGACCCCGGGTGCGCCTCGCTCACCGCCTCGGAGTTCGCTCCCGGACACGCCACGAAGCGCAAGGCGCTGCTGTGGGCGATCGCACGCGAGGGGGACGCGGCCGAGGCGGAGCTCCGGCGGCGCGGCTGGGAACTGCCCGCGGAGCTCCGCTGAGGTAGCGTCGTCGTGATGGGAGAGGACGGGCTGCGCTTCGAGACGCGAGCGATCCACGCGGGTCAGGAACCCGAACCGCGGTTCGGCTCGGTCAACGTCCCGATCTATCAGACCTCCACCTACGTCCAGCCGCAGGTCGGGTCCCCGTTGCGCTTCGACTACGCGCGCGGCGGCAATCCCACCCGGGAAGCGCTGGAGATCGCGATCGCGTCGCTGGAGGGCGGACGCCACGGTCTGTGCTTCGCGTCCGGCCTCGGCGCGGAGGCAACGCTGCTGCTGACCCTGCTGCAGCCCGGCGACCACGTGCTCGTCGGTGACGACGTCTACGGGGGCACCTATCGGCTCCTCGATCGTGTCCTGCGCCCCTGGGGGGTCGCGATCGACACGGTGGATCTCGCGGACCTCGGGGCGGTCCGATCGGCAGCGGGCGACGCGACCAGGATCGTGTGGGCCGAGACGCCGACGAACCCGCTGCTGAAGGTCGTCGACCTGGCCCCACTCGCCGAGGTGTCCCGATCGGTCGGCGCTCGGCTGGTCGTCGACAACACGTTCGCGACGCCGTACCTGCAGCAACCGCTCGTGCTCGGGGCCGACGTGGTCGTGCACTCGGTCACCAAGTATCTGGGCGGGCATTCGGATCTCGTCGGCGGCGCGCTCGTGACCGACGACGACGAGATCGCCGAGCGGCTTCGGTTCGGGGTCAACGCGATCGGTGCGGTCCCCGGGCCGATGGACTGCTACCTCGCGCTGCGCGGGATCAAGACCCTGGCGATTCGGATCGAGGCGCACTGCCGGGGTGCGCGAGCGATCGCCGCGTTCCTCGACAGGCACGCCAGGGTGCCGCGTGTGTTCTACCCCGGCCTGGAGACCGATCCGGGCCACGCCGTCGCCTCGCGCCAGATGCGCGACTACGGCGGGATGGTCTCGTTCGAGGCGTCGAACCCGGACGAGGCGGCCAGGATCGCGCGGAGTACGGACCTGTTCTTCCTCGCCGAGTCTCTCGGTGGGGTCGAGAGCTTGATCGAGGTGCCCGGTCCGATGACCCACGCGAGCGTGGCGGGATCGAGCCTCGAGGTGCCGCCGGAGCTCGTGCGCCTGTCGGTCGGGATCGAGCATCCGGACGATCTGGTCGCCGACCTCGAGCGCGCCCTGGGCTGACGAGCCGCACGGCCCGCTCGTGTCACGGCGATCGGCGATACGCTCGGCCCGTGCATCACCGCTCGCGCCCGCTGCGTGCCCTGCTCGCGATCGCGTCGGTCGCGGTGCCGGCGATACCGACAGCGGCCTCCGCCCAAGAAGCGCGGGTGGATCCGATCGTCGCCGACGCCGCGTTCCCCACCAACCTCGCGCGCACCGACGACGGGACCCTCCTGTACACGGAGAAGGAGACGGGGCGGGTGCGGGTCGTCGACCCCGACGGGTCGCTGCGCGACGCGCCGCTGATCGAGGTGCCCGTGACGGGCGGAGCGGAGCGCGGCCTGCTCGGCATCGCGCTCGACCCGGACGAGGAGTGGGTCTACCTCTACCTCTCCGACGCCGGCGAGCGGAACCGGGTCGTCCGGTTCCCGCGAGAGGGCGGAGAGCCCGAGGCGGTATTCGAGGGCCTACCGAGCGTCTCCGGCTACCACAACGGAGGCGATCTCGCGTTCGGACCCGACGGGATGCTCTACGTGATCACGGGCGAGGCGCACGACCCGGACCTGGCGCAGGACCCCGGCAGCGTCGGAGGGAAGATACTCCGTCTCACGCCCACGGGCGAGATCCCCGCCGACAACCCGGACCCCGGCTCGCCCGTGTTCGCACTGGGGATCCGGAACTCGTTCGGCATCTGCGTCGACCCGCGGACAGGAGAGATATGGGAGACCGAGAACGGTCCCGACCGCGACGACGAGATCAACCGGGTTCCCCCCGCGGGGAACCTCGGTTGGCCTCTGCACCTCGGCCGGGGAGGCGCGCCACGCTTCGTCGACCCCGTGCTGGTCTACCCCGACGTGATCGTACCGACCGGGTGCACGGTGACCGACGACGGGTCCGTCTACTTCGGCGACTTCGCCGGGGCGATCCATCGGGTGACGCCCCGGAACGCCGGCGCGGACGACACGATCATCGCGCGAGTGCCGGAAGGGATCACCGACGTTACCGACGATGACGGCGCGCTCCTCGTCGCGACCTCAGGCGGGATCTACCGGGTGTCCCTGAACCTTGAACCCGAGGCCGACGCGCCGGTCACACCCACGGAACCCGCCGATACCCCCGCGCCACAGGACCGCAGTCCCGACACCGAGGAGGCGACGTGGGTGTGGATCGCGGGCGGGGCTGTCGTGGCGATAGCCACGCTCGCGGTGGTGATCGCGAGGCGTCGCGCCGGCCGCCGTCCGAGCTGACCGGCACGGCGGCGGGCTCAGCCCTTCGGTCGTCTCAGGTACGCGATCGTGGACGTTCCTCCGGCCGGCGTCGCCTGCTGCGTCACCGAGACCAGCTCCCAGCCGTCGTCGCCGAAGGTGTTCAGTATCTCCCCCGGGTTGTGCTCCAAGAGCGGAGCGACGAAGTACTCCCATCGCTGCATCCTGCCTCCTCTGTCGGCGCCTAGGATGCCCCGCCGGGCCTGCCGGCGTCATCTCGGGTGGCCGGATCGCTCGGCGGCCTGCAGATGCGCGAGGAACGCATGCAGCATCAGGCCGGTCGCTCCCCAGATCGTCCGGCCCTCGAGCGCGTAGCCCCACCCTCGCCAACGCCCGCCGGGCGTGTCCCACTCGATCTGCGACTCGGCCTCGACGAGGTGCGCGACCGACACCTCCAGCACCTCCGCGATCTCCCCCGCGCTCGGGCGGAACGCGGGGCGCTGGCGGAGGAATCCGACCACCGGCACCACGAGGATGCCGCTCACCGAGGTATGCACCGGATCCGTCGCGCCCAGGACCTCCACGGACGCCGGCGCGATCCCGAGCTCCTCCTCCGCCTCCCGCAGGGCGGTCATGACGACGCTCTCGTCTCCGGGGTCGACCATACCGCCGGGGAACGAGATCTCGCCCGCGTGTCGCGGGAGTCCGTCCGCCCGCCGCGTGAACACCAGCGACGGCTCGTCTGCGTCGATCACCGGTATCAGCACCGCGGCGAGCCGGTCGCCGGGTGCGGGAACGGCGGCGGGCTCGGGTTCGAGCCGCGCACGGAGCCGCTGACGCAGATCGCGCGGGTACATTGAGCGCCATGGTAGAGGGGGTCACGGTCGAAGCCGCCGCTCGCGCCGCGGCGGCGGCCGTCGACGAGGAGGAGGTCCTCGATCTCGCGCGACGTCTGATCCGCGCCCCCAGCGAGAACCCCGGCGGGTCCGAGGACGAGGTGGCCTCGATCGTGACGGATGTCCTCGACGGGCTCGGCGCCGCACCCGAGACGATCCGCTCCCCGACCGGCCGGCCGAGCGTGCTCGCCGCGATCGGCGGCGCGCGCGCCGGCGCTCCGCGGCTCGTGTTCAACGGTCACCTCGATGTCGTCCCGGCGGGGGAACCGCGCCACTGGCCGCATCCGCCGTACGAGGCCGTCGTGGACGGCGGCGCCCTCTGGGGACGCGGAGCGGCCGACATGAAGGGTCCGATCGCAGCGGCGCTCGCGGCGGCGGCCGCGATCCGCCGGGCGGGGATCGAACTCGGGGGGGAGCTCGCCCTGCATCTCGTCGCCGACGAGGAGTACCTGGGTGTCCACGGCACGGTCGTCCTGCTCGAGCGCGGCCTGCTCCGCGCGGACGCGTGCATCGTCGGCGAACCCAGCGAACTCGCGATCGGTCTTGCGCAGCGTGGCGGCGCGTGGATCCGTGCCACTGCCTACGGGAAGATCGCGCACGGATCGACCCCCGAACTCGGCGTCAACGCGATCACGTCGATGGCGCGGTTCGTCCTCGCCGCGGAACGCGCACTCCCCGATCTCGAGCACGCGCTCGTCGGACGACCCTCGATCAACATCTCGACGATCGAAGGAGGCCGGTCGTTCAACGTCGTTCCCGACCGATGCGAGGTCGACGTCGACCGCCGCGCGATCCCCGGGGAGACGCTCGACGACGTCGTCGCGGGGATCGACCGTGTCCTCGACGGCTTGTCGAACCGGCATCCGGGGTTCGACATCTCGATCGACGTCAAGGACTGGTGCGAACCCGCGCAGATACCGGCAGACGCGCCGATCGTCGGGGTCCTGCGCGACGCCGTCCAGGACGTCCGCGGATCGGAGCCGGCGCGGGTCGGTTTCACGGGGATCACGGACGCTCGGTTCTATGCGAACGACGCCGGCATACCCACCGTGCTCTTCGGTCCGGGCTCGCTCACCGTCGCCCACACCGCCGGCGAGCAGGTCGCGGTCGACGAGCTCGTGGCCGGTGCCCGCGCTTACGCCCAGGCGTTCGTACGTTTCGTCGGCACCTGAGGACGGGGGGGATCGCGCACGCGGAGACGCCGCGCACTCAGCGGCAAGCCGGGCGCTCACAGCCCTCGCAGGTAGGATGGAGGGGATGCAGCCCACCCCCGATACGCACGAGATCGACCCCCCGGACACCGATCCGGTGCTCGCGGTCTCCCCGGGCGCCGCGACCAGGATCGCCGCCCTCGCGGAGAAGGAAGGTCGCGACGCGCCCGTGCTGCGCGTCCGCGTGATCGCAGGAGGCTGTTCGGGGTTCTCCTACGAGCTCGGGTTCGAGGACGCCCCCGCGGCGGACGATCAGGTGATCGCGCAAGGAGTCGTTCGCGTCCTGGTCGATCCCGCCAGCTCCCCGATCCTCGCCGGCTCGACCCTCGACTTCGACGACGCGCTGCTGGGTGGGGGTCTCAAGATCCGCAACCCACAGGCGGTCAACGAGTGCGCGTGCGGCGATTCGTTCTCCGTGTGACCACGTGATCACTGCACGGACGCACACCTCACCGGTCGTTGCACGAGCCGTTCCCCCTCCCTGCCGGCACGCGGACACCGCCCGGTAGACTGCCCACCGATGCCCACCTCCGTGGACAAGACGCAGTGGCGCAACCTCTACGACGAGGTGGTGACGACCGGCCTGTGCACGGGGTGCACCGCTTGCATCGTCGCGTGCCCGTTCCACGTGCTCGGCTACGAGGACGGAGTCCCGGTGCAGCTCCAGGAGGAGGGCCCGGCCGGGTGCTCCCACGGCGACAAGGGCTGTGACATCTGCACCCGTGCCTGTCCACGGTTCCGTGAGTGGGAACCGGAGATCGACGAGCTGCTGTTCGGTCGCACCCGCAGTCCGGACGAGGTGATCGGGCAGTACCGGGACATCGTGCTCAGCCGGGCGACCGGGGCCGACGAGCTGATGAGCGGACAGGATGGTGGCACCGTCTCGGCGCTGTTGATCTGGGGGCTCGCCAACGGCGAGATCGACGGCGCCTGTACCTCGAAGCTCTCGGAGGAGCGCCAATGGGACGCCGAGCCCACCGTCGTTACCGATCGCGAGGGGGTCCTCGCGACCGCGGGCTCGCGCTACACCTATTCGGCCAACCCGCTCGCGCTGCTGAAGGCCGCCGAGATGGGGCTGTCGAAGGTCGCGCTCGTCGGGATGAGCTGCCAGGCCAGCGTCACCGGGGCGATGGAGGTCCGCCGCGTGAACAAGTGGCGTCGCAAGATCGCGTGGACCTTCGGGCTGCTGTGCTCGAAGACCTTCACCTACGACGGCGTGATGGTCGACATCGCGCAGAACGAGCTCGGGATCGATCTCGACCGGCTGGTCCGCGTCAACGTGAAAGGGCGGCTGCTGTTCTATACCGATGACGGGCAGGAGCACGCGTACCCACTCAAGGAGGCGCATCGGTTCACCCGGCCCGGGTGTCTCAAGTGCCCGGACTTCGCCGCGGAGCACGCGGATATCTCGTTCGGCGGCATCGGACAGAGCGATGGATGGAGCCTCACGATCATCCGTACCGAACGCGGGCAGGATCTGTTCGATCGCGCCGTCGCCGACGGTGTCGTGGAGTCCCGACCGGGCGCCGAGGATCCGAAGGCGATGGAGCTCATGACCAAGCTCGCATCGAAGCAGCGCACCCGTTGGCCCGGCGACGGGCCCTCGTCCCACGCCCGGCCGGGGTTGCGCCCCGAGCCGACGCCGGGCCCTTCGGTGTAGGCCGGGTTCCCCCGTACGCCTCCCCCACCCGGAGCTTTCTCGTAGGACGCTGGGACCAAAGCGGCCCGATCACCCTCCCCACGGCGCAGCCGGCTGTGCATAGTGACCGTAGACCCGATGCAGCAGCCAACCGATCCGATCGGCGGCGGCGGATCGGTCGACGAACACCTCCGAACGGGCACGGGGGCCGAGCGGGATCCGTCCCCCCTCGGGAGCGACGAGAGCTTCCGGTTCCTCGTCGAGCGATCCCCGATCGTGACCTTCCGCGAGGAAGTGCACCCCGACGAGGGGACGGGTTCGAGCACGCTCTACATCAGCCCGCAGGCCGAGACGAGCCCTTCCGCATGGAGTACCGGCTTCAGGGGAAGGACCTGTCCTACCGCTGGGTGCACGACCAAGCCGTCCTCGTGGACGACGGACTCGGGCTTCCACGATGGCAGGGCTTGCTGGTGGACGTGACCGAACGGCGCGTCGCCGAGCAAGACCTGGCACAACAGCTCTCCGCGGAGCGCGCCGCGGCGCACCTGCTCCGTGAGCGCGACGAGATGAAGAACGTTCATCTGCAGGCGGTCTCCGCGGACATCCAGGATCTCGGCGAACGCGTCGCCGACAAGGCGATGCGACTCTCCGAGCTCGTGACCGATCTCTTGGATCTCGAACGGCTCGCCGCAGGAGGGATCGCCCCCGACCGCGAACCGGCGGCTGTTGCCGAGGTCCTCGGATCGGTCGTCGGTTCGATCGACCTCGGAGGTCGACCCCTGCACATGGACGTCACGCCGCCGGACCGGGCGTCGCGCCGAGCGAACGCGAGCGGATCTTCGAGGCCTTCCGTCGAGGAGTCGACGCCGGCGGGAACGGAGCGGACGACGACCCTGGGCCGCGAGCCCGAGCCGGCAGGGGCGTCGGGGCCGGCCTCGCTCTCGTCGCACGCTTCGCCGAGCTCCACGGCGGGCGGGTGTGGGTCGAGGATCGACCCGGTGGCGGAGCGGCTTTCCGGGTCGTGCTCCCCGAGGGCTGACCCGACGTCGCTTCCCCGCATCTTCGCTGGTCACAGGCCCGGATCGCCCCCTCGATTCCGCCGAGAACCCCGCGCGATCACGATCACCCTCCGACCCGTCGGGCCGCCGGGTTCGTCGCTGTTCAACACCTCCGCCCGAACGCCGATACCTCAGGCACGGCCCGAGGCGGGCCGCCGGGGCTCCTCAGAGGGGCCTCGTCCGCCTGCGCGCGCGGACCGGGCGTGGGAACCGCCTGATGGACACCGGAGGACGTGACCAGACACGTGGCTCAGATCGAACCGCTCTCGCCGCCGTCCCCGCAACGCCGGGACGCGATCCTCGAGGCGGTCGCGTTCGCGGCACGGCGTCTCGTCGAGGCACCGGATTGGCACGAGGCGGCCGACGAGGTTCTCGAGCGCCTCGGTCAGGCGGCCTGCGTGTCGCGAACCTACATCTTCCGCAACCACCGAGGTGAGGACGGCATCCTCCGCTCGACCCAGATGTTCGAGTGGTGCGCGCCGGGCATCACCTCGTTCCTCGGCGATGCCGAGCTCGAAGCCGAGCCGTGGGACGAGGCAGGGTTCGGACGGTGGCGACGGATGCTCGAAGGCGGGGAGCCGGTCGTCTCGCTCACCAGGGATCTCGAACCGAACGAGCGACCGCAGCTCGAGCGCCAGGGGATCCTGGCGATCGTCGACATGCCCGTCTTCGAGGGGCATTCCTGGTGGGGCACGATCGGATTCGACGACTGCGTCGCGGAACGCCATTGGCCCCAGGCCGAGGTCGATGCGCTCCGGACCGCCGCCGGCGTGCTCGGAGCCGTGATCGAACGTCAGCGGGCCGATCTGCGGGTGCACGAGACCGACCTGCGGTACCGGTCGCTGATCGAACACACGCCCCTGGTCACCTACGAGGAGGTGGTCCCGGAGGGAAGCGCCTCGACCGCGACCTTCATCTACGTCAGCCCGCAGATCGAGGATCTCCTCGGGTACACACCCGACCGCTGGCGGGAAGAGGGGTTCTGGACCGACATCCTGCATCCCGACGACCGGGCGTCCGTCGCCGAGCTCAGCGAGGACGTGATCACCACGGGCGGGCCCTATCGGCAGGACTATCGGTTCGTCGCCGCGGACGGGCGACATATCTGGGTGCGCGACGAATCACGCCTCGTGACGGCACCCGGTGTCTGGCCCCAACTCTGGCAAGGGGCCCTGCTCGATATCACCGATCGCAAGCTCGCCGAGCAGGAGCTGGAGCAGACCCGCGCACGACTGCAGGCGATCGTGGACAACGTCCCGGTGGTGATCTACGCGGAGCCGGTCACCGAGGAATTGGACCTGTTCCTGAGCCCGCAAGTGGAACCGATCCTCGGTTGGACCGCCGAGGAGTGGCTCGCGGACGACGACTTCTGGGTCGACCACATCCATCCCGACGATCTCCCCGACGTCGAGCGCGCCGACCTCGCAGCCGAAGACTCGCTCTCCGAGTTCGTCAGCGAGTACCGGTTCCGGCACAAGGACGGCAGGTGGATCTGGATCAGCGATCACGCGGTCATGGTGCGCGACGACGAGGGCCACCCCTCCTACTGGCAGGGGTGCTTCATCGACATCACGAAGCGAAAGCGAATGGAGCGCGCGCTTCGGCAGGCGGAGACGCGGTTCCGCACCCTGATCGAGCACATGCCCGCGGTGACCTACGTCGAGGGACTCGTGGCGCGAGAGGTCGACTTCTACATCAGCCCCCAGGTAGAGATCATCTTCGGCTACACGCCCGAGGAGTGGAAGACAACGAAGAACTTCTGGTTCGATCGGGTGCATCCCGACGACCTCGAACGGGTCGCCGCCGAGGACACCCGCACGAACGAGACCGCGGCTCCCGTGAACATGGAGTACCGCTTCCGCGCCGCCGACGGTACGTGGCGATGGGTGCACGACGAGGCAGTGCTCGTGACCGACGACGAGGGAGGTCCGAGCTTCTGGCAGGGATTCCTGCTCGACATCACGCAGAGGAAGGAGTCCGAGGACCAGCTCGCCCACGCCCTCGAGGTCGAGCGCGACGCGGCGCAGCGACTGCGCGAGATGGACGAGATGAAGGACACGTTCCTCCAGGCCGTTTCCCACGACCTCCGAACGCCGCTGGCGGCGATCCTCGGACTCGCCGTCACGCTCGGCCGCGAGGACCTCGAGCTCGACGCCAGCGAGGGACGCGAGCTCGCAACGCGGATCGCGCAGAACGCGCGCAAGCTCCAACGCCTCGTCACCGACCTGCTCGATCTCGATCGACTCTCCCGCGGGATCGTCGAACCGGCGCGCCAGCCCGTGGAGCTCGGCGGCCTGCTCCGACGCCTCGTGGACGAGACCGACCTGCTCCGCGACCACCCCGTGCAGGTGAACGTCGACCCCGAACCACTGATCGCCGCGCTCGACGCCGCCAAGGTCGAGCGGATCGTGGAGAACCTGCTCGCGAACTCCGCCCGGCATACCGCCCGGGGGACCCAGGTCTGGATCACCGCGCGTCACGTGGAGGAGGGCGTGCTCCTCTCGGTCGAAGACGCCGGCGATGGGGTTCCCTACGACGAGCGGGCGAGCATCTTCGAGCCCTTCCGTCAGGGTTCCGAGGCACCGACCCACTCCCCCGGGGTCGGCGTCGGACTCACGCTCGTGGCTCGGTTCGCCGAGCTCCACGGGGGCCGCGCGTGGGTGGAGGACCGGGACGGCGGAGGAGCGGCGTTCCGCGTTCTGCTGCCCGACGGCGACCTCGGGACCCGTTGGCGCGAGGAGGTGGGCTGATGGAGGAGGCGATCCCCGCCACGACCCGGCGCCCGGCGCCCTACCGTCAGCTCGTGGAGCACCTGTCCGCCGTGCTCTACGCCGAGGCCGTCGACGCGAACCCGGACGACTTCTACATCAGTCCCGCGGTCGAACGCGTCTTCGGCGTGTCGGCCGAAGAGTGGACGGGCACACCGGGGTTCTGGTTCGACCATCTGCACCCCGAAGACGAAGAGCGGGTGCGCGCGGCCAACCGGGAGGCGAACGCGACCGGCGAGCCGTTCCGCCTCGAGTACCGGTTCCGCCGTGCGGACGGCACGTTCATCTGGGTGCTCGACGAGGCGACCTTGGTCCGGGACGAGGACGGCCGCCCCTTCTGGCAGGGCATCATCCTCGACATCTCCCAACGCAAGACCACCGAACAGGCACTGCTCGACGCCGAGCGCCGCTACCGGGAGATCGTCGAGCGCACGCCCGCGGTGACCTACCAGGAAGTCCCGACCGACGACGAGTGGGGAGCCAGCGTCACCTTCGTGAGTCCGCAGGTCGAGGCGATGCTCGGGACACCGCCCGAGGACTGGGCCTCCGATCCCGGCTATTGGCATGCGCTGGTTCACCCGGACGATCTCGACCGTATGCTCGCCGAGACCGAGCCGGTGCTCCGGACCGGCGACCAGTGGCGCTCGGAGTATCGGATGCGCCATCGCGACGGTCACTTCGTGTGGATCCACGACGAAGCGGTCCTGGTACACGACGACGAGGGCACGGCCGCTTACTGGCAGGGGTTCATGCTCGACATCACCCAGCAGCGGGAGACCGCCGAGCAGCTCGCGGAGACCGAGGCGAAGTACCGGGCGATCGTCGAACAGGTCCCGGCCGCGATCTACACACAGGTGATCCGGGAGGAAGATCCCACGCTGTCCGAGACCACCTTCATCAGCGGCTTCAACGAAACGCTCGTGGGGTACACGCCGGAGGAGATCTATGCCGACCCGGGCATGTGGCGCGAACTGCTGCATCCGGACGATCGTGAACGGGTCCTCTCCCAGGACGCGGAGGCGAACGCCACCGGCGACGAGATCTCCTGGGAGTACCGCATGCTCCATAAGGACGGGCACACGGTCTGGATCCGCGACGAAGCGCGGGTGATCCGGGACGGTGAGGGCCGGCCGTGCTTCTGGCAGGGTTTCATGCTCGACATCACCCAGCAGAAGAACGCGGAGGAACGACTCGCCGAAGCACTCGGCGTCGAGCGTCAGGCCACGCAGCGCCTCCGCGAGCTCGACGAGATGAAGAACACGTTCCTGCAGGCAGTCTCCCACGATCTGCGGACCCCGCTGGCCGCGATCCTCGGGCTCGCCGTCACCCTGGAACGCAGCGACCTGGAGCTCGACCCCGGGGATGCGCAGGACCTCGCGCGACGGATCACGAAGAACGCGCGGAAACTCGATCGGTTGGTTCGCGATCTGCTCGACCTCGACCGCCTGTCCCGCGGCATCGTGGCGCCCAAGCGCGTGCCCGTCGATCTCGGATCGCTCGTACGGCGCGTCGTGGCCGAGTCCGACCTGATCACCGAACGGGATCTCGCGGTCGAAACCGAGGAAGTCGTCCTCGACATCGACGCGCCGAAGATCGAGCGCATCGTTGAGAACCTCCTCGCGAACACCGCCCGCCACACGCCGCCCGGAACCCACGTGTGGATCCGGGTGGTTCGCGAGGATACGGGCGCCGTGATCGCCGTCGAGGACGACGGAACGGGGGTCGACCCGGCCGACAGGGACCGGATCTTCGAGGCGTTCCGTCAGGGTCCGGAGGCACCCACCCATGCCCCCGGCGTCGGCGTCGGACTCACGCTCGTGGCTCGGTTCGCCGATCTGCACGGCGGCCGTGCCTGGGTCGAGGAGCGGCCGGGCGGTGGGGCGTCGTTCCGCGTGTTCCTTCCCGCGGGGGACGAGGCGAGCGAGGCGTGAGGCCGGTGCGAGCGGGCGAACGCTGGACGCTCAGGCGGATGCCCACTCCGCGACGGTGGGATGGTCCGTCGCTTGCGGCCCGACCTGGGCGGCACCGCCCGGCGAGCCGATCCCGCTGATGGCATCCTCGAAGAACTCCGCGTTGATCGGGGTGAACCGCTTCCACTCGGCGGGGACGTCGTCCTCGTAGAAGATCGCGGTGACCGGGCACACGGGTTCGCACGCGCCGCAGTCGACGCACTCATCCGGGTGGATGTAGAGCATGCGGGCTCCCTCGTAGATGCAGTCCACCGGGCACTCGTCCACACAGGCGCGGTCCTTCACGTCGATGCAGGGTTCCGCGATCGTGTACGTCATCTGCTCTCCCCTCCGGCCCCGTGCGGCCGAACCTCGTCGTTCGGATCCGTCCGTGCCGTTCATCCCTCCAGGGGACGATTTACACGTTGTCAACCTTGCTTATCCAGTCTACGACCCCTCCACGCCGGAACGACCTGGTGAGCGCGACCGCGGCGACCGTCGGTCAGGGTTCGAGCACGGGCTCCGGAGCCAGCGCGAAGAGCGTCCCGAGGAGCGAGGAAGCACGATCCCGCGCCACCACCGGGTACACGATCGGGAGGTCGGCGCCCGCGTCCCGGTACGCGGCGAGCGCTCCGCGCGCCGCAGCGGCGTCGCCGAGCACGGTCACCGCACGGACGAGGGACTCCGGCACATCTCGGGGGCGTCGGTCGCGATGCGCCGCACCGGCGACCGCCGCTTCATTCGCGAAGCCCGCGCGCTCGAACTGCCGGCGGTAGGCGGGGATCGCCGCGTACTCCGCGGTGGCCGTTCGCAGGACCGCGATCGCGGCGTCGTCCTCGAGTCCGACGCAGGCCCGGATGTAGACCGCGACGACGACCTGCGCCGGATCACGACCTGCCGACTCCGCCCCCCTGCGGACCTCCTGCCGCGCGGCGGCCACGCGCTCGGGTGTGCACCAGTTCAGCAGGACGCCGTCCGCGATCTCACCGGCCAGATGCGCCGCCTTCGGACCGAGCGCGGCGAGCCAGACCGGAGGCGGATCCGCGGGGGGCGCACGCAACCGCGCCGGCCCGTCGGCCGAGTCCACCCGGTCGCCGGCGAACAGGCCCCGGAGCGTCGCGACCGTGTCGCGCAGCCGATCGAGCGCCCCCGGGCCCGACGGACCGGTCCCCAATCCCAGGATGAACCGGCCGCCCGAGATCTCCTGGACCGTGGCCGCGGCCATCGCGGTCGTTAGCGCGCGACGCGAGGTCGTCGTAACCACCCCGGTCCCCAGCTGCAGGCGGTCGGTGTGCTCCGCGGCCGCCGCGAGGGTCGAGAACGCCTCGCGGCCCGCGATCTCGGGAAGGAACATCCCCGTGTACCCGGTCTCCTCGAGCGTGCCGGCCACGCGGACGAACTCCTCCCACGGGAGTGGGTCGCGGATCGCCGCGGCGACCCGGGCGGTCGAGGTGTCGGCTACGGTGGGCGGCATGACCGAGTCCATCGTCGCACAGGAGCCCGTCCGGTTCTCCACGGCCGATGGCGTCTCGCTCGAAGGCGAGGTGCGCCGCCCGGCAGACGGACCCGCCCGCGGCGGCGCCGTCCTCTGCCATCCCCACCCGAAGGAGGGTGGCAGCAAGGACCACCCGCTGCTGTGGGCACTGCGTTCCGATCTTTCGCGTCGCGGATTCGCCGTGCTGTCGTTCAACTTCCGAGGGGTGATGGGTTCGTCGGGTACCTATGGAGGTGGTCATGCCGAGCTGCATGACGCACGTGCCGCGATCGACCGCGTCCGCACCGAAACCGACGGCGGGACACTGCTCGTCGGCTGGTCGTTCGGAGCCAACGTCGCGCTCCGGCTGGCCGTGGACGACACCCGCATCGCCGGGCTCGCGGCGATCGGCCTGCCGCTCGGAACGCGGCGGGTGCGTCTCCCGCCGCTCCCAGATCCTCCCGCGCTGCGCGGGCTCCGGGCGCCGGTCCTATTGCTGGCCGGCGAGCACGACATCTTCTGTCCCTCGGACGAGCTGCGCGCGCTCGGGGCGCAGCTCCGCGACGCGCGTGTGGAGATCACACCGGGAACCGATCACTACTACTGGCGCCGGGAACCGATCGCCGCCGAACAGGTCGGGGCCTTCGCGTCGACGGTAGTTCTGTCCGACTAACTCCCGCCCGACGAACTCCCGCAAGCGCGACGTCCGAAGGCGAGGGAGGATCAGCGGCGATCGGCGACCACGTGAGCGCGCCCCTCGTCCCACGTCAGGAACGCCTCGTCGCCCGGCCGCCACTCCCGCCCCTCGACCGACACGACCGTCACGATCGCGACGATCGCCACGCCGTCGGGACCGCGGAGCTCGAGCCGCAAGCCCGTGCCCTGGAAGATCACGTCCTCGACCGTCGTGGGCACGACGTGTCCCGCAGGGGGACGTTCGCGATGGACGTCGATCGACTCGGGCCGGAGCATCAGCGCCACCTCGTCACCGATCGCGGGAGTCGTGTCCGGCGGAGCACCGATCGAAGCCGCCGGGAGCACGGTGCCGGCATAGCGCACGTCGGTCGTCTCGCCGATGCGTTCGATCGTGCCGGGAAGCAGGTTCGCGGTCCCGATGAAGTCGGCCACGAACCTCGAGGTCGGGCGGAAGTAGATCTCGCGGGGTGTACCGAGCTGTTCCACGCGTCCGCCGTCCATCACCGCGATCCGATCCGACATCGTCATCGCCTCTTCCTGATCGTGCGTGACGTACACGAACGAGATGCCGACCTCCCGCTGGATCCGCTTCAGCTCGATCTGCATCTCCTTGCGGAGCTTGAGGTCGAGGGCGCCGAGCGGCTCGTCGAGCAGGAGCACGAGCGGGTCGTTCACGAGGGCCCGGGCAAGCCCCACCCGCTGCTGCTGCCCGCCCGACATCTGGCTCGGCATCCGATCGGCGAGTGCGTCCATCTGCACGGTGCTCAGCGCCTCGCGCACACGACGGTCGATCTCGTCCTTCGGCAGCTTCGCCCGGCGCGGGCCGAACGCGACGTTGCGGTACACGCTCATGTGCGGGAACAACGCGTAGTTCTGGAACACGAGATTCGTCGGTCGCTTGAAGGGCGGGATCTGCGTCGCCTCGACCCCATCGAGCAGCAGGCGACCGTCGCTCGGCTCCTCGAACCCTGCGAGCATGCGCAGGGTCGTCGTCTTGCCGCAGCCGCTCGGCCCGAGCAGAGAGAAGAACTCGCCACGAGCCACCCGCAGGCTCACGTCGTCGACCGCGACGACCTCGCCGAAGCGTTTCGTCACGTGATCGAGCTCGAGCGCCGGCGGCGTTCCCTCGCTTGCCGCCCGTTCCTCGGGCGTACGCGGACCGTCGGTCATCGGTTCGGAGGTCGTCGTCATGCCTGCAACCGCCCCACCTTCGAGATCTTGATGCTCAGCCACACCATCAGCGACGAGATCGCGAGCACGACGAAGCTCAGCGCCGATCCGACCCCCCAGTCCCCGCGAGCGTTGAACTCCTCCTCGATCAGGGACGCGATCATGTACCCCTCTCGCCCGCCGACGACCGCCGGCGATGCGAAGTCCGACAGCATCGGGACGAACACGATGATGATCGCCGCGATGAATCCCGTCGCCGAGAGCGGGAGCAGCACCTCCCGCAGGATCGTGAACCAGCTGGCTCCGAGATCACGCGCGGCCTCGATCAAACTGCGGTTCACCGTCTTCAACGCAGCGTAGATCGGGATCACGACGAAGGCGAGGGATCCCGTCGCGAGCACGATGATCACGGCGGTCTTCGTGAACAGGATCGTGAGCGGTTGCTCGATGACCCCGAGTCCCTGGAGCAGCTTGTTGATGACCCCCTCCTTGTTCATCACGATCTGCCACGCGTACAGCCGGATCAGCGGATTCAGTTCGTCGGTCAACACGAGGGCCAGCAGCATCGGGATCTCCCACTTGCCGGCTCGGAAGGCGAGGAAGCTCGCGATCGGGAACGCCACCACGAACAGGATCAACATCGCCGTGACCGTGATGAAGATCGTGTCGATGAAGACGCTTCGGTAGATGGGCTCCCCGAGCACCTCCGTGTAGTTGTCGAGCGTGAAGCTTCCGTCGCCGGTGATGTCGGCGTGCGTGAAGCTCACCCACGTCAGATAGATCAGGGGAGCCGCGAAGAACGCGAGCAGCGTCAGCACCGGACTCGCGAGGACCGCCGCGGCCGTTCGCCGGCCGAACGCCACACCGGAACTCGAGATCTGCGCGCTCACTGCTGCGGACCCCCGGCAACGAGATTGCGGACGTCCTGCCCGGAGCGGATCGCGGAGCGCCGGAGAAGGTAGTAGGCGAAGTACACGACGATCACCGTCACGAACGTGACGAGGGTCGACACCGCGTTCACCATCGGGAGGTTCGTGCCCTGGCGCAGGCGCGAGAACACCCATACCGTGAACATCCGTTCCCCTCCGACCGTGAAGAAGGTGACCGTGAAGCTGTTGAACGACCACCCGAACACGAAGATCGCGGCGGCGGCCAGCGCCGGAACCAGGTACGGCAGCAACACGAACCACACCAGTTCCTTGCGCGTCGCGCCCAGGTCGAGCGCGGCCTCCTCCAAGGAGCGATCGAACCGGTAGAGCGCCGCGATCACGATCGCCATCACGAGCGGGAAGCCCACGACGATGTGCATCACGCCGACCGTGTAGAGCGACAGCGGGATGTCGATCTTGCTGAAGGTCACGAGGGCCCCGACGCCCACCAGCAGCGAGGGCACCACGAGCGGAAGCGTCATCGAACCCGCGACCACCCCTCGCCCAGGGAAGACGAATCGAGCAATCCCGAACGCTCCCAGGGTCCCGAGGATCACGCATATCGGGGTCGTCAGACCGGCGACGAGCAGGGAGTTCCGCAGCGACTCGCGCATCGCCGGATCCGAGAGGGCCTCCTCGTAGAACCGGAGGGTGAACCCCTGGAAGCCGAACGACAGGATCTGCGAGTCGTTGAAGCTGAGGAACGCCAGCAACAGGAACGGCCCGAACAGGATCAGCGCGCCGAACGCGAGCAACAGAGCAGACGCGACCTTCGTGAGCCGTTCGCGCCGGTGGATCGTCCAGAAGACGCGAGGGATCGACGGGCGGGCGGACGGGGCACGCGCCCCACCCGCCTCGACCGTCGACTGCCCCGCGCTCACCGCTGGGAACCCGCCGGCGTCAGCGCATCCGGGTCGTCACGACCCGGCATCGATCGCCGTCGTTCAGGAGGCAAGGTACTGACGCCACGCGTCTTCCCACTCGTCGATGTTCTCGGGCGTGGTCTCGGGAACAGCCGTCGAGATGACGTCCTCGGCCTCGTCGAGACGCAGGTTGTCGATCGTCTTCTGACTGGCCACGTCCAGGATCGCCGGGTTCGAGCCCCAGTATTCGAGCTCCTCGGCGACCGAGTTCTGGATCTCCGGGTCGAGCATGTGGTTGATGAAGGCGTACGAGGCGTCGAGGTTCTCCGCGTTCTCGGAGATGCTCAGCCCGCACACCCACGACACCGAGCCCTCTTCCGGGGTGACGAACGCGAAGTTGCCGCCCTCCTTGTTCAGGACGCGGACGAGCTCGGGGCCGGCCTGCACCGCGAGGATCTCCTCCTGCTCCATCAGGTTGATCAGCTGCGCGTCCTCGTCGAAGACGGTCCGAACGCGGTCCGAGTTGATCAGGTAGTCACGCACCTGCTCGATCTGCTCGGAGGTAAGGTCGAACACGTTCTCGAACCCGAGCGCGGCCGCCACCATCGGCATCGAGTCCGTCGAGTCGTTCTCCAGCGCGATCTGGCCCTCCCAGTCCCCCTCGAACAGGGTCTGGTAGCCGGTGATCGTGCCCTCCGGGATCCGATCGGCGTTGTAGACGATGCCGTCGATGCCGCCCTGGGTCGGCGCCATCCAGAACTCACCGTCGACCTCGACGTCGACGCCGTCCTTCATGAAGGCGTAGATCTGATCCCAGGTCTCGATTCGACTCGTGTCGATCGGCTGCAACAGCTCGCCCTGGATCAACTGGTTCATCTCACCGGCACAGGTCTCGACCACGTCGGCCTGGAACCCGCCGCGCAGCTTCGTGACCGTGTCCGAGGCGTCGCCGAAGGCGACACCGTTGACCTCGAGATCGGGGTTGGCCTCCTGGAACGGCTCTTGGATGAACGGGAAGAGCGTGTCCTCGTAGGCGAAGATCGTGACCTCGCCGGTCAACGGTCCCGCCGGCGCGGCGCTCGTGCCCGCGTCGGTCGGCTCGTCGTCGTCGTCGCCGCCACACGCGCCCATCGTCAGAGCGAGCGCGAGCGCGATCGGGCCCACCTTCCACAGGTGCTTGTTCACCACGTGTCCCTCCTTGTGCCGCCTCGAGGCCCCGAAGGGCCCTACCGGAGCTGCCGTAGCGCCGCACGCTAGCACGGCAAGCTGCAGACTGTCGACAGGTAACAATCCGTGCCCTACGCTGCGGGGATGCGCCTATGTGAAGGAGCGTGAACCCGTGAACGCCAGCACGAACGCGCCTGCTGCCCCCAGGTACGCGCGTGCACCCGCGCGCGGATGGTGAACCCCTCCGACGTGCTGGTCGGCGCCCTGGCGGTGACGTTCGTCGTGGTCAACGGCTCGAATGACGGCGCCGCCCTCGTCGCGAGCGGCCTGTCGATCCGGGCGCTCGCTCCCGGGGTGGCGATCGCCCTCTCGGCGCTGGCGGTCGCTCTCGTCCCGGCGGTGGTGGGAACCCGGGTCGCCACCACGCTGGCCGATCGCATGGTGTCCTTCGGCGAGCAGGGTGGACGGGCGGCGCTCGCCTCGGCGGTGGCGGCCTCGCTGCTCGTGGTGGGAGTCCTGATCCGTCTCCGGTTGCCGACGAGCATGACCGTCGCGATCGTCGGGGGGATCGCCGGGGCGGGTGTCGGTGCGGGCCTGGAGGTCGGCTGGGGAACGATCGCACTCGTCCTGGGACTCGCCGTCGCCGCTCCCCTGCTGGGGTTCGCGATCGCGTTGGCCGCGATGCGCCTCGTCCAGCTACGAGGCGCCACGTCGGCCCCCGCGGCCCGCCGACTGCGTCGTGGCCATATCGTCGGGTACTGTGCGCAGGCCGTGGCCTACGGTGTGAACGACGCGCAGAAGATGTATGCGGTGACGGCGGTCCTGTTCGCCGCATCGTCGGATCCGGTGCTCGCCCGACCGCTCCCGTCGCTCGCGATCGCGGGAGGGTTCGCAGCCGGCGCCGTGATCGGGCTCCCACGGCAGGCCTCGACGGTCGCCACCGGGGTCCTCGCCCTCCGACCCCTGCAGACGGTCGTCGGCGAGTTCGCGACCGCGGCGGCGGTGATCGGCACCGGGCTGCTCGGGGCGCCGGTCAGCTCCACCCAGACGATGCTCGGCGCTCTCGTCGGGACCGGAGTGAGCCAGGGATCTCGTCGGGTCCGATGGCGGATCGCCGCCCAGCTCCTGGTCGCCTGGGCGATCACGATGCCCGCTGCGTTCGTGGTCGGGCTCGCGCTGGGAGCGGTGACGGCGTGAAAGAGCCACGCGGATCCCGGCTCCGGAGGTTCGCCCGCGATCTCGCGGGACGATCCGACATCGACTTCGTCGCCGCTCTTGGGGCGCATATCGACGCGACGCTGCGCGGATGTGCGATCGCACGCGACCTTGTCGAGCGTCGCGTTCCCGCCGAGGAGGCGCATCGCCGGATCGCCGACGCCGAGCACGACGGGGACGACGCGCGTCACCGGCTGATCGAGCTCCTCGCGCGGTCCCTCGCGACACCGATCGACCGTGAGGACCTGTTCCGTCTGTCCCGGTCGATCGACGATGTGCTCGACAACCTGCGGGACTTCATCCGGGAGCTCGAGCTCTACGAGGTCCGGCCCCCCGTGTCGGTGGGCACGATCATCGTCGCGATCACCGAGGGGATGTGGATGCTGCGCGATGCCGTCGACGCACTCGCGTCGGAGCCCGGCGCGGTCACGGGCTCGGCCCTCGCCGCGAAGAAGCGCGGCAACCGCGTGCGGATCGGCTATGAGACGGCCGTCGTCGAGGTCCTCACCGGATCGGTGACCGCCGAGATGCTCCGGCGCCGGGAGCTCCTGCGCCGGCTCGACGTGGTCGGCTTGCGATTGGGAGAGGCTGCGGACGCCCTCTCGGACGCGTCGATGAAACGGAGCCACTGACCCCCACGGGCCCCCGGTCTCCCGCCGGCGACCACGGCCGATCAGAGGGGGACGTGCGAGAGCACCATGATGCGGGGCTCGGTCATCTCCTCCATCGCCCAGCGCAGGCCCTCCCGGCCGAAGCCGGAGTCCTTCGAGCCGCCGTAGGGCATCTGGTCGGCGCGGAAGGCCGAGACGTCGTTCACGATCACGCCGCCGGTCTCGATCGTCCGATGCGCCTGGAACGCCCGGTTGATGTCGTTGGTGAACACCCCGGCCTGCAATCCGTACTTCGAGTCGTTCACCTCCGCGAGCGCGTCGTCGAACGTCTCGTAGGGCGTGATCGTGGCGACCGGACCGAAGACCTCCTCGCAGCGAACCTTCATCTCGGGCGTGGTGTTCGCGAGCAGCGTCGGCACATAGCACGTGCCCTCCCGCCGCCCGCCGGTGAGCAACTCGGCTCCGGCGGCGACGGCTTCGTTCACCCACTGCTCGATCCGGTCGAGCGAACCCGCGTCGATCACGGGGCCGACGTCGACGGTCGGGTCCATCGGGTCACCGACCTTCAGGCTCTCGACCTGCTTGACCACGCGCGCGACGAAGTCCTCGTAAACCTCGGACTGGACGAGGATCCGCTGCACGCTGATGCAGCTCTGACCCGCCTGATAGTAGCCGCCGAACGCGACGCGCTGGGCGGCGAGGTCCAGGTCGGCGTCCGAGTGCACGATCACTCCGGCGTTCCCGCCGAGCTCGAGGGTGACGTGCTTGCGGGGATCGAGACCCTTGAGGTACCAGCCGACACCGGACGATCCGGTGAAGGAGATCTTCCGGTAGCGCTCGTCGCGCGCCATCGTATCGGCGACCTTCGAGGAGACCGGCAGCACCGACATCATCCCCTTCGGCAGGTCGGTCTCGGCGAACAGCTCCGCCAGCACGAGCGCCCCGATCGGCGTGGCGCTCGCCGGCTTGATCACGATCGGCGCCCCGACGCCGAGTGCCGGCGCCACCTTGTGCGCAACGAGGTTCAGCGGGAAGTTGAACGGTGAGATCCCGAGCACGGGACCGAACGGGAAGCGCCGGATCAGGCCGACCCGAGACCCGAGGGACGCCTCCGTATCGAGCCGGACGAGCTCGTCGTCGCCGTGCCTGATCACCTCGGACGCCCACCGGTAGGTCGACACCGCGCGGGTCGCCTCGACCGTGGCCCACTTCAGGGGCTTGCCGCCCTCGGCGGCGATCAGCCTCGCGTTCTCCTCGATCCGATCCTCGAGCCGGCGTGAGATGTGGTCGAGAGCGTCGGCCCGGGCATGGACGGGCAGATGCTGGGACTCGGTGAACGTCTCGGACGCCGCCGCGGTCGCCTCTTCGACGTCCGCTTCGGTCGGGATCCCGATCTCACCGACGACGCTGCCGTCGTAGGGGCTGTGGACCTCGAAGGAGTCGTCCCCCGTTCGCCACGACCCGTTCACCAAGTAGGGCCTCGCGCTCATCGTGCCTCCTAGTCGAGGGACGCCATCACGTGCTTGATGTTCGTGTACTCCTCGATCGAGTAGATCGACATGTCTTTGCCGTGGCCGGACTCCTTGTAGCCGCCGTGCGGCATCTCGGGCGTCAGCGGGATGTGGGTGTTGATCCACACGGTGCCGAATTGGAGCTTGCGACTCATCCGGAGCGCGCGACCGACGTCGCGGGTCCACACCGACGCGGCGAGTCCGTACTTGACACCGTTGGCCCACGCGAGCGCTTGCTCCTCGTCGGCGAACCGCTGCATCGTGATCACCGGTCCGAACACCTCGTTCTGGATGATCTCGTCGTCCTGCTCCATCCCGGTGAGCACGGTCGGCTGGAACCAGAAGCCGTCGCGGTCGATCCGCTGGCCGCCGGTCGCCGCCGTGATCCCCCGCGACTTCGCGCGGTCGACGAAGCCGGTGATCCGTTCGAGCTGTTCGGACGACACGACCGACCCCATCGCTGACTCGTCGTCCCAGATGTCGCCGACCTTCATCGCGTTCACGTTGTCGACGACCTTGTCGACCAGCTTCTCGTACATACCCGGACCGGCGATCACCCGGGTCGCAGCGGTGCAGTCCTGCCCGGAGTTGAAGGTGCCGGCGACCTGAATCCATTCGGCCGCCGCCGCGATGTCCGCGTCGTCGAACACGATCACCGGGGCCTTGCCGCCGAGCTCAAGATGCACGCGCTTGAGCGTGTCGGCGGCGTTGCGGCTGATCAGCTTCCCCGTGTCGACGTCGCCGGTGAGCGACACGATGCCGACGTCGGGGTTGCGGACGAGGGCGTCGCCGGCGGGAACGCCGTCACCGGTCACGACGTTGAACACGCCGGGCGGGAAGATCTCCGCCTCCTGGATCAGCTCGGCGAAGCGCAGGAGCGTTAGCGGGGTCCACTCCGAGGGCTTGATCACGATGCTGTTGCCCGCCGCGAGCGCCGGGCCGAGCTTCCAGGTCGCCATGTACAACGGGTAGTTCCACGGAGCGATCAGACCGGCGACCCCGATCGGCTCGCGCCGGATGAAGCTCGTGAATCCCTTCATGTACTCGCCCGCCGCGCGGCCTTCGAGGAGCCGCGCGCCGCCCGCGAAGAAGCGGAACTGATCGGCGATCACGGGGATCTCCTCGGACATCGTCAGCGCGAAGACCTTCCCGACGTTCTCCGACTCGATCCGCCCGAGCTCCTCACCGTGCTTCTCGACGAGGTCGGCCATCTTCAGCAGCGCGGCCTGCCGCTCGCCCGGTGTGGCGTCGGACCAGGTCGACTCGAATGCGGTCTTCGCAGCATCGACGGCACGGTTCACGTCATCGGCGGAGGCCTTCGGGACCTGCGCGATCACCTGCCCACTCGCCGGGCTGATCACGTCCTGGGTCTCGCCGGTCGAGGAGTCAACCCATTCCCCGTTGATGAACATCTTGTGGGTCTTGACGGACGTGGCCATCCTCGACATCCCCCTCGTGCTGAGCGTTGTGCCGATCCACGGCGGCGCCGGGCCGGAAGCCGAGCGTCCAGTATGCCCCGCAGGGCCCGGAACGGACCACCCCGCGAGGTGGCCACCGCGCCGGGCGCGCGATTGTACGGAGGGGACAACGACCGGAGGACCCGATGGAGACCGTGTCCACGCCGGGGGGAGGTCCCGTTACCGCTGCTGCGCACCCGCCGCGAGCAGCTCGCGAGCCCGCAGCGCGAGCCAGAACTCCATACGGTCGAACGAGGAGGTCAGATCCCGGCCGGTGAGCTCCTCCACCTTGCGCATCCGGTAGCGGAGGGTGTGCCGATGGACATAGAGCTGGGTGGAGGCCGTCTCCCACCGGGCGTTGTTGTTCAGGAAGGCCTCGAGCGAGGCGAGCAGCTCCCCACCGTGCGCCGTGTCATAGACGTCGAGGGGGGCAAGCAGGGAGTCCGCGAATGCCCGGAGCGCATCCGGATCGGCCATCGACAGCAGCAAGCGGTACGTGCCGAGGTCGCCGAACCCCGCGCTGCGCCACCCCTCGAGACGGCAGACCTGGAGGGCGTACCGCGCCTCGCGCAGGCTCCGGGCGGTGTCCATCGGGCCCACGAGGTCGCCCGCTCCCAGCCGGAGGTCGTCCCCCACCTTGGCGCGCAGCGTCTCGGCCAGCAACTCCAACTCGGGTTCCCCGTCCTCGGCGAGCAGCAGGTGCACGCCGTCCTCGTGGGGCGAGACCAGGAACGCACCCGTGCGGCGGGACAGCAGGTCCGCCGCCGCGTTGGCGATGACCTCCGGTTCCCCGCCCTCGATCGAGACGACCCGGACCTTCGCCCCGCGGGCGAACCCGAACCGCGCGAGTCCCCGGAGGGCCTCCGGCTCATGCAGCAGTCCCTTCGCGAGCTCGTCGAAGAAGTCCCCCTGCAGCCGGCGGCGTGCGTCGGCGACCGCGCGCGCCTTCGCCAGCTCGATCGCCACGAGCGAGAGCGCGTGCCCTGCCACGATACGGTCGACCTGTGTCGGGCTCTCGGGTTTGCCCACCGCCAGGAACGCTTCGATCCCGCCGCGCGCGCCCACCGGCTGGACCCATACGTGATGGCCGCGGTCCACGAGCGTGATCGAGAACCCTGTCCCCTCGGGGCGGGAGGAGCGCAGCTCGTCCCAGACACGAGCTCGCCGCTGCTCTGCGGCCTTGGACGTCTCCGCGAGCGGCATGCCGTGCAGGTCGAAGAGCAACACCCATCCGTGCACCGCCTTGGCGAGCGAAGCGGCGATCCCCTCCACCCCTTCGCCCTCGAGCACAGCGCGGGTCAACGCGTGCTCAGCGTCGAACGCCCGTTGGAGCGTGTCGTACTGCTCGGCAACCAGCCGCGTGAAGAGCGCCTCGGTGATCGCGATGAACGGAACGTCGTAGGGGATCTCGATCAGCGGGAGCGCGGCCGCCTCAGCGGCGGCGGCGAGCGGCTTGGGCACTTTGTCGTGGGAGAAACCGAGGCCGAATCCGAGTCCCACCACGCCCGCGTCGGCGAGGCGCTTGACGTAGGCGCGCTGTTTGGCCGGCGTGGCCCCGACGCCCATGCCGGTCGTCAGGATCAACTCCCCTCCCTTGAGGAACGGGGTGGGATCCTCGAGCTCGCTCACGTGTACCCACCGCAGCGGCCGGTCGGCACCGGTGGCGCCGGCGGTGAGCCGCAGGCCGAGGTCGGGAGCGCGGAGGAAGTCCTCGATCGTGACCGTCATCGCCCCTTGAGTGTACGGAATGGACAAAATCTGCCGACGGACGCAACGGGGCGCCCGTTCCCCCGGGTCCAGGTACCCCGGCCTCTACCCCGGCGCCGCCGGCCTCTGCGCCGACGTCCGAACCACCCGGGCACCGACGGAGCCGTATCGACGACATGGACAAGCCGCGCACACCGGGTTGGTCCACCCATCGGGCGACAGGCGGGCGGTGTCCCGCGAAACTCGATACACCGGCCCACGCGAACCGCACGCCGCACAGGTGCCCGAGGAGGCGCGAGCAGACCATGGACATCCCTCAAGAGCGGAAGATCGTCACCGAGATCCCGGGTCCGAGGACGAAGGAATGGATCGAACGCCGGACGAGCGCCGTCCCCTCCGGCGTCGCCAACCTCATGCCGCTGGTGACCGAGCGGAGCTCCGGAGCGATCGTCGAGGACGTCGACGGCAATCGGTTCATCGACCTGGCGACCGGTATCGCGGTGTTGAACGTGGGCCACACCTCTCCCTACGTCGTCGACGCGATCGTTCGCCAGGCCGAACGGGAGACCCACACGTGCTTCAGCGTGACGATGAACGAGCCGTACATCGAGCTCGCAGAACAGCTGAACCGCCTGATCCCGATCGAGGGCGGTGACCCCAAGACCTTCTTCATGAACTCGGGCGCCGAGGCCGTCGAGAACGCGGTGAAGGTGTCGCGGCAACACACGCGTCGCGACGCGGTCGTGGTCTTCGATCACGCGTTCCATGGACGGACCCTGCTCACGATGTCGATGACGGCGAAGGTCATGCCGTACAAGCGCGGGTTCGGCCCGTTCGCGTCGGAGATCTACCGGCTCCCCTTCGCCTACCCGTACCGGCCGATCGGCGGGACGGCCACGCCGGAGGAGGTGACCTCCCGGACGGCGGCGTATGCGATCGACCAGATGACCAAGCACATCGGCACCGACAACATCGCCTGCCTCGTCGTCGAACCGATCCAAGGCGAAGGCGGCTTCGTCGTTCCGTCCCCCGGCTACCTCCCGACGTTGCGCGAGTTCTGCGCGCAGCACGGGATCGTGTTCGTGGCCGACGAGATCCAGACGGGCTTCGGTCGCACGGGTGACTGGTTCGCGGTCCAGCACGAGGGTGTGGAGCCCGACGTGATGACGACCGCGAAGGCGCTCGGTGGCGGCATGCCGATCTCGGCGATCACCGGGCGTCCGGAGATCATGGACGCCGCGCACGTCGGCGGGCTCGGCAGCACCTACGGAGGCAACCCCGTCGCCGCCGTCGCGGGGCTCGGAGTGATCGAGCAGATCGGATCCGAGAACCTCGTGCAGCGCTCGCGCGAACTCGGCGCCACGGCCATGGACAAGCTCCGCGAGTTGGAGACCGCACACGAGGTGATCGGCGAGGTTCGCGGTCGCGGGATGATGCTCGCGATCGAGCTCGTCGCCGATCGGAGCACGAAAGAGCCGTTGGACAAGGCGATCTGCGCGCGCATCACCGATGCCTGCATGCAGCAGGGCGTCCTCGTGCTCCGGGCGGGAACCTACGACAACGTGATCCGATTGCTGCCCCCTCTCGTGATCGACGAGGGGCTGCTCCTCGAGGGACTCGATGTCCTCGGCGAAGCGATCGGCGCCGCGACCGCGTGAGTCCGCTCAGTCCCGGATGACGAAGGTGTCGTGCGGTTCGGCGATGTCGAGGGTGCCGTCCAGGCCGGACGCCAGGTAGAGCGTGAAGCCGTCCCGCTCGACCGTGTCGTCCCCCGGCTCGGGTCCGTCGGTGATCGACAGCGCGACCCCTGCGGCATCGGGAGCGATCCGCAGCCGGGCGTCGGGATTGAACCGCCGGGCCGCCGCAGCGGATCTGGCGAGCGCTTCGATCGCCCGTTCGCTGAAGCCGATCATGCCGGCATGCTAGCGGCCCGCTCGCGCGGAGCCCGGCGGCATGTCCCGGCCACGGCGTAGCCTGTGCCGCATGGGACGATCCGCGACGCAGGCATCGGCTTCCTCGTCGGTCGAACTGGCATTCCCACTGCGTGGTCCGGGTGGCGAGCCGGTGGATCTGCGACGGACGATCGACTCCCACGGGTTCAGCGACCTCCCACCGCTGCGGCTCGACGAGACCTCCGGGAGCCTCGAGGCGACCCTGCCGGTCCGGCGCGGCCGTCCTCGTCGGGTCCACATCCGCCCGGGGCGACGATCCCACGGCGTCGTCGAGGTGGCGGGTCCACCCCCCGGCGAGGCGACCCGGACGGATCTGCTCGATGGTGTGCGCCACATCCTTCGGATGGACCAGGATCTGGCGCCCTTCTATGCGCTGGTGCGGTCCGATCCCGATCTCGCGTGGGCGGCGTCGGGCGCCGGGCGCATGCTGCGTTCGCCGACGGTCTTCGAGGACGTCGTGAAGACGATCTGCACGACGAACTGCGCCTGGTCGGGCACCCGGCGCATGGTCGACGCGATCGTCACGCATCTGGGCACCCCCGCCGCGGGCGCCGCAGCAGCGGGTCCGTACGGGCGCTCCTTCCCCGACCCGGCTGCGATGGCCGCGGCGGGCGAGGACTTCTACAGGGGGACCGCACGCGCGGGGTATCGCGGGGCCTATCTGATCCAGCTCGCGCGTTCGGTCGCTGAGGGCGTTCTCGATCTCGAGGCGTGGGGGCGTGCACGTCCCGATGAGCTCCCGGATGACGAGCTCGAACTCCTGCTGCTCGCGTTGCCCGGCGTCGGCCCGTATGCGGCGGCGCACATCATGATGACTCTCGGCCGGTACTCCCGGCTGATCCTGGACTCCTGGACACGCCCGACCTACGCACGCGTCGCGGGCCACCGCCGCGTGGTGAAAGACGCCACGATCCAGCGTCGGTTCCGCTCCTACGGACCGTACGCCGGTCTGGCCTTCTGGCTGTTCTGCACGCGGGACTGGGTTCCCGAACCCGGAGCCTGACGACTCACCCGCGACACGGTTGCCCCGCACCGAGACACGGCGGATACTGCCACGGGCCACGACGACGACCCATGGGTCGCCGCGCCGGCCGCACGGCACGGGACGAAACGCAGCACCGGCTGGAGGACAGGATGGACGCACATGGCGATCCGACACCGCGCTCGGCGCATCTGGAGCACGCTGCGGGCCGAGCGTCGCACGCTGCGTCAAGGGTCCATCGCGCTGTTGCTGAGCACGGCCGCCGCGTTCGCCGCGGGACTGTTCCTCGGATCGATCACCGACACGCTCGCTGAGCTGCCGGGCCTGCTGATCCTGATCCCCGCCTCCGTCGGTCTCCGAGGCACGATCTTCGGGGCGATGGCGGCCCGCCTCGGGACCGGGATCCACGCCGGCACGTTCGACGTCGCGCGCGGACGGCGCGGCGTCCTCGGGCAGAACGTCGAAGTCGCGATCGCCCTCACCTTCGCGTCGTCGATCTACCTCGCCGTCCTCGCGAAGGTCGTGGCGACCGCGTTCGGCGAGACGTCGATCTCGCTGTGGGACCTGCTGACGATCTCGGTGATCGGTGCGACGTTGGCGTCGGCGGCGATCTTATTCGTGACGATCGGTCTCGCCGTGCTCTCGTATCACCGGGGCTATGACCTGGACACCGTCGCGACGCCGATCATCACCGCGGTAGGAGACATGGTGGCGATCCCGGCCCTGTTCCTCGCGACCTTCCTCGTTCGGCCCGACGCGTTGAACGCCTGGCTCGGGGCCGCATGCCTGATCGTGGCGGCCTGTTTCACCGTCTGGAGCGTCGCGACGGGGTCGGCGGTCGTCCGGCGGATCCTGCTCGAGTCGGTCGGCATCGTGTTGATCGCGACGCTGCTCGACGTGCTCGCCGGAACCCTCCTCGAGGGCCGGCTCGCGCGGTTCGAGCTGTTCCCCGGCCTGCTGATCCTCGTTCCCCCGTTCGTTTCGCAGGCCGGGGCGCTCGGAGGGATCCTCGCGGCACGGCTGTCCTCCAAGCTCCAACTCGGTGTCATCACCCCGCGGGGACGGCCCGAGGCACCCGCTCTGGTCGACGCGGGCCTGGTGGTCGCGTTCGCGGTCGTCGTCTTCACCTTGATCGGCGTGCTGGGGGTCGCGTTCAGCGACCTGCTGGGCAAGGCGCATCCGGGAGCGGCGACGATGATCGGCGGCACGATGCTCGCCGGCGTCATCGCCACCGCGATCGTGCTCGTCGTGGGGTATTACGCCGCGGTGCTGACCGCACGGTTCGGGCTGGATCCGGACAACCACAGCGTCCCGTTCATCACCAGCTTCATGGACCTGACCGGCGTGCTCTGTCTGCTGTTCGCTATGTCACTATTGGGAGCCGGAACCTATGGATGACCAACCGAGATCCGTCAAAGACCTGCTCGTCGAGGCGAAGGACGTGTCCGACCTGATGGTCGACCTCGCGTACGCGGCCGTCTTCTTCGAGGAGGAGAAGCTCGCCCGCGAGGTCGAACGTCTTCGGGACCGGATGTATGAGACGAACCGGCTCCTGCGGACGATGGCGGTGCTCGCCGCCCGCAGCCGTGAGGATGCCGAGGCGATCGAGAGCGTGCTGCAGATCGCCTCGGCGATCGAGAAGATCGGCGAGGCGGCGGCCGACATCGCGCGGGTCGTCGAGGCGAACCTCGGCATCCCCGAGGCGCTCCGGCCCGACCTCCGGCATGCCGACGAGGTCTCCGGTCGCGTCAAGACCCGTCGCGGCGCGGGAGCGATCGGCCGGGCGCTGCGCGATCTCTCGCTGCCGACCGAAACCGGCGTGTGGATCATGGCGATCCGTCGCGGAGCCGATTGGGACTTCTCCCCATCGGCCGACACGATGATCGCCGAGGGGGACGTGCTCCTGTTCCGTGGACCCGAGGAGGGCATCGACCTGATCCGAGGACTCGCCGGCGCTCCGCCGCTGCCGACCCCCGACCCGGACGGGCCGGTGCTGTCAGAGCTCGACCGGGCCGTCGACATCCTCGTCGAGATGAAGGACGCGTCGGAAGCCGCCGTGGGCCTCGCGTACTCGTGCCTGCTCTTCCAGGACCCGGCGCTCGCGGCGGAGGTCGGAACCCTCGAGGCCCAGAGCGACGTGCTCCAGGACGAGCTCGAGTCCTGGGTGCTCCGCGCCGCGCCCGAGGCCCGGCGCCCCGACGAGCTCCGCGGCCTGCTGCGCGTCGCGAGCGCGACCGAATCGATCTGCGACGCCGCACGCGAGATGACCTGGTACGTCGAGAAGGGCGAGCAGATGCATCCGGTCGTCGCGATGGCTCTGGAGGAGACCGAGGAGACCACGGTGGAGGCTCAGGTCGTCGCCGGCTCCCCGGCGGACGGGCGAACCCTCAAGGAGCTGCGCGTCGAGACGGAGACCGGGATGTTCGTCCTCGCCGTCCAGCGGGGGCGGCGGTGGATCTACCGCCCGCGACCGGCATTCGGACTGCGGGCCGGCGACCGCCTGATCGCGCTCGGTCCCGAGGAGGGTGAACGTGAGCTCGCCGATCTCTGCGGGATGCCGACTGACGGTCCCGTAGACGGCGACCGGCGCGCACACGACTGAGGACTACGCGGGCGCCAGCGGGATCCCACGGACGCCCGCCGGCAGCGAGAAGCGCACGTTCTCCTCGGCGAGCCGGAGCTCCTCGACCTCGGTCGCGCCACGCTCGGCGAGGAACGCGAGCATCCGGTCGACGAGCCACTCGGGCGCGCTCGCTCCGCTCGTCAGTCCGACGACCTCCGCTCCCTCGAGCCAGGCCGGGTCGACCTCGGTCTCGTCGTCGACGAGGTAGCCCGGCGTGCCGAGCTCGGTCGCGACCTCCGCGAGGCGGTTCGAGTTCGAGCTGTTCTGCGAGCCGATCACGAGCACGACGTCCGATCGCCGCGCGACCTCCTTCACGGCGTCCTGCCGGTTCGTCGTCGCGTAGCAGATGTCCTCGCGCGGAGGTCCCTGCAACGCGGGGAACCGGTCGCTGAGGATCGCGACGATCTCGTTCGTCTCGTCGACCGACAGGGTCGTCTGGGTGAGGTAGCACAACCGCTCGGGGTCGGAGACCTCGACCGTCCGGGCCTCTTCGGGCGTCTGCACGAGGATCGTGCGCTCGGGCGCCTGGCCGCTGGTGCCCTCGACCTCCTCATGTCCGGCATGGCCGATCAACAGGATCGTCTGGCCCTCTTCCGCGAAGCGCCGCGCCTCGAGGTGCACCTTCGTTACGAGCGGACAGGTGGCATCGATCATATCCAGGTCCCGGTGCTCGGCCCTCTCGTAGACCCCGGGGGCGGACCCGTGCGCAGACAGAACCGTGACCGCGCCGATCGGCACTTCGTCGACCTCGTCGACGAACACGGCGCCCTTCGCCTCGAGGTCGCGAACCACGTGGAGGTTATGGACGATCTGCTTGCGCACGTAGACGGGCGTTCCGTGCTTCGCCAGCGCCTTCTCGACCGCATCGACGGCACGCTCGACCCCGGCGCAATACCCGCGGGGGGCCGCGATGATCACCTTCGTCGGCATGCAGCCATCGTACCGACAGCCCGGGCGAGCAGCGGCCTCGGGCGTCCCGCCCAGGCGCCGCCCGGCCCTGTGGAGAACCTGTGCGGCCGCATCCCGATGTGACCATCGGTCAGGCACTCCGTCACCGTGGGCGCGACCTGCGGCGACGTGAACTGCGGGCGGGTCGATCTGCGGCCGCTGTTCCCAACGGTTCCCGACGGGCGGTTGTCGGATGTCGGTGGGTGTCGGTACGGTCGTCGCGCTCCCCCCGCACACCCCTTCCGTTCCCCCTGCGTGCCGCAGCGTGGGCTCCCACCGAGGCCAGGTGGGCTGCCGCGCGGGCGAACGCCGGTGCAGGGAAGGGTGGGCGGACGAGCCTAGGTCACGACGGAACTGCAACCGAGCCACCTCAGGAGGTGATGCGCACACCCACGACCTACCGCGGGCCGTCCGGTACTTCCGTGCCGGTCGGCGACGTCGGGGTCGCCAGCCCCGAACGACCGCGGGGGTGAACCCACGCTATGGAGAAGACCCACGCCCGCACCCGCCGCGGCATCGTCGCGGCGTTGTTGATCACCGGCATGTTGACGGCCATGACCTTCACGACCATGACCTTCACGACCGCGCCGTCTGCCTCTGCCGCCCGCCGCGTTCCGCGGCAGCTCTGCAAGTTCGACTGGAAGAAGAGCGATCGTCAGGTCAAGCGCACGATCCGGTGTGCCGTTCGCCGCTGGCACGTCCGTGGCGGCGTTCGCAAGGCCATGAAGGTCGCTCGCCGTGAGTCGGGGTTCGAGCCCCGCGCGTACAACTCGGCCGGCCCCTATCTCGGGGTCTACCAGCACGTTCGCTCGTACTGGCCGAGCCGAGCCCGGCAGATGGGCTTGCCCGGCAAGTCCGCGTTCAACGGCCGTGCGAACGTGATCGTGTCGATCCGCATGGTCAACAAGCACGGATGGGGTCCCTGGGGCGGCTGACCCGGGTCCCGCGAACCTTCAGCGAACCGGACCCCCCGGTCGCGGCGCTCCCAGCAAGGCGTCGCGAACCTCCTCGAGGGAGGTGGCGACGACGTCGGCCCCGGGGGTGTTCCGGTCCGTCACGATCCGCATCGCCGGGTAGCGCTCCCGCACCGTGGCGACGAGTTCCTCGAACGGTCCGAACGCGACGAGGAAATGCGGACGATCGTTGTCCAGCTGTACGAGTGCGTCCGATGCATCGATCGCTCCGGACGTCAACTCCCACTCCGCCGAGACCGACGCACGCTTGAGCTCCAACAGCGACCCGCGATCGGTCGACACGCACAGCACCTTCACCGCCCGGCACATGACCGCAGTCTAGAGCCAGTCACGCTTGCGGAACATCCGGTGCAGTGCGAACGCGGTGATGCCCATCAACGCCAGCGCCATCGCGTACCCGAAGCGCCAGTCGAGTTCAGGCATGTAGCGGAAGTTCATCCCGTACACCCCCGAGATCAGGGTGGGCACCAGCAGGATGCTCCCCCAAGAGGTCACCCGTTTCATGATCACGTTCGTCCTGTTCGCGACCTGCGCACGCTGGGTCTCGATCGCCGACTGCAGCACGTCGCGCACGTTGTCGGCGAACTCCAGGGTTCGGAGCGCGTGATCGAGGAGGTCACGGTAGTACGGAGCGAGCTTCTCGGAGTTGATCTCGGGCCGGTCGCGGATCATGTCGACGATCTCGCGGACGGGCGCAACCGTCCGTCGGAAGACCGACACTCGGCGCTTGGCGCGGATCAGGTCGTTCTGCACCCCGGTGCCGGTGGCGTCGTCGAACGCCCGGTCTTCCAGATCGTCGGCGACCTCCTCGAACCTCTCGGCGATCGACAGGTACTCGTCGACGACCCCATCGAGCATCACGTACAAGAACGCGGCCGGCCCCTGTACCGCGAGCTCCCGCTGCGATCGGATCCGCTCGATCGCCGCGGGGAGCCGGCTTCCGGGATCCCGGCGAAACGTGATCAACAGATTCGGCAGGACGATCGCGTGGACCTCGCGATCGATCAACTCGCCGTGCACGTCCTGCTCGAGTGCGCGAAGCACGACGGTGAAGTAGTCCGCGAAGAACTCGACCTTCGATCGTTGTCGCCAATGGAGCGCGTCCTCGATCGTCAGCGGGTGGAGCTCGACGACCTTCTCGATCGCGGCCAGGTCCTCGGGACCGGGTTCCTGTGCGTCGATCCATGCCCGCGTGGAATCGTCGCGGTCCAGCTCCTCGCGCACACGTTCGATCGGTACGGTGCCCTGGGCTTCCCCGCGCCGGAAGATGTGGGCGGTGAGCATGTGCCGAGCCTACCCCCGGCCCGGGAACATCCTCGGAACCTAGACTCTCCGGATGGCCGGTCGAGACGAACTCCTCGCGCGCGTCTGGGAACACGTGGCGTCGATGGACGCGGCCGTCGCGACGGTCCGGCGGGCTCCTTGGGGAGCGATCGTGACCGATCCCTCGTCCCCGCAGGTCTGGGACGTCAACTACGCCCGGGTCGAGGTCTCCGACCCCGGCCTCCGTCTTCCTGCGGTCGAGGCGCTCGCACGGCCGGCCCTCGCGGCGGTGGAGGCGCGCCGGCTCCACGTCGTCCTGCAACGTCCCGAGACGACCCTCGACCTGCTCACCGACCTCAGCACCCGGGGAGATGCCGTGCGATGGGAGGCGATCATGAGCGCGGCGACGGAAACGTCCCCGGCGACTGCCGACCACGACGAGCGAGACATCGTGGAGCTGGACCAGGATGGCCCCGAGTTCGGCGCGGTGCAGCGGAGTCAGGATCTGGCCTTCGGCGTCGATGACGACGAGGTCTCCGAGCGACTGCGCGTGATCGAGGAACGGATGCGACCCCTCGGCAAGCGGTTCTTCGGGATCCTCGATCCGGCCGGTCCGGGCGGGTTCGCCGCGATCGCCGCGATCGTGCCCGGAGATGGGATCGCCTACATCGACAACGTGGTGACGTTCCCGCACGCGCGGCGACGTGGTCATGCCTCTGCGCTGGTGCGCCACCTCCTCGGACGGGCGGCCGTCGGTGGCGCGCAGCATGTGTACCTGCTCGTCGACGCGAACGGTCCCGCCGCGCTCTATGCGCGGCTCGGGTTCGACGAACTCACGCGGATCGCCAGCACGCTCGGTCCGGAGAGGTATCAGCCTTCCTCGGGCGGAGGAACGTAACGGCCGCGGACGAACCGGCCGCCCCGTCGCTCGAGGATCCACGTCGACGCCTTGCGCCACGCGGTCGTGCCGTCGATCACGAGCCCGTCGGCAGCCAGGTACTCGACGACCGCGGGGATCATGTCGCCGTGGCTGCAGATCACCGTCCCGGGCGGTACCACGCGGAGGACATCGAGAGCTTCGGCGGTCGCCGCGCCCTCGACGAAGGAAGGTTCGATCTCGATCTGCAGACCGCGTTCCTCCGCGATCGGGCGGACGGTCTCGACACAGCGCGTGTAGGAGCTGGACGACACGTGCGTGACCTCGATCGTGGCGAACGCACGCTGGAGCTTTCGCGCCTGCAGCTCCCCCGGCTTGGACAGGGGTCGCAGGCGGTCGTCTCCCTCCCATCGCGACCTGCTGCCGGCCTTGGCATGCCGGACGAGGTAGACGCGGTCCTCGCTCACGGTATCGCCCCGAGCGAGCGGACGAGCTCGCGATCGTGCCGATAGGTCAGCAGCTCGAGTGCGTCGGAAGAGGGAACCCAGCGCAGCTCGTCGACCTCGTCGTTCGCAACGAACTCGCCGGGCGTCGCGGCCATGCGCCAGTACCGCACGATCTTGCGCCGGCCCGTCCGATCCGTGTACTCGACCGAGGAGAGCTCGGATCCGAGGACGGCCTTCAGGCCCGTCTCCTCGAGCACTTCTCGGAGCGCGGCCGCCTCGTGGGTCTCCCCGCCGTCGAGCTTGCCCTTCGGCAGCGACCAGTCGTCGTAGCGCGGTCGGTGCACGAGCGCGATGCGCGCTCGACGCCCGTCGTCCCACACGACGACCCCCCCCGCCGCATGGACGACCGCTTCCGGTTCGCTCACGTCCAGAACCGCATCCGCTTCCGGGACAGCCGCTTCCAGGCTGCCGGCCAAGCGGCGCGAGCCTCACGGGCAACGGTCTCCTCGATCGAGGCGAGCTCGCCGGCCACGAAGGCCGCCGGTGCCTGGGCCCCGGTCCCGACCTCACGCAGCCAGGCGGTGGCGATCACCGCATCCTGGTGCACGCCGAGCACCTCCTGCAGCTCCGCGGCCGCCGCGGCGAACCGGCGGGCGGACTTGCCGAACACCGGCACCAAGGACTCGGCCGCGTATCGAGCGCGCTTCACACGGATCCGCGCGCCGTGGAGATCCTCATCGGGTGCGGCCTGTCCCAGATCGTCGAGCGCTGCGCGGACGTGACCGTACGGAGCGATCATCAGGGCTCCCGCGACCTCCTTCGCCGGGTTTCCCGACGCGGGGAGCACGGCGGGGTCCGCGACCTGTCCCACCAGGCGGTCGAACAGGCGGGCGTAGCGGTTCGACCGCATCCGCGTGAGCAGCTCGTCGTGCGCGTGCCGGCGACGTTCCCGGAGCCGCGCGAGCAACCGTTCGACGGCGACGGCGTCCTCCTCGGACAGGGACGCCGCGGCCGCGCGCAGCCGGTCGGTCAGGACATCGGCGTCGCGGACCGCCCCCAGGGCCTCGGAGAGCCACCCAAGCTCCTCGCGCAGCCGCGACCCCCAGGCCGGATCGAGCAGGTCGCGCCACGTCCGAAGGTCCGAACGGAGTCGGCGGATCGCGACCCGCGCTCGATGCACCGACTCGGGGTCCTCACCCAGGCGCAGGTCCTCGTCGGCGCCCACGAGCTCGATCGCGGCAGACAGCAACGACGATCGCAGCACCTCGGCCGCGTTCGGATCGTCGCCGAGCTCGGGCACGACGAGCACCGGGGGCCCACCGGCCACGATCGCACCCGTTCCTCGGTCCGGCTCGCTCACCGTTCGCCCCGTGCCCGCTCCATCGCGAGCTCCTGCAGACGCATCTGGGCGTCGACCCCTCTCGTGGTCGGCACCTTCGTCCATCCGGCGTCCGGATCCAGCTCCCACGCCAGGGTGTCGTCCTCCCGGCAGACCTCGAGGATCTCGTCGAGGCGCACTTGCAGGTGCGGGTCCGTCACCGGCGCGACGGCCTCGACCCGACGATCGAGGTTGCGCGGCATCAGGTCGGCCGACCCGATGTAGTGATCCCTGCCGCGCTCGCGGGAACCGAACCGGAAGATCCGGGAATGCTCCAGGTACCGTCCGACGATCGAGCGCACCCGGATCGTTTCCGACATACCGGGAACACCCGGGCGCAGACAGCAGATGCCGCGCACGATCAGCGAGACGCTCGCCCCGGCGATCGAGGCTTCGTAGAGCGCCTCGATCATGTCCGCGTCGACGAGGCTGTTCATCTTCAGCACGATCTCTCCGTCCGGAGCCTTCGCCTCGCGCTTGATCAGCTCGAGGATCGTGGGCCGCACCCCCGCAGGGGCGACGACCAGCTTGCGGAAGTCGCGCTGACGGCTGTAGCCGGTGAGGCCGTTGAAGAGCTCCGAAAGATCCTGTCCGAGCTCCGGATCGGCCGAGAGCAGGCCGACGTCCTCGTAGAGCCGTGCCGTGACCGCGTTGTAGTTCCCGGTGCCGACGTGCGCGTAGCGACGGATGCCCGCGCCTTCGCGGCGGACGACGAGGAGGGCCTTCGCGTGCGTCTTCAAACCGACCATGCCGTACACAACGTGCACGCCCGATTGCTCGAGGGCGCGCGCCCAGGTGATGTTCGCCTCTTCGTCGAACCGCGCCTTCAGCTCGACCAACGCCACGACCTGCTTACCGGCCTCCGCAGCGCGAGACAGCGAACGGATGATCGCCGACTCCCTTCCCGAGGTGCGGTAAAGGCTCTGCTTGATCGCAAGCACGTTCGGATCGGCGGCGGCCTGTTCGACGAATGCCTCGACAGAGGTCCCGAACGAATCGTACGGATGGTGCACGAGCACGTCCGTGTCTCGCAGCACTTTGAACAGGTCCACCCGCCCGGCCTCCTCGCGGGCGAGTCGCGCCTGCGTGACCGGTGCCCACGGCTCGAACCGCAGATCGGGGCGGTCGAGCGCATGCAGGGCCGAGAGGCCGCCGAGGTCGAGCAACCCCTGGGACACGAAGACCTGCGAGTCTTCGAGATCGAGCTCGCGGATCAGGAGCTCGCGGACCTCGGGCGACATGTCGGGGGCGATCTCCAGACGGACCGGCAGCGCCCCGCGACGCCGGCGCCGCAGCACGGACTCGATCGCATCGAGCAGATCGTCGGCCTCCTCCTCCTCGAGCTCGATGTCGGCATCGCGCGTCACGCGGAACACATGGTGCTCGTGGATCTCCATGCCGGGAAACAGAGAGTCGAGATGGGCCGCGATCACCTGCTCGAGGGGGACGAACCGTTCGCCGTCTGGCATAGCGAAGAACCGCGGGAGCAGCGGCGGAACCTTCACCCGTGCGAAGCGCCGGTCTCCGGTCATCGGGTCGCGGACGATCGCGGCCAGGTTGAGCGACAGGCTGGAGATGTACGGGAACGGGTGCGCAGGGTCGACGGACAACGGCGTGAGCACCGGGAACATGGATTCCCGGAACTGATCGGACAGGAACATTCGATCCTCGGTCGACAGCGCCGACCACGGTTCGACCCTGATGCGCTCGGACTCGAGGGCCGGAAGGAGCTCCTGCACGAGTGTGCGGTCGACACGACCCTGGAGCTGCAGCACCCGCTCGCGGATCGCCTCAAGCTGCTCGGCGGGCGTCATCCCGTCGGGAGCCGCCGTTCCGGTGACACCCGCCCCGCGCTGCTCCTGCAGGCCGGAAACTCGAACCTGGAAGAACTCGTCGAGGTTCGTGGAATAGATCGCGAGGAACTTCACGCGCTCGAGCAGCGGCACCGTCGCGTCTTCGGCGAGCGCGAGCACTCGAGCATTGAACTCGAGCCAGCTGAGCTCCCGGTTGATGAACCGGGGACCCGGATGAGCCTCGTCCTGCGGTGTATCGAGCTCGTCCGCGCCACGAGGCGGGGCGAGCCGGTGGGCGAGCTCGTCCTCGGGCTCCGCGGTTCGACCGGAGGTCGAGCCGGGGGTCACGCCTGGGGAGGACGTCGCCATGGACTGCACCGATCGCCGTGCGGGTCCCCGGGGCCGCCGGGGCGGACCCCGATGCTACGTTCGCCGCGGCGCAAGTCGCAAGGCGACCGCGGTGAACCCGCGGTGAACCCGCGGTGAACCCGCCGGTCGTGACCCGGCGGCAGGAGATCGAGCCCTCGACCTCAGGCAACGAACTTGTAGCCGAGCCCTCGGACGGTGAGCAGGTGGACGGGATGGTGCGGGTCCGCCTCGATCTTCTGGCGCAACCGCTTCACGTGAACGTCCAGCGTTTTCGTATCACCGAAGTAGCCGGGACCCCAGACCTCCTCGATCAGGAACTCCCGCGTGAGCAACCGTCCCGCGCGTCGCAGGAACGCCTCGAGCAGTTCGAACTCTTTCGGAGGGAACGCCACCACCTCGCCACGGACACGAACCTCGTGCCGCACGACGTCCATCTCGACCGCCGTGCCGACGAGGACATCCTCGGGTACGGTCACGGCCCGCATCCTCGACCGGCGGAGGTTCGCGCGTACCCGCGAGATCAGCTCCCGGACGCTGAAGGGCTTCGTGATGTAGTCGTCGGCACCGAGCTCGAGGCCGGTGACCTTGTCGGCCTCGGCGTCCTTCGCCGTGACGATGATGATCGGGACGTCGGACTCGGCCCGGATCGCACGGCAGACATCCAGCCCCGACAGCTCCGGCAGCATCAGATCGAGGACCACGAGCGCCGGTGGTTCGGCGTGGAACCGCGCGAGCCCGGTGTGCCCGTCCCCCGCCACCGAGACGACGTAGCCCTCACGTTCGAGGTTGTAGCGGATCGAATCAGCGAGCGACTCCTCGTCCTCCACCAAGAGGATCCGCAGGACCGCCTCTCCGGTCGGGGACGTGCCCTGTGGCTCGGGTTCAGTCCGCATCCGGATTCGCCTCGACGGGATGGGAGGCGTCGGTGAACTCCCGGAACTTGCCGGTGAGCAGGAAGCCGACTTGCTCTCCCACGTCGACTGCGTTGTCGCCCACACGTTCGAGGTGCCGCGCCACCAAGGACATGTGCAAGCCCCAGTCGAGCTTGTCCGTATCGTCGGCGAGACGGGTCACCTCGCCGTGCATGTTCCGGTTCAATCGATCGACCGGATCGTCCATCTCCGGAAGCTTCAGGCACAGCTCGAGCTCGCGCCGGCGGAACGCCTCCATCGACGTGCGGACCATCGGCACGACGAGGTCGCCCATCTCCTGGATCATCGCGCGGATCTGATCGTCGCCCGGCTTGCCGTGGGCCCACCGCACCGTCTTCGCAACGTTCACCGCCTGGTCGCCGATCCGCTCGAGGTGCAGGTTGATGTGCAGGATCGTCGACACGAGCCGCAGATCGGTCGCCACCGGCGTCTGCAACGCCAGCATCTGGAGCGTTCCCTCTTCGATCGACATGTACTTCGCGTCGATCGCGTCGTCTTCGTCCACCACCTTCGCCGCAAGGTCGAGGTCGTCGTGGCCGAGCGCCGCGACCGCCTGCTCGACGGCGAGCGCGCTCAGCTCCCCCATCTCGAGCAGATCGATCTCGGTCCGCTCGAGCGTCTCGTGGAAGTGCTCGCGGGGCATCAGCCGAACCGTCCCGTCACGTAGTCCTCCGTTCGTTGGTCGCTCGGGTTCGTGAAGATCGACTCCGTCTTGTCGAACTCCACGACCATCCCGGTACGTTGCCCTTCGGGGCCGACCTCCACCGAGAAGAACGCCGTCCGGTCGCTCACGCGCGCAGCCTGCTGCATGTTGTGGGTCACGATCACGATCGTGTACTCGGAGACGAGCTCGCGCATCAGGTCCTCGATCTTCCCGGTCGCGATCGGGTCCAGCGACGAGCACGGCTCGTCCATCAGGATCACATCCGGACGGGTCGCGATCGCGCGCGCGATGCACAGACGCTGCTGTTGACCTCCCGACAAGGCCATCCCCGACTCGTGCAGCTTGTCCTTCACCTCGTCCCAGAGCGCCGCCTTCTGCAGGGACTCCTCGATGAGCGCGTCCATGTCCCCTTTGAACCCCGCGATCTTCGGACCGAAGGCGATGTTGTCGTAGATCGACTTCGGGAAGGGGTTCGGCTTCTGGAACACCATCCCGATCCGGCGGCGCACCTCGACCGGATCGACGTGGCCGTCGTAGAGGTTGACCCCGTGGTACAGGATCTCTCCCTCGACACGGGCGATCTCGATCAGATCGTTCATGCGGTTCAGCGTCCGCAGGAAGGTCGTCTTACCACACCCCGACGGACCGATCAGCGCTGTGATCTCGTTGTTGCCGACCGCGAGGTTCACGTCGCGGACGGCGCGGAAGTCCCCGTAGTAGACGGACACATTCCGCACGTCGAACACGGGTTCTCGCTGGGGCTGGGACACCTGCACCTCGTCGTGGTTCGGAAGATGCAGCGTAACCTCCAACACGGCGCCCTCGGCGACGGCGGCGGGAGCCTCGTGTGCCTCGGTGCGAGGATCGGTCTCGTTCACATCGATCGGACTACCACCTTCGCTCATATCGGTTCCTCAGCAGGATGGCCGCCAGGTTGACCAGGAACACCGCGAGGATCAGGACCAGGATCGCGGCGGCGGCGAGGTCCTGGAACTCCGGCTGCGGCTTCTTCGTCCACGCGAAGATCAACGTGGGCATCGAGGTGAACCGTTCCTGCAGCTGCTCGCCCGGTCCGCCCTGCGCCACGAAGAAGCCCGTGACCGCACCGACCATGATCAGCGGAGCGGTCTCCCCGAGCGCGCGGGCCATCGAGAGCACCGTGCCGGTGAGGATGCCGGGCGCCGCGTTCGGGAGCACATGGCTGCGGATCACCTCCCAGCGCGTCGCACCGACGCCGAAGCCACCCTCGCGGATGCTGCGAGGCACGGCACGCAGCGCCTCCTGGGTCGTGATGATGATGATCGGCAGCACCATGATCGAGATCGTCAGACCGCCGGCCAGCAGGCTTCGCCCGGCGACGGAGCCGGGACCGACCACATCGCCCAGGAGCCCGACGAACAACGCGAGACCGAGGATCCCGTAGACGATCGCCGGGACACCCGCGAGGTTGCGGATGTTCGTGTTGACGAACCGCGTGAAGCCGGTGTCCTTCGCGTACTCCTCCATGTAGACCGCGGCACCGATCCCCAGCGGGAACGAGAGCACCGCCACGAACAGCATCAGGAACGCCGAGCCGATCAGTCCCTGCTTGATCCCCGCCCGAACCGGCAGTGAAGACGTTCCGCTGGAGACGAATTCCCCACCCCGCTCCTGCAGGACCGGTATCGCGGCGCGCGCAACGTCGGCGAGCAGCACGAGCAGGACCACGAGCGCGACCAGCAAGGTGAGCAGGAGCACGCCGTGGAACACCACGCTGCGCCAGTCGGCGCGCCGTCCCGTGAGCGCGCGTCGGACCTCCTCGCGGGCGGCCGCGCTTCCGGTGGCGACTACTCGGGCCTGCATCAGTACCGCCTCCGAACACGCCGGACGAAGCGCTCCGAGAACAGGTTCAGACCGAGCGTCATGAAGAACAGGAGCATCCCGACGAAGTACAAGCTCGGGACCGCGGCGCCGCTCCCGGCGGCGCGATCCGACCCCGTCGCCAGCGAGGTGATCGCGGCCGTCATCGTCTGCCCCCCGCGGAGCGGGTCGAGGTTGAACCCCGACCCCCCCGTCCCGCCGGCGGCGATCGCGACGATCATCGTCTCACCGATCGCGCGCGAGATCCCGAGGATCAGCGCGGCCGTGATGCCCGAGACGGCCGCGGGGACCACGATCTTGAGGCTCGTCGTCCGCAGCTTCGCGCCGAGGCCGAACGAGGCTTCCCGGAGCCCACTCGGGACCGCGTGCATCGCATCCTCGGCCACGGAAGCCACCAACGGAGTGACGAGCAGCCCGACGCCGATCCCAGCCGCCAGGAAGTTGAAGAACTCCGCCCCGCCGAACAGCTTCTGCACGATGTCGGGACTGATGAAGCGCAGCGCGAAGAACCCCATGACGACACTTGGAACGCTCGCAAGCGTCTCGAGGATCGGCTTCAGCATCCTGCGCGAGCGCGACTTCGCGAATTCCGAGAGGTACAGGGCCGCTCCGAGCCCCAGCGGCGCGGCAACGACCATCGCGATCAGGGAGACGACGAGGGTGCCCGCGAGGATCGCCGGCAGGCCGAACTCGTTCCGGCGCGGGAACCAGTCCATCACGAGCATCTGGGAGAACTCGACCTTGCTGAGGTAGTCGATCGTTCCGCCGGCCAGCGACGCGACGATCGCGACGCTGATCGCGATAGACAGCAGGGCGGCGGTGAGGAAGACCCTGCGGACGACCCGTTCCTTGCGATGGCGTTTCCGATTCCCCCCGAGGTCCTCGAGGGTGAGTCCGCCCCGCTCGATGCTCGCCTGCGCCACGTGCCTCCGTCCGATGTCTGTGCGAGTTGTACCAGGGACCCCACGTCCCACGGAAGGGCCGGTCCCGCCCGACCGGTGGAACGCGTCTAGCCGACCGCCTTCTCCCAGGCCGAGCGCGTGGCCCGGACGCGGTCGTCGGGCAGGCTCACGTAGCCGACCTCGGAAACCGACGCCAGCCCCTCGTCCGTGAGGTAGTAGTCGACGAACGCGGCCACCGCAGCGTTCACGGCCGCCTTCTCTGCGCTGGGATAGATGTAGAGGGAACGCGCGAGCGGATAGGTACCGTCGATGACCGTCTCCTCGCTCGGAGCCACGCACCCATCGCCGCCGTCGACCTCGACGGCCTTCACCGTGTCGCCGGCGCCGAGCGCGAACGAGAGTCCGACGAAGCCGAGGCCCGAGGAGTTGTTCGCGGCGTTGTCGATGATCACGTTGTCGTCACCCGATGCCTGGTAGTCCTTGCGGAGCTGATCGTCGGGTTGCTTCTGTGCCTCCGCGATGTCGGCGAGCGCGATCTCGATGAACGAGCCGTAGGTACCCGACTCCTCACCGGGCGCGACGATCGTCAACGGCACGTCGGGAAGCCCGCCGTTGCCGCCGACCTCCGTTGCGAGCTCGTTGGCATCACTCCACTGCGTGAAGCCTTCCGACTCGGGGCCGAACAGGGCGTACAGGTCGCCGAGGGCCAGGCAGTCGACCGGGTTCTCCGGATTGGTCACGACCGTCAGCGCATCGAGGCCGACCTCCAGCTCGACGGGGGTCACGCCCGCCGCCTCGCACGCGTCGGCTTCCTCGTCGTCGATCGCACGGGACGCATCGTTCATGTCCGTGTCGCCGGCGCAGAAGAGCTCGAAGCCGTCGCTGGTTCCCGGACCGTCCACCGCGATCTCGACGCTGGGGTTCTCGCCGGCGAACTTCTCCGCGTTCAGCGACGAGATCTGCTCGACCGTCGAGGATCCAGACACGTTGACGCTGCCGGTGACTTCGGCAGTGTCGCCGGCATCGGCCTCGTCGTCGCTCCCACCGCACGCCGCGGCTACGAGCGACAGCACGAGGATCCCAGCGATCAGGGCGAACAGATTCTTGCTGTGGCGCATGGTCCCTCCTTGGTCGAACAGCTCCTCCATCCACCGGAAGGCTATGGAGGGCGGATGACCAGACCCTGGCCCGAAGGTGAACGCCGGGTGAACGGTGACCGGGAGGTGAACGGCAGCGCCCACAGATGCCCCCGTACACTCGCCCCATGGAGCTGAGCGCCGCCCTCGGGGTCGTGCTCGCCGCGATCGCGGGGGCGGGATCGGGTTGGTGGGTCGCCACCAGAGCCTTCGGACGACGGCTCCGCTCGGCGACCGACGCGGTGGATCGGCTCGGTGACGCGGACACGGAGGCTCGAACCCTCGAAGGCGGCCCCGCAGGCGCGGCCGCCTTGGCGGGAGCGGTGAACCGCGCGGGGGAACGTCTCGGAGGACAGGTGCGAGCGCTCCGACGCGAGCAGCGGATCCGGGACTTGATCCTGTCCTCGATGCAGGAGGGCGTCCTCCTGTTCGACGGTGATGGCGGCGGTGTCGTCTTCGCGAACGACGCGATCGACCGCCACCTCCGCACCCGCCCGGCAACGGCGTCGCAGCTGCACCCTCCGGCACTGCGTGAGGCGGTGGAGCACGCGGCGTCTGTGTCGCGCCCCGTCTCCGTCGAGGTCGAGATGACGGCACCGAGCGCGTGGCTCCGCGGAACCGCCGTTCCCGCGATCGGAGGCAACTCGGTCCTGCTCGTCCTCCGCGACGTCACCGAGGCCAAGCGGCTCGACGCCGTCCGCCGCGACTTCGTCGCGAATGCGTCGCACGAACTGAAGACACCGGCAGCGTCGATCCAGGCGACCGCGGAGACGATCCGGATCGCCGCGGAGGACGATCCGGCCGTCGTCCCCCGGTTCGCACAGCAACTCGATCGCGAGGCGATCCGCCTGTCGAGCATCGTCGCGGACCTGCTCGACCTCTCGCGCCTGGAAACGGGCAGCGACATCGATGACGACGTCCGGCTGGACGTGCTCCTTCGCGAGGAGACGCCACGCATCCAGGACGCCGCGCGCGCCGCGGATGTCGAGCTAGAGATCGACGCCGCTCCCGTCCCCCCGATCCGCGGCGCCCGTCGCGACCTCGCGCTGTGCGTCCGCAACCTCGTCGACAACGCGATCCGGTACACCAAGCCCGGAGGGAACGTCCTCGTCGCCGTCGTCGAGGGCGCCGGCGGCGAGGTCGTGCTGAAGGTGGCCGACACCGGGATCGGGATCCCGTCGCGGGACCTCCCCAGGATCTTCGAGCGCTTCTACCGGATCGACCGCGCGCGCTCGCGCGACTCTGGGGGCACCGGACTCGGGTTATCGATCGTCAAGCACGTCGTCGAGAACCACGGCGGCGCCGTCTCGGTCGACAGCGAGCTCGGCCAAGGAACCCGTTTCGAGATCCGGTTCCCTCCCGATGCCGCGAGGACCGGTCGCGACGGCCGCGCGGCGCCCGCCGGCGGGGACGGGGCTATCCTTCCCCGGTGACGCTCCTGTTGTTGATCCGGCACGGGCTGACGTCCGCGACCGGCACGCGCCTGGTGGGCTGGACGCCCGGGATCCGCCTCTCGGAGGAAGGGCGCGCGCAGGCCCAGCGGGTGCGCGATCGCCTCGAAGGGACGCGGATCGACGCGATCTACTCCAGTCCCCTCGACCGCTGCCGGGAGACGGCGAAGCCACTGGCCGCCGATCGGACGCTGCCGGTCCGCGTCCGCAAGGATCTCGGCGAGATCGGGTACGGAGCGTGGACGGATCGCTCCCTTCGCCAGCTCGCGAAGACGAAGCTGTGGCCGCGCGTCCAGCAGGTCCCCTCGCGCGTCCGCTTCCCGCAGGGTGAATCGTTCGGCGAGGCGCACGCCCGGATCGTCGGGGCGCTCGACGCGATCGCCGCCGAGCACCCGTCCGAGGTCGTCGCCGCGTTCTCGCACGCGGATGCGATCAAGCTTGCGCTCGCCGAGCTCGCCGGCATGCACCTGGACATGTTCCAGCGGATCGTGATCGATCCGGCGTCGGTGTCGGCGGTCGCGCTCGGGGACGGGGTTCCGCGGCTCGTGCGCGTGAACGACCTCGGGACCCTGGACGCCCTCGCCCCGCGCAAACGGGGCGGGACCCGACAACGATGACACGGTCGCGCGCAGCGACCCGGCGCTCGGCGATCGGAGCCGAGGTGGGAGACTGAGCACCGTGGAAATGGACCCGGTCGACAAGATCACCGCCGGTGCGATCGGCGAGCCCGGCGAGCGCACCTTCTTCCTCCAGGCGCGCGGTGAGGATGAGCTGGTCACCGTCGTGCTCGAGAAGCAGCAGGTCGAGCTACTCTCCGCCTCGATCCTGGAGCTGCTCGCACAGGTCGGCGATGAAACCGGGACCGGTCCGGGTGAGGACGAGCTCGACCTCGAGCAACCGATGGAGCCACGCTTCCGCGCCGGCAACCTGCGGATCGGCTACGAGCCCGACCGCGACATGATCCTTCTCGAGGTCGAGGAGGCCGTCGAGGGAGACGACGAAGAGGAGGGCGAGGAGCTCGTCCCCCCCGATACGGACAAGCTCCGCCTGTGGGCCACCCGCGAGCAGATGCTCGCCCTGTCGCGCCACGGCTCGGAGGTCGCCTCCCGGGGCCGCCCGACCTGTCAGTACTGCGGGAACCCGATCGATCCCGAAGGGCACGTATGCCCGGCGATGAACGGGCACCGAAGCTAGCCGCCGCCGACCCGGCGCTCGAGCCCGCCGAGGGCGAGCGCATCCTGGAGACCGGTGTGCTCGAGGTCCTCGGGCTGATGCCGCGCTCATCGAACGCGACCTACCTCGCGAAGGTGCGCTCCGAGGACGACACGGATCGCGAGGTGCTCGCGATCTACAAGCCCCGCCGAGGCGAGCGCCCGCTCTGGGACTTCCCCGAGGGATCGCTCGCGGCCCGCGAGGTGGCCTCCTACCGCCTCGCCCGTGCGCTCGGGTGGCCGACGGTGCCGCCGACGGTGCTGCGCGACGGCCCGGAAGGCACCGGATCGGTGCAACTGTTCCGCGGCTTCGACCCCGCCGAGCACGCGTTCACGCTCGTCGCCGAGCGCGTGGGGGAATTCCGACGGATCGCTGCGTTCGACGTCGTGATCAACAACGCCGACCGGAAGGGCGGACACACGCTCCTGGGTGAGGACGGACGGATCTTCGTGATCGATCACGGCGTCAGCTTCCACAGGGAGCCGAAACTGCGAACGGTGATCTGGGAGTTCGAAGCCGAACCCCTCGGCGAGGTCCTGCGCACGGACCTGCTCCGGCTCCGCGACGACCTGGCGGCGGGTCCGCTCCGCGCCTCGCTCGGCGAACTCCTCGCTCCGCCGGAGGTCGATGCGACCCTGCACCGCACCGAGCGGCTCCTCGAGGCGAACTCGTTCCCTACCGCGGACCAGACGGTCGAGGAGACCGACATGCCTCCCTATCCATGGCCGGCGATCTGATGCCCGCCGCGATCCAGAGCCCCGTGTGGAGCGAGTTCCCCACGCCCCTGGGTCGGCTCGTCGCCATCGGCTCGCCGTCGGGCATCTCACGGCTCGGGTTCTCCGACGACGACCCCGTCGCCGCGGTCGAGGACGAGACCGGTCTGCGCATCCCGCGTGACGCCGCCGCACTCCGGGACCTCCGAGAGCAGGTTCAGGCCTACTTCGAAGGAACGCTCCGCTCGTTCTCCGTCGCACCCGACCTGGGCGCGATCGAGGGGTTCGCGCGGCAGGTCCTCGAACAAGCACGCCGGGTCCCGTTCGGGTCCGTCGCCACCTACGGCGAACTCGCGGCCCGGGCCGGCTCCCCCCGCGCCGGCCGTGCGGCGGGGAGCGCGATGCGGCGCAACCCCGTGCAGCTGCTCGTGCCGTGTCACCGAGTGGTTCCCGCCGACGGTTCGATCGGCGGGTACTCGGGCCGAGAGGACCGCAAGGCGTTCCTCCTCGACCACGAGGCCGCCGCACTCGGTCAGGACGCCGGGCTTCCCGGCTCTGCCGGCCGGGGCCGCTAAGCTCGGGCCGTGCTCCCCCGAGTCCACCGACATCGGCGCCTCGCGTGCGTGCTGGCCGTCCTCGCTCTGGTCGCAGCCGGCTGCAACGGCGACGCGGAGCCGGAACCGACGACACCCCCGAGCCAGACGATCGGACCGGTCTCCCAGGCCGAGGCCGACGCAACGGTTGAGGGTCTGTGCGAGATGATCGGGCTCGGTCGCGGTGAGCGCGACGCGGTCAACGCGATCTTCTACGACGAGAGCCATGCCGGGATCCACCGGATCGCCGCGGATGTCGAAACCGACGACCGGGCCGCCGCAGCGCTGCTCCTCGAACGCAAGCTGCTCGTGGAGCAGGGTCTGCTCGCCGAGCCGATCTCCGAGAGCTTCCGCAGCGACGTGCACGACCTCGTGGATGCGATCTCGGCGGCCGTGAAGGTCCTCGGCTTCCGAGCACCGGACTGCTCCGGGTGAGCGCTGACCCCACGACGCGGATCCGATCCAGCGCGCGACGGAACCCCCCTCGCCTGGGAACATGGGCACATGCATCTCCTGACGCGCCACCACCTGCCGCGGTTTCGCCTGGGCCGGGTGATCGCCTTCGTGCTCGCGATCGCCCTGGTCGCCGGCTGCACCGGGGACGACGCGTCACCCGAAGCCGACCCGTCCTCGGGTGACGCGGTCGAGCTCTACGCCGAGGTCGCGAGCGCGGACGTGGTCGCCGGCGATCAGGAGCGGCTGCTGGTCGGACTCCTGCAGCAGCCGGAGAACCTATTCCTGGCGTTCGGTGAGGTCGAGATGACGCTGTCCTACCTCGGGACCGAGGAGGAGCCGACCGAGCCCGAGCCACTCGGCGAGACGACGGGACGGTTCATCCCGACTCCCGGCGGCCCCGACGACCCGTCCCGCGGCGCGGCTCTGGTTCCCCCCTCCGAAGGACGCGGCGTCTACCAAGCCGAGGCGGTGTTCGCCGATCCCGGCTTCTGGCAGGTGGACGTGACCGCCCGGCTCGACGACGGTCGCGCGGCGACCGGTTCCGCCGCCTTCCCGGTGATCCCGAAGGCCCAGTTGCCGGCCGTCGGCGACGACGCCCTGCGGACCGAGAACCACGTCCTCGGAGAGAAGGGGTTCCCGCTCGGGGGCCTCGACTCGCGTGCCGACGCGCTCGGGGAGGTACCCGACCGTGCCCTCCACGAGTGGACGATCGCCGGCGCGGTCGACGACGGGGTCCCGGCACTCGTGAGCTTCGCGACCCCGGCCTATTGCCAGAGCCAGTTCTGCGGACCGGTCATCGACGAGATCGAGGACCTCCAGCGGCGGTTCGGCGACCGGGCAGCGTTCATCCACGTCGAGATCTGGCGCGACTTCGAGAAGCAGGTGCTGAACCAGGCCGCCGCCGACTGGCTCTACCGCAACGACACCCTGACCGAGCCCTGGCTGTTCCTGATCGACGCGAAGGGCGCGATCGTCGATCGCTGGGGAGCCCTGTTCGACCCGGCAGAGGTCGAGGCTGCGCTCGAGCGGCTCCCGAAGCTCCCGGCGGGCACCCGGCCCGCGTAGGCGCGGCCACCGCGAACCGCGTCGCGGCCCGTACGATGGACGCCATGGAGCCCACCCCGCCGATCCCTCCTGCCCCGCCGGGCCTCGAACCCTGCTACCGCCACCCCGACGAGCGGACCGGCGTGCGCTGCACGCGGTGCGACCGGCCGATCTGCCCGCAGTGCATGATCCCCGCCCCCGTCGGATTCCACTGTCCGGAGTGCGTCGAGGACGCTCGCAAGGAGTTCCGTCAGGGCGCCGGCCAGGCGATCCGGGACACCGCGACCTGGTCGCTGTCGGTGACGAAGGTGCTGCTCGCGATCCTGATCGGCGTGTTCGTCCTCGAGCTCGTCTCCGCCGGCGCAGGCGCGCTGGCGACCGGGCCCGACCCCCAGCAGCTCGCGAACATCGGCGGCCTGTTCCCCCCGGCGGTCGCGGCCGGCGAGTACTGGCGGTTGGTGACACCGATGTTCCTGCACGCGGGGTTGTTCCACATCGCGTTCAACGCGTGGGTGCTGTGGGTCTTCGGCTCGCAGGTCGAGCGCGCGTTCGGCAGCGCCCGCATGCTCGCGATGTTCCTCGTCACCGGCTTCCTCGCGAGCGTGGCGTCATACGTCCTCGGGCCCGTGGTGGTCGTCGGCGTCGGCGCATCCGGAGCCATCTTCGGCCTCGCGGGTGCCTTCATCGCCTATGCCTACCGGCGACGCGGACAGATGATGGCGAACGCACAACTGCAGCAGGCGCTGTTCTTCGTCGTGCTCAATGTGGTGCTGGGCTTCGTGATCGAGGGCATCGATTGGCGAGCCCACCTCGGAGGACTCGTCGCCGGTCTCGCTGCGGGGTGGGTCACCGACCCGAGCCGCCCGCGGCAGACCCGGACGATCGTGACGGTCGCGGGACTCGCCGGACTGCTCGCCGTCGGTGTCGTCGCTGCGATGGTTCGAACCGCTCAGCTGCGGGATCAGTTCCCCGGCGTCCTCTGACGATCTCTTCCTCGGGCTGGCTCAGCCGCGCTTGTCGCCGATGCCGTAGATGCCGCCGGCGCGGGTCCCGACGTAGATCTTGCCGTCCCACACCGCCGGGGTGGCCTCGATGCACCCCCCGAGTCGGACGTCCCAGAGCTCCTTCGGCTGCTTCCGCGGGTTCTTCGAGATGTCGTAGGCGTGCAGGACGCCCTCGCAATCGCCCTGCAGCAACACGCCGTCGATCGGCACCGGCGAGGACCAGGTGGGGCCGGGAAGCTTGATCCGCCAGCGCACCTTCCCGCTGGCCTGGTCGACCCCGAGCAGCTCGCCGTAGTTCGTGCTCACGTAGACCATGCCGTCGTAGATCGCCGGGGTGGCCCAGATACCACCGAGCCCGTCGCCGCCCTGCTCGGTGACGGGGACGCTCCACACGAGGGGGGTCCGCTTGTTCGGGTCCAGCTTCATCAGCTGGCCGTTCCGTGCGGCCGTGGCGTTGAACCGTTGCAGCTCGCTCGCGACGTAGAGCATCCCCTCCTCGTCGATCGCGATCGAGGCATCCGTGTCGTCGCCGGTCCAGAAGCGGAACACGCGCCGCGCGTCGTCGCTGCGGCCGGCGAGGATCTTGGAGATGTCCCATCCCTGCACGAGCCCACCGGAGTTCGAGAAGTAGACCACTCCGTCGTGGAACGAGGGCGAGGTTTCGATCGAGACGTCATCGTCCCCAAGCTGGGCCAGCAGCTCATCGTCGTAGCCGGGGAACGTCGTCACGATGCGGGGATCGACAGTGACCTTGCCGTCGCTGTCGTAGTCCCGGTTGAGCTTCACGACGTAGAACCAGGAGTTCTCGCTTCCCGCGAGCAGGTAGTCGTCGATGACGAGCGCCGCCCCGTCCCAGTCGTCGTTCCAGAGACCGCCGCTGGGCACGCTCGTGTCGGCGTTGACCGACCACAGTTCGGTCGCCTTGCCGCCCTGGGTCGAGATCACCCGGAAGTTGTTGTCGCGCGAGCCCGCGTAGTACAGCGGGAACCCGTCCGGATCCGAGGTCGCCGATCCCTTCGCAAGGTCACCGGTGCGGAACGGCTGCTTCAACGCCTTGCCGTTCTTCCCGTCGATGAAGTGGTAGTTCCCGTCGTAGGCGCCGATCCGGACCTCGACGTTCCCCTTGCGGTCGACGAGCACGTTCGGCTGGCCGGTCCATCCGGTGCCGCACCACGTCGTCGTCTCACCCAGGTTCGACGATTGCGAGCACAGTCCGCCCGCCGTCGGGTAGCGCCACAGGACCCTCGGCCGCGTCGGGAGGGGACCCTCGCCGTAGTAGGTGCGGCTCGCGTTGCCCCGGAACGTCGTGATCCCCTCGACCTCGGTGTTGATCGGTCCGGGGGTCCGCACGCCGGCGGCATCGACGTTCGGGTCGGGCTCGGACCGAGGCGTCTGTTCATCGGAGGGCGGGGTCGTCGCCGATGCCGAAGGATCGGCCAACGCCTCGGCGAGCTGGGGTCCGTCCCCCGGGTCGTCGCCACCGAGCACGGCCCGGACGCCGATCACGAGGAGCGCGATCACGGCCAGAACCACGACGACCGTTCCGAACGGAGGCGGCCGCCGCGTCCGCTTCCGCACCTGCGTGGGGGGCTGCTGCATCCCGCAGATGGTAGCGGGGGCGTCGCGTTCGGAGCTGGGCGGATGCCCCCGCACGCAACGCGATCCGCGCCGCTAGACGGGCGTCGGGCGGGCGGGGTAGGTCCCCAGCACCTTCAGCAGCGAGGTGTGCTTGCCGGCCTCCTCGAGCGCAGCTCGGACGTCCGCGTCCGCGGCGGAGCGACCCAAGTCGACGTAGAAAACGTACTCGAACGGCGCCCCGGGCCTCGGCCGCGATTCGAGCTTGGTGAGGTTCACGTCGTGCGCGGCGAACGGCGCGAGCGAGGCGAGCAACGACCCCGGACGATCGTGCACTGCCATCACGAGCGAGGTCTTGTCCGGCACGCCGAGGTCGACGCCGTCGCCGTTCGCGATCACGACGAATTTCGTGAAGTTCTCCGGATGGGTCTGGATGTGCTCGGCGAGCACCGCGAGACCGAACCGCTCCCCCGCTTCGACGCTGGCGACCGCCGCCTCGGTGCGATCGCCGTGCTCGGAGACCAGCCGCGCCGCCCCGGCGGTGTCGTGCACCGACACCATGTCCGCCCCGAGGGAGTTGAGGAACTCCTCGCACTGTGCGAGCGCCTGCCAGTGCGACAGCACCCGCTTCACGTCCTCGAGGCGGGCCCCGGGCGGAGCCAGCAGCGCATGGTCGATGCGTACGACCACCTCGCCGCTGATCCGTAGCATCGAGGTGCGCAGGAGCAGGTCGTAGGTCTCGTTGACCGAGCCCGCCTGGGAGTTCTCGACCGGCACGACCCCCACGTCGGCCTCCCCGGAGGTCACCCGCGAGAAGACGAGCCGCACCGTCTCGCACGGCAACGGATCGGCCTCGGGGAACAGCGCGAGCACCGCTCGCTCGCTGTAGGCACCGGGTTCCCCTTGATAGGCCACCTTCATGGGAGCGCAAGCCTACCAACGGGGCTGCTACGCTCAGTCGCCGGGCTTTGCCCTCCCACCTGCGCCGGAGGAGGAACGCCGACTCCCGGCGAGGCGACACGGATGACCGAGCACCCGACCGCGACGACGAACGGGCACGCACGTCGGGACCCCCCCGGCGAGCGTCGCGACCCCGCCGCCCGCGCCGCCCGCCGCCGCCGGATCCGCCGCATCGTGTTGTGGGTGCTCGGCGTGCTCGTGGTCCTCCTCGGGCTCGCTACCGTGTTCGCCGCGATCCAGACGATCGGGATCCGCGAACGCCTGACCGAAGGACGCGACGCCCTCGACCGGGCGCAGGACGCCGTCACGGACGGTGATCTCGGCGTCGCCGGGCGTTCGTTCGCCGAGGCGCAGAACGCGTTCGCCGACGCGAAGCGTGCGGCGTCCGGTCCCGCCTACACGATCGTCGGAGCCGTTCCGCTGATCGGACGCACCCCGCGGGCGGTCGAGGGCATCACGACCGCCGGCGAGGAGCTCGCGGCGGCGGGAACGGTCCTGACCGACGGGATCGCCTCGCTCCCGGACGGGCTCGGGTCACTATCGCCGGAGAACGGGCGCGTGCCCCTGGCACCGATCGCGACGCTCTCGGCGGCAGCCGAGCAGGCGGAGGTCCACACGAACGCCGCGGTGGAGGCGATCGAGGGTGCTCCATCCACCCTGCTCGTCGGGCCGCTGGGCGAGGCGCGACGCGACGCGGCCGAGGGGGTCGACCGCGCCGACGACGCGGTCCACGCCGGCCGCCTGCTGCTCGAGGGACTGCCGACGTTCCTCGGAGGCGACGGAACGGCTCGCTACTTCGTCGCCGCCGAGAGTCCCGCGGAGCTGCGTGGCACCGGCGGCATCCTGGGCGCGTACTCGATCATGACGGTCGCCGACGGGCGGTTCCGGTTCGGGGAGTTCCTCCCCGTCCAGACCTTGTCCGACCCGGCCGCATGGCAGAACGTGAACCTGTCCCCCGATTTCGCCGGCGACGTGGGCCCGCGGATCGTCGAGCAGTACGAAGCGGAGACCGGGCAGCGGCTGGACGGAGCGATCGAGGTCGATCCGTTCGCGCTCGCGAAGCTCCTCGAGGTCACCGGACCGGTCGAGCTGCGCGATCTCGGGGTAGAGCTCACAGCCGAGGACGTCGTCGCGTTCACCGCGAACGAGGCGTACAGCGAGTACCCGGACCCGGCGACGCGCAAGGCGGTCCTCGGCGAGGCAGCCCAGGAGGTGTTCCTCCGGTTCCTCGCGGGTGGCGAGGGGATCGACGGCATCCGCGCGCTCGGCGAGGCCGCGGCGGGTGGTCACCTGACCGTCTACAGCACCGACCCCACGATGCAGGAGGGTCTGCAGGCGGTCGGGGCGGCCGGCGACCTCCGCGTCACCGAGGGCGAGGACTTCTTGGCGGTCGTGATGAACAACGGCGCCGGGAACAAGGTCGACTACTACCAGTCGCGAACCGTGAACTACACGGTGGACCTGCTCTCGGACGGCACCGGGCGGGGCAGCACCGAGATCACGATCGCGAACGGCGCGCCGGCGTCCGGACTCCCCAAGTACGTGATCGGACCGTTCGACGGGCGCTTCGAAGCCGGAGAGACGTTCGCACTGGTCGACGTGCTCTGTGCGCCGGGCTGTGCGCTCGACCGGCTGCAGCGCGGCGGCGCCGACGTCGAGCCGGCCGCGACCGGAGACTTCGGCGGCATCCCGTACGTGCGGGACGTGTTCTCGATCCCCGCCGGCGAGCAACAGACGCTCGGGGTCGACACCCGGCTAGCCTCCGCGTGGACCGGGAATTCGTCGGGCGGGACCTACCGGCTCGTCTTCGCGAACCAGACGACGGTGGAGCCCACGCGTCTGCGTGTCGAGATCCGTCCGCCGGACGGGATGGCGTTCACGCACGCAGGTGACGGGGTCGAACTCGGAGACGGGATCGCCGTGTGGGAGGGCGAGCCGGGAGCGCGGGTCGAGGTCGACGTTGACTTCTCGGCACCGGTTCCGGGTCGTTGGTGGCGCAACCTCACCCGCTGGGTTTCATAAACCCACGGTCTGAACCTTCCGCGCGACCCATCCACATCGGACCCGGCCGACGTCTCCGGACGCGCGGAAAGCCGGGTCGCGAAGACCCGGCTTCCGAACGATCGATGGGTGCGGGCGGCCTACTCGCTGTGCGTCGCGGCCGAACGCCGGCGCGCGATCATCAGCGTTGCCACACCTGCAACGATCAACACCCCGAGAAGGACCATCCACATCGAGACATCGCCGCCGGTGAAGGCGGTGTCTCCCGCGGACTTGACGACGTTGTTCGCGTTGTTCGCGTTGTTCGAGTCGCCAGCCGCTTCAACGCAGTTGGGCTTCGGGGGGTAATCGTTGCAGGCGGCCGTCGCGGTTCCCGCCGTCACCATCAAGAACATGGTCGCCGAAACGACCATCGCACCGATGACTGCTGTTGCCCGCTTCATATGCCTTCTGCCTTTCTCGCCCGCCCGGAGGGGCGCCTCCCGGTCGGGCATTTCTCGTAGTCCGAGCATACTAGCTGTTGCACCCAGGTGGGGGCAATAGAACCGACGATGGTCGTCCCCCCTGCCAGCGGATATAGGCCGAAAGGCTGAAACGCCGGCATCCGGGTCAATCCCTCCCAGGCACGAGCCGATACCTACCCTATGCGCAGGAACACGAAACTCGACCGTCTCGCCACGGCCTTCGCCGACTCGGTGGCCGCGGGGCAGCTGGACGAAGCCGAAGGATGGCTGGCGACGGCCTTCCTCGCGGCCGATCGAGCCGACTGCGCGCACACCCTCGAGACCGGCGGCCGCGCCTGCGCCGAGTGCCGCGTCCTCGAGCCTGTCGGCCACTGACCGAGCGTCGGTTCGACGGCTTCGGATCCGCCGCACCCTTGAGGTCGCTCGCCCGGATGCCGAAGCACCACGGGAAGCACACACGCCGGCGTCGGGCGTCAGGCATGGGGGTGGTTGTTCACGTACGGACCCCTCCGTACACTGACCAGGTCGAACGCTCCCGTCACCCCCCGGGCGTGGGCCGGCGTAGAGTGACGACCGAGGGACGAGAGGATCCGGATGCCCCCCGAGCACTACAGCACCAGCCGCTCGGAGACCCCTGAGGGCACGATCGACCTTCGCGCCTACCTGCAGGTCTTCCGCAACCAGAAGAAGACGATCGCCCTGTGCATCCTCGCCGCCGTGAGCCTGGCGGCCGCCTATAGCTTCACCCGCACGCCCGCGTATTCATCCAAGGCGACGGTCCTCGTGCAGCCGACGGGTGTCGACGTGAGCGAGCTCGGCTCGAGCAGCGTCGCCGAGCTCGTCAACCTCGACACCGAGAAGGAGATCGCCGGCTCCACCGAGGTCGAGGAGATCGCGGCCCGAACCCTGCGCACGGACCCGCAGAACGTGCAGCGTCATACGGCCGTCGCGTTCCCAACGGAGTCGCAGATCCTGGAGATCACCTACACCGATACCGATCCGGAGGATGCGGCCGCCGGCGCGAAGGCGGTTGCGGACGCTTACCTCGCATACCGGCAAACCCTCGCCGAGGCTGACCGGAAGGTGCGGATCGAGGCGTCGACGGCCACCCTCAGGGAAGTCATCGAAGACCTGAACGACGCCGCGGACAGCGCCACGACCGAGGAGGCGATCTTCGGGCTCGAGACCGAGTGGGAGCAGACGATCCAGTTCCTGCAACTGAACACGAACCCCGGCAGCGTCCTCGGGACGCCAGCGATCCCAGCGAACCCGAGCAGTCCGAATCACAAGCTGAACATCGCGGCCGGGCTGTTCCTGGGCGTTTTCCTCGGGATCGGGCTCGCGTTCCTTCGGGAACGCACCGACGAGCGTGCGCGAAGCCGGCAGGATCTGGAGGAAGCCTTCGCCGCGCCGGTGCTCGCGATCGTTCCGCAGATCGATGGATGGACCGACCGCCGCTCGACCAAGCTGATCAGCGTCGTCGACCCGAAGGCTTCCAGCTCCGAGGCCTACCGATCCCTGCGGACCACGATCCTCGCGATGGCCGGCCGGCAGGGAGTCAAGACGGTCCTGATCACGAGCGCCCTCGCCGGAGAAGGCAAGAGCACGACCGCGGCCAACCTCGCCGTCAGCCTCGCGAACGCCGGCAAGCGGGTCGTCCTCGTCTCGGCCGACCTGCGTCGCCCTCGCCTGCATCAGTTCTTCGGGCTGCCGAACTCGCGAGGTCTGTCGGACATCCTCACGGCGGAGGACGAGACGATCCGGATCGGCCCGCGCGATACCGGGATCGAGAACCTGTGGGTCTTCGTCTCCGGACCGATCCCCGAGCGTCCGGCCGAGCTGCTGCAGTCACACCGGATGCAGGACTTCATCGACGAGTGCCGCAAGGTCAGCGACATCACGATCATCGACGGCCCGCCGATGCTGGCCGTCGCCGACAGCCTCGCGATCGCACCGCATGTCGACGGCGTGATCCTCGTGACCGACTCCGAGAGCACCCCTCGCGGCGCGATCGCGCAAGCCCGGCTGGAGCTCGATCGGATCGGTTCGACCGTGCTCGGAGCCGTCCTCAACAACTTCGACCCCTCGAAGGCGCCGAGCTCGTACGGCTACCAGAGCTACGAGATGTACGAGCAGCATCCGGAGGCACCGACCGAGGGCAACGGCAGCGGGTCCGAGTCGTCGGCCCGCTCCGGCCGCGGCGCGCGCTCGAAGCGCCGCTGAGACCGTTCATCCCGCTCCTCTGACCGGACCTCTCTCAGGCTATCCACTGCCGTACAACCGATCCCGCTCCCTCCTCTCCGGCACGCATCCCCCCTGCTCAAGGCCCGTGTGAGCACGCCGATACCCCGAAAGACGCACGGGGAGGAACCGCAGGGGGATCGTGATGAACCCAACCGAACGACGTCGGCGCACACCCTCGGTCGCGATCGTCGCCGCGCTCACCACGGCCCTGGTGCTGTCGGGCATCACCGGCGCGGAGGCGAAGCTGGTCCGCCGGGGTGGGGTCGAGATCCGGGAGCGGGTCGCGGGGCTCGTCCCCAAGCGCGGGTCGCTGTTCGGCTCGTGGGTGAATCCCCGGACCGGATGGAGCATGGACGAGCAGAAGTTCGCGATCCGCGACCTCGAACGCAAGACCGGACGCCAGCTCGACGTCAATCACTTCTACTACGCGTTCGACAAGCCGTTCCCGACCTGGCGCGAGCCGTGGAGCCTGCGGCGCGGGGGTATCCCGATGATCTCCTGGAACGGCACCTCGGCGGGCGCGATCGCAGGCGGCCGCTACGACACGATGATCCGTCAGCGTGCCGACGCGGTCCGGGAGCTCGGAGCGCCGGTGATCCTCCGGTTCTTCTGGGAGATGGACGGCAAGCCGGAGCTGATCGCGAGCCCGAGCCAGTACATCAAGGCGTGGCGGCACGTCCACGACATCTTCGTCCGGCGCGGAGCGACAAACGCGGCGTGGAGCTGGTGCCCGAACGGCTGGGCCTTCACCGAGGGGCGCGCCCAGCGCTTCTATCCGGGGAAACGGTACGTCGACTGGTTGTGCGCCGACGGCTACAACTGGTTCCCGGGCAAGCGCGGCTCGAAGTGGCGCAGCTTCGCCGAGATCTTCACCGACTTCTACCGGTGGGGTGTCAAGCTCGACAAGCCCATGATGGTGGGCGAGACCGGCGTCCAGGAAGACCGGCGCAAGGACGGGCGGAAGCGTCGGTGGTTCCTGAAGGCGAAGACCTCGATGAAGCGGCGGTTCCCGAAGATCCGTGCGTTCGTCTACTTCCACTCGGACTCGATCTATCCGTGGTGGGTCGATTCGAGTCCCCGCTCGTTGTCCGCGTTCGGCTCGGTGGCTCGCAGCGCGTACTTCCGCACCCGCGGACACTGACCAACGCGCCCGGATCAGCGGGGGACGCGCTCCCGAAGGGCGGCGAGGGCCGCACCGTGGAACCGGGGGTTGGTGCCCGATCCGGCCCGGCGTGCCCCTTCGTACCGAAGGACGAGCTCGAGCGCGTGCAGCGAGGCGACGGCCTCAGGGTCGGGGATCCCGAGGGAGCGTAGCGCCGGGCCCGCCGCCGCGGCCGATTCCGACAGCGAGACGTCGAGGTCGCGTCCGTCCCCGATGAACGCCAGCTGGAAGTGGAAGTGCAGGACGTCGAACCCGAGCGGTGCGTACAGACCACCGTGTTCCCAGTCCCACACGACGAAGCGTCCGTCGTCGCGCGCGAAGTTCCACGGAGACCAGTCCCCGTGCCAGGCGCCGATGCGGACCGTTCGGTCCCCCGCGCGGGACTCGATCGCGTCGGCGAGCGTGTCCGCCACCTCGACGAGCGACCCTTCAGCCCTCGGGGCCGGCCTCGCTCCCGAGCGTTCCGGCGCGCGCAGGACGGCGAGACGTTCGCGCACGCCCGTCCAGTACGACGAACCCGCGAGCGTCTCGTCGCGCGCACCTCCGTCGGCGAGGTCGGCGATCGCCCGCGTCACGTCCAGGGGCGGGAGCGCCCTCCACGGCCGCCATCGGCGAACCCCGACGGGCAGCGGAGCGGCGACCGACAGCTCCAGATCGTTCCATCGGCCACGGTGCAACACTTCGGGGGTCGCGAACGACGACGACGCGGCCTGCCCGCACCGCGCGAGCAGGTCGGCCTCGGTCGCGACGAGCTCGCGGGTCACCTCGTTCCATCCCACCTTCGCGAAGCCGACGGGAACGCCGCGAGACGAGAAGAGCTGCAGCACGGGCTTGCGGAAGGGGCCGGGGCTCCCGACGCCGATCGCCGCGACGACGTCGCGGCCGCCGAACACCTCGGTCCGGAGGTGCTCGAGAAGGCTCGGCCCGCCCTCCTCGGACACGACCGTGAGCCGGTCGCGCAACGCGACGGGAGCGATCCCGGTGGCCAGCGCCGCCCCGAGAGCCGCGCGGGCGAACCGGGTGCGCGGATCCCGGAGACGGTTGTAGGCCCGCACGCTCGCCGCGGCGGCGCGGCGCGGCCGGGCCGGGACGAGGAAGCGCGCCCGCCGCCGATCCGGGACCAGGAGGTAGGACTCGTTCGCAGCACCGGCGCGGTCGCCACCCACGATCGCGCGGCCCCCCGTGTCCGTGGGCCACAGAACGGAGGTGAGCCAGTCGAGCCGGTCCCCCGGCGCGGGCGCGCTCACGCCTTCGAACCCCGGCGCTTGATCGCCTCGCGGAAGGCATCGAGCTCGAGCACACGCCGCGAGCGCCAGACGACGGCGAGATAGGCCGAGTACCCGACGATCGATGCGGCGAGGAAGGCGGTCACACTCGATCCGACGACGATCCGCACCGCGACCGAAGGAACGAGCACACAGGCGACGGACGCCATAACGACGCGGAGCCACGAGCGCCCGAACGGGTGCAGCCGGTCGAAGACCCAGACCTGCACGAGCGGCAACAGGTTGTTGGCGAGCAGGCTCACGGCCCAGGCGATCGCCGCTCCTTCGATCCCCAGCGGCGGGATCAGCAACAGGTTCAGCAGGATGTTCAGTGAGAGAGCGATCACCGTGTTGGCCATCTGCCACCCGCTGCGGCCACCCATCAGCAGCACGATGTCGACCGGGCCGACACCGTTCGCGATCAGACTCGCGCCGGCGATGATCGCGAGCGCCGTCGCACCCCGTGCGAACCCGGGGCCGAAGATGCCCAGCACCGTCGAGCCGAACACGATCAAGGTGAAGTAGAAGGGCCAGACGAGGAGCATCAGCCACGCCGTCGCCCCCTGCCAGAGGTGCTGGGCACGGCCGTGTTCGTCGCGGGCGAGCACCTCCGACAGCCGCGGTCCGATCGCCTGGATGATCGCGACGTTGGCGAACGTCCCAACCTGGATGAACCGGGTCGCCGCCCCGTACACGCCCGCCGCGGTGGTCGACGCGAGCGCGGCGACGAGCAAGGTGTCGAGCCACAGGATGCCCACCTGGAAGAACCCGGCGAAGCCGCGCGGGGCGGTGAAGCGCCAGAACTCCCCCGCGAGCTCGTTCCAACGCCGCCGAACCTGCACCGGGTCCCGGCGGGAGGCCTCCCAGCGGCGGACGAGCGCCGCCAGCCAGCCCACCGCCACGACCATGCCGGCGAACATCGGCACCGTGTAGGCGAGCGACACGCCGAGCGCCTCGCCGCCGAGCGCGACCGCGATCAGCGCGAGGACGATCTGGGCCAACGGCTTGCCGATCTTGTCGACGACGACCGTCGGCAGCATCGTCCCGAAACCGCGCGTGGCCGCGAGGGTGACCGTCAGGAGCGTCGCGACGGGCAGGAACACCCCGAACCAGCGCACGTAGGGCTCGACGAGCGCCGGGGGGGAGTTCCGCGAGAAGACCCGGGCGAGCTCGGGTGCGAACACGATCATCGCGCCGCCGAAGATCACGCCGACGAGCGCGACCGGGACGAAGGCGATCGGCAGGGTCCGGCGGGGCTCGTCCGGGCGCTCGAGCGCTCGGTGGCGAGCGATCATCCGGACGAGCCCGGTGTCCGACCCGAGCTCGGCCGTGTTCGCGAGGATCTGGAACAGCGCGACCCCGACGAAGAACGCGCCGACACGCTCGGCGCCGAGACCCCTCGTCAAGACCACGACGAGGCCGAAACCGCACAGCCCGCTCGCGATCGCGCCGACGAGGTTCAGCAGGCCACCGCGGGCCAGCGTCGCCAGGTCCGCGGCGCGATGGCCCGATGCCGGCTCGCCCGGCACCCGATCGTCACGAGCGCCAGGCACACTCCCTCCCCAGGAAGGAGAACAGCGCACGGTTCGGCTCGCGGAACGTCTCGAGCAGACGCTCGAGGGCGGCCGGGGGCATGTCGGTGTAGCGGCGCGCGTTGTGCTTGCCGTACTCGCCCAACGAACGCGGGGGCAGACCGAGGAACGCGAGCACCCGCGCGAAGCCCGCGTCCGGCTCGGCGAAGAACTCCTCGCTGCCGAGGATCAGGGTTCGTTCGGACGGCACGTGCTGCGCCCAGGCTCGCAGCTGGTCGAGGTAGAGGCCACGAGTCGCGTACGAGTGGTGCTGGAAGCTCTGCGACTCGTACGAGGGATCGGCGAGCAGCCGCTCGCGCTCCCCCGCGAGCCGCTCGGGCTCGGCCGCCAGGGCGTCCTCGAACGACAGGTCTTCATAGCCGCGGGCCTTCTCGTGCTGGTACTGGGAGTAGGCCCGCTCGACCGGGTCGCGCAGCATCGCGATGATGCGCACCTGCGGAACCGTCGCGGCGACCCGCTCCGGAACCGCGGGGTGCAACAGGTAGTACGGCGCTCCCTCCCCGGTGACGAGCGGGTGCCCGGTCTTGCGCTCCACGCGACGGGCGGTCCCGCGGGTCGGGAAATGGCCCCGGTACCAGTCGAGTCCCCGGAGGTAGTTCTCGTCGAAGTAGTGCGCGCCCTTGCCCATCACGACTCGCGCGACGTTCGGGTGCTCGGCGAGATAGCGATACAGGGAGGTGGTTCCCGCGCGCTGCGCGCCGACGATCAGGAAGTCCGGCAGCACCCGCATCCCGCTCGTCGCGAGAGCGACACGCTGGCCGGCGCGTTTCGCGGCCTTGCGGACCGGGTCGGGCAGGCGGGTCTCGCTTCGCCCGGCCATCAGGCGAGCCCCTCGAGCACGGCGAGCGCCCCCTCGGGAGCACGGTCGCCGGGGGGAAGGGTTCCGGCGGCGCGGGCCTCCTCGTAGCGCGCGAGCCGCTCGACGAAGTACCAGGAGAGCACGGCGTCGGGGTCCCCTGCCCGCAGCTCGGACAGCGCCTCGACGACGGCACCGCGCGCGAGGCCGAGCGCACGCGGGAGGTCGCGGCCGCTCGCGTGCGAGGCGACCTGCACCTCCCAGTGCACCGCGTCGAGCCCCACCGGAACGCCGGCCGCGGCGCGCTCCCAGTCCCACACGGTCCACCGTCCTCGCCACCACGTGGTGTTCCAGGGAGCGAGATCGCCGTGCCACGAGCCGAACGGCACCGAGGTGCCGGCGAGGTGGCGTTCCATCGCGTCGAGGATCACTCGGGCCCGGGCCTGCACAGACCCGTCTCCGGAACGTTCGATCCGATGGCGCAGGTCCGCCCAGCCGGGCTCGTCCACGATCCTCCGCGGCGTGGTCCGTTCGCGATCCGCGATCTCGCGGACGACCTCCAGGGGAACGCCCCTCGGGCCCCGCCGCACGAGGGGTTGCGGGGCGGGCGACACGATCCCGACCGGGAACCCTCCGAACGCGACGAGACCGATCGGTGCCGGGACGTCGAAGTTCCGGGGCGGCGCATCGCTCCACGCGCGGAGGACCTCGTTCTCGCGGTCAACCAGGGCGCGCGTGAGCTCGTTCCAGGCGACCTTGGCGAACGCAACGACCCGACCTGAGGGCCGCAGCACCTGCACGACCGGCTTCGCGTTGGGCCGTACGCTGCCGAGGGTGATCGACAGCACCGCGTCCGGTACACCGAGCGTCTCTCGCAGGAACGGCTCGATCGCCTCGTCGTTCCCCGCCGCGGACACGCCGTCATCCGCGCGCAGCACGATGTGCAGGGTGCCGGCGGACAGACGCGCGCCGACGCCGAGACGGAAGGCCGCGCCGGCCGCCGACTTGCGCAGCCGCGCCGTCGCTCCCATCCCGTGGTTGAACTGATTGAGCGACGCGGAGGCGGCCCGCGGCGCACCGGCCGGCACGAGCAGGCGTGGAGCGGAGGCTCGTGGCACGATCGCGTACGACGCGACGGCCGTCGTGCCCACCCGTGGCGACCCCAGCTCCGCGCGCACACGGGCAGCCGGCCAGAGGACGGAGGCGAGCCACCGGAGAGGGTCGGCCGTCGTCGACGCGGCCGGCGTCGTCGCGCCGGCGTCGCTCACGAGCCGGCCGCCGCGCTACCGGACAGACCGGCTTCGGCGCGCAGCCCGGCGAGGCGTTCCTCCTCGAGGATCGCGGTCTCGTCACGGACGGCGCGGAGTCCGAGCGCCATCGCGACCATCGTGATCATCAGCTGGGCGGGCAACTGGCCGTAGAACGCGAGCTGCACCGTCGCGATCAGCACCACCACCTGGCACCACAGGACCAGATCGGATCGGGCGCGGCGCATCCTCCATAACGCGATCAGGTACCACGACACGTAGAAGACGATCCCGGGGATCCCGTTCGAATACGCCACGAGCCAGAATTGCCCGTGCGTTCCCACCGACGGCAGGTTCGAGTTCTCTTCGGAGTCGCGCGGCGACCCGTACCCGAACAGGGGCGACGCGGCGATGCCCGTCGCGGCCTCCTCGTACAGGGTCGAGCGCCCCTCGTCGCTGTGGCCGGTGGCGATCCGCGCCTCGATCACACCGCGCAGCGGACTGAAGAGCACGAGCATGCCGATCACGGCCACGCCGAGCAGCAGGTAGCCGAGCGGTTTGCCCCGCCCCTGCTGGGCCATCCGGAGCGCGGCGTACAGGATGCCGATCGACAGCGAGACCCACAGCCCTCGGTTCATCGACAGGATCACCGGGACGACCGCGAGAGCCAGCAAGACGCGTGCCAGGTTGCGCGCCGAACGCGTGCGCAGGTACTTCCACCCGAGGATCGCGAACGGGGTGAGCAGCGCGATCGCCGCCCCCCAGTCGTTCGTGTACTCGAACGGGAACTTCGGCCGCGGCGCCGTGTAGCCGAGGAACTCCGACTCCTGCGCGAACTCCAGGTGGACCATGTTGCGGACCCAGTCGTTGGAGGTCAGGCCGCCGGGCAGCGCCAGCTCCGTCGGGCTCGCGGCCTCGAACCCCTGCAGCACGACCCCGAGGAAGCCGCCGAGCACGACGATCGACCACAGGGCCGCCACCGACATCACGATCGCCTTGTCCGACATCCGCTCGCGCGGCGCGTTGTACAGGTACAGGAGCAACAGCGTGGCGCTGATGTACTGCAACGCCCGGAACCCGAACGGCACGAGGCGCCCCGCTTCGCCCAGCATGATCGCCGAGCACAGCATCCAGCCGAGGAACAGCAGCCACACGCCGAACCCCTTCGGTGCCTCGACCCGATCGCGCATCACCAGCGAAAGCCCCATCGCGGCGCCCATCAGGAACCAGACGAACACCCCGAACCCGAGGACCCACCAGAAAGCGAACCCGACGAACACAACGTAGAAGGGCCAGCCATAGGGCAGGCGGGGAGCGCCGATACGCGGGCCGACGGCGAGGCCGACCGAGCTCATACGCCCCTCCCCGTCGCATTGACCGCCTTGACCACCCACGCCGGACGCACCGCACCGGTGGACACGGCCCAGGCCAGGTACCCGCGAGGCTGGCGGGGGTCGAGCCGGATCGAGCGCTTCGCCCACCGGCGCGCTTCGTCCCGGTCACCGGACGCCGCGTGCGCGAACGCGATCCGACCGTACATCCGTCCGAGGTTGCGCGGATCCCGCGAGAGCTCGGGATGCTTGTCGAGCTGGTACTCGAGCGCAGGAACGATCGTCCCCCACCGGTCGGCGAAGAACGATCCCGCCCAGTGGACACGCGCGAGCGGCTCGGGAACCGCGACGATCGGTGCGACCTTCGCGGCCCGCAGCAGCAGGTCGTAGTCCTCGCCGTAGCTCCCGGGGATCTCCTCGTCGACGAGACCGATCTCCTCGACGAGCCGGTCGCGGCGCATCGCGAGGGTCGAGGAATGCACCTCCATCCGTCGCGACCGGGTGAGGTGGTCGAGCGTCACCCGGGGCCCGGGCGGGCGGCGGACGATCTCGCGCCCGCGGTTGACCACGTAGATGCCGCACGTGGCGAGCGATGCATCGGGGTGGGCCCGGAGTGCCTCGATCTGCAGCCGGAGCTTGGAGGGGAGCCACTCGTCGTCGTCGTCGAGGAACGCGAGGAACTCGCTCGTCGCGGCGAGCACCCCCGTGTTGCGGGACCCGGCCAGGCCGGGGCTGCGTTCGTTCTCCGAGAGCGTGATCGTGCGGCCGGCGACATCAGGCACCCGTGGCGGCTCGGGTTCCTGCTGGTCGAACACGATCCGGATCTCGATCTCACCCGGGTAGTCCTGCTGTTGCACGCTGCGGACGGCCCGTGCGAGCAGCTCGGCTCGGTCGTGGGTCGGAACGATCGCGGTCACCCGCGGCCAGCGGTCGCCGTCGCTCACGGGTCCCTCCGGTAGCCGTACCGGCGCAGCAGGGGAAGGGTCAGCAGCGAGACCATCCGCGCGTCGGCCTCCGGCAGCTCGCGACGCCACGCCTCGTCGAGCTCGAGGTCGATGCGCCCGGTCGCGAACCGCATCGGATTGCCGGCGACGGTGTGGTCGCTCGCGAGCTCGACGGCGGCCGCACCCGCACCCTCGGTCACGAAGTCGAGAGCATCGGACCCGGCGCGGAGACGAGCGAACCGCACAACGCGCTCGGTCTGTGCCCGCGGGCGCTCGATCAGCGATTCGTACCGCACCAGCATCGTCGGGACCCCCGTCACGGGAAGCAGGTCGAACAGGAGGTTGAAGCCGATCCACCACCCGGCCATCGTCGCCGGCCGGAACAAGGGCATCAGCTCGTCGCGGCCCACGATCTCGGGCTTGACCACCTGTTTCGTCCAAGAATACGCCACGCCCCGTGGATCCCGGACGAGATGGACGGCCCGGAGATCGATCTCGGGGACGGCCCGGTACAGGTAGGCCGCGCTGGGATGCTTGCTCGAATCGATCACGATCTCGGCACCGCTCGCGTCCCGCGCGGCCCGAAGCACGCGGCCGACGTAGGAGCCGTACCGCTCGAGCGCCGCCCGGAACCGCGGTTCGGTCCGCGGCGCCAGCAACAGGGGGACGTATCGATTGCGATCCACCGCGCGTTGCAGCGCCAGGACCTCGTTCACGTCGATCCGGTCCCACCCACCGAACGCGAGGTCCCCGACCTTCGTCCAGAACGGGCAGGCGGAGAACGCCTCGCCGCACCCGCATCGTTCGTCGTCCCGCACCCCCCGCGCCCACAGATGCACGACCTCGCCGAGCGACACGGCTCCGGGAACCTGGCCCACGATCCGGTCCAGGAGGGTGCTCCCCGACCGGCCCGCACCACCCACGTAGAGCACCGGCGTGGAGGCAGGGGCGCCGGCGCTCACGGTGCGCCCTGCTCCAGGTTCGAAGGCGTCGGGACCGACGTCCCGTTCCGTCCCCGGACGCCGTACCCGTAGCGGATCAGTCCCGGCAGGGTGAGGCCGGTGAGCGCGATGCGGTCGCGGGCGGGCAGCGCCGCACGCCATTCGTCGTCGACGCGGAGGGTCCGGCGGCCGAACGTGAAGCGCATCGGGTTGCCCTCCACCGTGTGGCTGGGCGCGAGCTCGACCTCCCGGCCGTCGAGGAACTCGAGGTCCTCTGCCGCCGGTACGACCCCGGCGAGCGCGAGTGCCCGCTGGGTCTGCCCGGCGGGATCGGCGATCAGATCCTCGTAGCGCATGAACGCGTACGGAACCCCGAGCCGCGCGATCGCCGAAGTCTCGGCGTTGTACACGAGCCACCGCGCCGCCGACCCGGCGACCCCGTACCGCGGCAGGTAGGCCGGATCGCCCTTCGACACCTTCTTCTGCACGAGCTTGCGCCACGAGTAGGCGACGCCGCGGCTATCGCGCACCAGATGCAGCATCCGAAGGTCGACCCGGGGGACCGAGCGGAGCAGGTACGCGTGCGAGGGGATCTTCGTCGAGTCGACGAGCGCGCGTGTGTCCGGACCGGCGGTCTCGGCGATCGCCCCGTACAGCGTGTCGAGGATCGCCCGGTACGTGTCGACCTGCGAGCGGGTGCCGGGACGGACCCTCGCCGCCGCGCCCGGCATCGCGAGCAACGGCACCATCCACGGCTTGTCGAGCTCGTTCTGCAGCTCGATCGCGCGGTGCACGTCGAGCTGGTTCCATCCACCCCAGCCGCGCTCGCCCACCTCCGTCCAGAACGGGCACGCGGAGAACGCCCGGTCGCAGCCGCAGGGGCGGTCCTCCACGACGCCGCGGAGCCAGATCTCCCGAACCTCGCCGAGCGAGACCACTCCCGGCACGTGGCCGAGCAACCGATCGAGCAGGGTGCTCCCGCTGCGCCCCCACCCGCCGATGAACAGCACGCGCACCCTGGCGGTGCTCATGCCCCCGACCCCCCTTCGCCGGGCACCACGCCGTCGACGAGGCTCGCGAATCGAGCGATCGCTTCGGTGACGTTCGGGTCACCGGACTCCGCGCGGAACGACCTGGCGCCGGAAGTGGCCGCATCCAGCAGCTTCGTCAGGTCTGCCTCGTTCGCGGCGAGGACGGCCTTCCCGAGTCCCGCGAGCCGTTGCGCGAACTCGACCTGGTGATCGTCGACGTGTTCGCCCTCAGACCCCAGACGGGGCACCACGATCGGCAGCCGGCCGGCGGCGCGCGCGAGCATCACGCTGCCGGTGCCGCCGTGGCACACGACCGCGTCGGCTTCCTCGAGCAGGGACCGGACACGGTCGAAGGGCAGGTAGTCGTGCCCCTCGGCGTGGACCGGCGGACGTGCGGTCCCGTACTGGACGATGACCCGGGCCCCCTCGGCGGCCGCGGATCCGGCCCAGGTGTCGACCCACCCGATCAGCCGCTGGAACGGGTAGGTCTCGGTGCCGACGGTGACGAACACGGTGGTCATGGGGAAGGGGTCGCACACTCCTCGTGTGTATGGCCTCGGTCGCTGGGCCTCGTTCCTAGAGCAGGGTTCCGATCACGTGCCCACGAGGATAGAACCGCTTCTGCTCGGGCCACTGGAGGACGAACAGGGTGCTCAGCGGGTAGCACAACCGCCCGGTCAAGGAGGGGGCGTCCATCCGCTCGTAGGCCTCCACGTAGACGGTCGGGATCCCCCGGAGGCGGGCGATCACGAAGAAGGGGAACGCGACCCCCGCGCCGCTCGAGACGAGCACGTCCGGGCGATCACGGCGGAGCAGGCGCCAGGCCAGCCGGAGGTTCCGCAGGGCGTTCGGCACGTTGCGCTGGGTCGGGTGATGGGCCCACGCGACCCGCTCACCGGCGAGGAGCGACCCGGCGTCGAGCTTGTCGAAGGTCACCCATCGTCGCTCGTGCGCGCTCCACCACGGGCGCAACTGGTGGAGGAGGAGCAGATGCCCCCCCGACGAGCAGACGAGGAGGACCCGCACCCGTCAGTAGGCTCCGCGGCGCGTCACCAGCTGTGGGATCGTCTTCGCGACGATGAACAGGTCGTAGGCGAGCGACCAGTTCTCGATGTAGAACAGATCGAGTCGCACGTACTCGTCGAACGACAGGTTGCTACGGCCGCTGACCTGCCACAGCCCGGTGACCCCGGGCTGCACTTCGAGCCGGTCGAACTGCCAGTCTTCGTACTCGCTGACCTCCTCGGGCAGCGGCGGCCGCGGGCCGACCATGCTCATCTCGCCGCGAAGGACGTTCACGAGCTGTGGGAGCTCGTCGAGGCTCCACTTGCGCAGCCACTTGCCGACGCGCGTGACACGGGGGTCGTCCTTCAACTTGAACAGCGGGCCGTCCGCCTCGTTGTGCTCGCGCAGCGCGGCGAGCCGCTCCTCGGCGTCGGCCGCCATCGTGCGGAACTTCAGGATCGTGAAGGGCCTGCCGCGCTGACCGACCCGGCGCTGGCGGAACAGGACCGGACCAGACGAGGAAAGCCTGATCGAGGCCGCGATCACGATCCACAGGGGCAGGGTGAGCAGCAGTCCGAAGCTCGAGAGGGCGATGTCGAACAGCCGCTTGGCGATCGCCTGCGTTCCCGTCAGGCGCACCGGACGCAGCGACAGCGACATCAACCCGCCCAGCGGTTGCGCCGACACGCGGGTCGACAGGACCTGGGGCAAGGTCGCCGTGACGCGGACCTCGACGCCTTCGAGCCGCACCGCCTTGGCGACGTGACCCATCTCCTGGGTCTCGAGTGCGCTCGAGGCCACGAACACGCAGTCGGCCCCGGACTCGCGGATCACCTCGCGCAGGTCGCTGACCCCACCCATGACGGGCCCAGGGGTATCGGCAGGCGGCACATCCGAGGTCGAGACGAAGCCGATCGGCGTGTAGCCGAGCGCGGGTCGGTCCATCAGGTCGTGCAGGTGCGTTGCCTCCTCGTTCGTGCCGACGATGAGGGTGCGGAACCGCAGGTCGCCGCGCTCGCGGGCGCGGCCGATGTACCAGTGCCACACACGGCGCGAGAACAGGGTGAACACGAGGGTGAATCCCCAGGTCAGCGCGATCCAGCCGCGGGCGAACGAGGACTTCGCCCAGAACGAGACCGTGGCGAACCCCATCACGCCGAGGGACACGGCCAGGATGATCCGGCGGAACTCCTCGACCGGGGTGAAGTGGTGTGCGTCGTAGAGGCGGAACAGCGCGAAAACGCCGGCGAAGAACAGCGGCGCTGCCACGAACAAGGCCACGAACTCCGGCTCCGGAGAGTTCCAGCCGAATCGGATCAGGTAAGAGACCCCGAGGGCCAGCGCGATCGACAGGGCGTCGGTGAGCGCCATCCGGCGGTAGAGAGCGCCGTAGCGCTCTCGCGCGGACGGCAGCGCGGTGTCGTATCGAGGGATCGCGGTGCGCAGCCGCTCGGCAACGCCGATCCCCGATGTGGAAACGTCTTCAACGCGTCCCTGCAACGACTCTCCCTCTCGTTCCCCTACCGCCCGCCACACAACGGGGACCGTACGGATGTCCGCGAACCCTGGCCGTCACCTGCGGGCTCCGTAGGGAGGATGGCTCCTCGCATGGAACGATACGCGGTCGCTCCGAGCTACACCATACGGCGAAGGGTTGGGCCGTTCGTAGTAGCTCAGGACCGAAAGACTTAGGTCTTTCGGGCTAGTCGTCACACCGGTCACCTCGGGGAGCGCCGTCTCCCCTGTCCGCCCTACTGTGGCGTCTCTGCGACCTTACCCGAAGAGACTGTCGATTATGCGGATCACGCCGGGTCCGACGATCACGATGAACAGCGCCGGAAGGATGCAGATGATGAGGGGGAACACGATCTTCACGGGAGTCTGCTGTGCAGCGCGTTCGGCGCGCTGACGGCGCTTGATCCGCAACTGCTGGGACTGGGTGCGCAGCACATTGCCGATGCTGACACCGAACACATCCGCCTGGATCATCGCGAGGGTGAACGCGTTCAGCTCCTCCACGTCGGTCCGCTCTGCGAGGCTGCGGAACGCGTCCGCACGCGAGACCCCGAGCTGGATCTCCTGCAACATCCGCGCGAACTCCGACGAGAGCGTTCCCGGCGTGTTCTGCACGACCCGGGACAGCGCCGCGTTCAAGGACAGACCCGCCTCGACGCTGATCGTGAGCAGGTCGAGGGTGTCCGACAGGGCGTTGCGGATCTCCCGCTGACGTTCCCGTACCTTGCCGTCCAGGATCGCGTCGGGGCCGACGAACCCCACGAACCCGAGCAGGACGAGCATCGCGATCACGATCATCCCCGAGAACCCCGCGATGCCCGCGAGGATGAGTCCCCCGACCGCTCCGCCGATCACCCCGAGCACCTTGAACGCCAGGACGCGCTCGGCGTCCCACCCCGGCGGGTTGCCGGCGAGCACGAGCTTGCGGGCCATGCGCTCGCGCGCCTCGACGGGCGTGAAGCGTTTCGCGATCGAACCGGCCGCGCCCACGAGGGGGAGCAGTGCCCGGTTCGTGAACGGCTGTTCCAGCTCGTCCTCACGCTGGTTGGCACCCGCACCCTCGCCGACCTGCGACTCGAGGAGCTTCACGGCGCGCTCCCGGTCCGAGATCGACCAATCGAGCGCGACGCCGGCCAGCACGATGGCCGCGAAGGTCATCCCGAGCCCGAGGAACAACCAGAGGTTAGACATCGATGTCGATGACCTTTCGCATCCAGACCACGCCCACACCCATGAGGACGACGGCTCCCGCGACGAGCACCCACCCGAGCGTCGTCGTGAACAGCAGCCCGATGTAGTCGGGGTTCACCAGTCCCATGTAGGCGGCGATCACGAACGGCATCGCGATCAGCACGACCGCGGACAACCGTCCCTCGGTCGTCAGCGTCGTGATATCGCGCCGGATCTCCTGGCGCTCGCGGATCGTCATCGCGACGGTGTCGAGGATCTCTGCGAGGTTGCCGCCCACCTCACGCTGGATGTTGATCGCGAGGACGGCCCAGGTGAAGTCCTCGACGCCGATCCGCTCGGCCATCGCGTCGAGCGCCTCCTCGGATGCACGCCCGAGGCGGATCTCGGCAACCACCCGGTTGAACTCCGCGGCCGCGGGCTCGTCGATCTCCTTCGCGACCGTGTCGAGCGCCTGCAGGAAGCTGTGTCCAGCGCGCAACGAGCTCGCGAGGATCGTCAACACGTCCGGGAGCTGCTCCTGCAGCTTCGTGTCGCGCTTGGAGATCGCCCGACGGACGATCACGTAGGGGATCGCGCCCGCCGCCACCGCCAGCAAGGCAGCGAGCACCACGGGAACACCGAGCACCACCGACAGCACACCGCCGCCGAAGGCGGCGAGGACGGTCACGACGACGAACTCCCCGCCACGCAGCGGCAGTCCGCTCTGTTCGAGCTTCGCGTCGAGCGACACGCCGAAGCCGCCGGCGGTCGCGACCTTGCCGCCGGCATGGGCCACCGACGTCGGGATCCACGACATCGCCTGATCGACCTCGTCATCGTCGACGGACTCCGGATCCCGCGGAGTCCCACTGCGCGCCAAGAGCATCCGCGCGGCCATCCGCCGTTCCTCCCGCATCCGGAGGCCGGTCCCGAGGATCATCCAGAACAGCATTCCGAACGCCGCGAAGCACACGGCCACGACGATCACGAGGCCGAGCGTGCCGCTGAGGGCGGCGCCGATCACGACGCCTCCTTCTGCTTCGCGCGTTGCCGTGGCTTCTGGGCCTGCGCGGGCGCCGGCGGTGCGAACAGTTCCGGCTTCACACTCACGCCGCGTTCGGCCATCTTGTCCAGGAACGAGGGACGCAGACCGGTCGCCTGCAACGACCCCTTGAATTTGCCCTCGCCGTCCATACCGGCGGCGAAATCGAACAGGAAGATGTCCTGCAGGGTGATCACGTCGCCCTCCATCCCGACGAGCTCGGTGACATGGGTGAAGCGGCGCGAGCCGTCCTTGAGGCGCGACTGGTGGACGACGAGGTTGAGCGCGCTCGAGATCTGGTCGCGCAGCGAACGGCTGGATAGTTCGATCCCCGCCATCATCGCCACGGTCTCGAGCCTCGAGAGCGCGTCACGTGGTGAGTTCGAGTGGATCGTCGAGATCGATCCGTCGTGGCCGGTGTTCATCGCTTGGAGCATGTCGAGCGCCTCGCCGCCGCGGACCTCACCGACGACGATGCGATCGGGCCGCATCCGCAGCGCGTTGCGTACCAGGTCGCGGATCGCGACCTCGCCCCGGCCCTCGATGTTCGGTGGCCGGTACTCCAGTCGCACGACGTGGGGCTGCTGGAGACGGAGCTCGGCGGCGTCCTCGATCGTGATGATCCGCTCGTCGTCGGGGATGAACGACGACAGCACGTTCAGCGTCGTCGTCTTCCCCGCACCCGTTCCTCCGGACACGAGGATGTTCACCCGACCGCGCACGCACGCGTCGAGGAACTGCGAGACGGGCGAGGACATCGTCCCGAACCCGATCAGGTCGTCGGCGCCGTACGGATCGGCGGAGAACTTCCGGATCGTGAGGGAGGGGCCGTCGATCGCCAGCGGCGGGATGATCGCGTTCACGCGCGAGCCGTCGGGCAGTCTCGCGTCGACGTACGGGCTCGACTCGTCGACCCGGCGCCCGACCTTCGCGACGATCTTGTCGATCGTGCGACGCAGCTGCTGTTCGTCGTGGAACTTCACGCCGGTCCAGTAGAGCTTGCCGGCGCGCTCGACATAGATCGTGTCCCAGCCGTTCACCATGATCTCGGTGACCTCCGGGTCGCGCACGAATGGCTCGAGCGGCCCGAGTCCGAGGACGCTGTCCCCGATCTGCCGGACGATCAGCAGCTTCTCCTGCGCCGAGAGCGGCGCTTCCTCTTCGTCGAGCAGCTCGCGCAGCCGCTGGTGGACCAGGCCCTCGAGCTCGGTGTCCGAAAGGGTCGAGTCGTACAGGCGCGGTCCGAGGACCTCGACGAGGCGCTCCTGCACACGGGAACGCACTTCAGCGATGCGGTCGCGCTGCTGGGCTTTCGCGAGCCGGTCTGCGAGGGACATGGGGAGGGTTCCTCTCTGTTCGGGCCTATCCGCGAGCGAACAGCCGGAACTTCTTCCGACTGGTCTCGGGTACGGGGGTCGGGTCCTCGCCGACGGGCTTTCCGGTGAACCGGCCGGCGAGCGCTCGGATGCTGTGGGAGACCTGCGCGTCCGGCTCGTCGATCACGACGGGGATGCCTCGGTTCAACGACATCGGAACCTTCACGCTCGAGGGGATCATCGCGTCCACCTCGATGTTCATGACACGTTCGACGTCCGCGCTGTCCAGGCCCACCTTCGAATCGGCCCGGTTCAGCACGACGCGGAACCGGTCGCGCGGTAAGCCGATCGAGAGCAGCGTGTCGAGCGCCTTGGACAGGTGCTTGACGCCTACGACGTCCAGGCCGGTGATCAGGCAGATGTCGTCGGAGACGTCGAAGCAGACCAGCGCCGAGTCCGAGTAGTCCACGGACGCGTCCACCACGACGTAGCCGAACGTGTCGCGCAGCGCCCGCAGGTACTTGCCGATCGTCTCGCCCGCCGGCGTCTCGACCGCCGGGTCGACCGGCGCGCCGTAGCCGTAGAGGTTGTCGCCGAGCTTGAGCCCCGCGTCCTTGATCGTCCGGGCGTCGGCGCCCTCGCCGAGCAGCATCAGATCCTCGAGCGTGGCCTCGGGCTCACGCCCGAAGTAGGTGAAGACATCGCCCATGTCGAAGTCGAGATCGACGACCGCGGTGTCCTCACCGGTGAGCTCCGCGATCGCGGTCGCGAGGTTGGTCACCATGAAGGTCTTCCCGGTGCCGCCCTTCGAGGAGAACACGGAGATGATCTTGCCCCGCTCCCCCTTCACCTCGCGGTGTTCGGTCGCCGACCGGAGGTTCTGCGCCCAGTCGATCGCTCGCTCGACGGCGTCGCGCAGCTCCTCGCTGCCCTGGGTCATGTCGACGACGTCGCGGATCCCGGCCCGCATCGCTGCCGGCAGCAGCCCGTTCCAGGTGTGGTCGCGCACCATGACGATCGCCGTCCCCGGTGCCGAACGCCCCACGAACTCGGCCAGGCCGAGCGCGTCGGGGTCCTTCACCTCGTGGGAGAGCACGAGCACGTCGACCGGGTCGGCCGCCGTCAGCAGCACCTCTTCGGCCGCGGTCGCGCTCTGGGCCCAGCCGACGGCGTCCTGCTCGACCTCGAGCGCGCGCGCCAGGGTCTGCCGGAACGACGGCGGGGTGCCGACCGCGTAGACGGAGGGCTCGCTCACCGACCGACCACCTGGGCGATACCGACGGGCTTCACCTTCGTGACCTCATCGCCCGGACGGATCAGGCCGAGCCACACGCTTCCGGTGTTCTGCGAGGTGATCAAACGCATGGCGTCCTCGGGCGTCAGTTCGAGGGTCACGATCTGTTCCTCCTGCACGTCGCCCTCGTCCGCCGCGGCGGGATCCGTTTCGGTGGGTGCCTGGGTCACGGCGAGCACCCGCGCGTCGGGCACAACCATCACGGTGGCGGGCTCGATGGAGCCGCCGCCCGACTCGCCCGGCGCCTTCCCGCGAGCGAGATCCTCCAGGCTGAGGTCGGCGAGCGCGAGACCACCGAGGAACGCGTAGAACGACACTCGGTCGCCCCCGCGCAGAGCACGCCCGACGAACTGCTCGGGCGTGAGCTTGACCGAGAGCGCCTGGTAGTCCTCGCGCAGACCGAGCGTGCCGCCGGGAACGTCCGAGCCGGTGTCCGACAAGCGCCCCAAGGCGATCTGCTCGTTCGCGAGGATCGCCTGCTCGGCCGTGCGACCCTGGAGCTCGTCCAGGCTCGTGACGGCGCCCGACACGACCGCGTCGGTCGGCACGTCCTGCTGCACGAACCCGTCCGCCGAGATCAGCTCGTCGAGCTGAGTCCCGGCCGCGATGTCGACCGTGGACACGATCACGGGCGTGAGCTCGCCACCCGTGCGGGCGTCCTCACGGACGTTGTTGACGTAGAGGAAGACGGCCGCCGTGGCCCCGACGGCCAGCAATACGGCGAGCGCCACGATCAGGCTCCGTGACTTCATGTTCGGCTGCTCCTTTCGTGCATCATCACGACGCTATTCCTGCTCGGGGCACGAACCCGAGATGTCGAGCTCGCACAGTTGGACGCCCAGTTCGTTGAACGGCCTGCCACCGACGCCACCACTTCCGAACGTGCTCTCGGCCCAGGCGATACGCACGCAGTGGCCGCTGTCGTTCGACGCGGCTGGAGCGCCGCAGACGCCGAAGGTCTCCCACACGAAGCTGATGCGCGGAGGATTGGTTGTCGGGGGGTCGGTCGAGCGCCAGGTGATCGTGTGCGTCGACTCGTCGTAGTCGTAGTCCGATCCGAGCGCGCACAGGGCGTTGCCCGCTCCACCGCAGCCTCGGACCTCGAGGCCCGTGAGCACGTCCGGCACGGTCCCCGGGCAATCCGTCCCGGAGAGGGTGGCGAGGTCGACCGTCGGGGCGTTCGGCCCGAGGAAGGTGTCGGTGGACACGCAGGTGCCGGCGTCGCCCCCGGCGGCGCCATCCTTCGCCCGAACCACCTCGAGCAGCGTCATTGATGCGAATCCGACCACGTTGAACTTCCCATCGGTCGGAACCTCGTCCTCCGTGAGGGGGAACGTGATGATCTTTCCCACGTTCGCCTCGAGGGCGCCGTAGAGAGGCTCGGAATTGCCGTCGCCCGAGCACACCCAGGTGGGATCCGGGTAGTTCACGGACAGGTTCTCCGGATAGCCGCCGGCCTCCGCGTAGTCGATATTGCCGGGGAGGTCCTTGCTCGCGCAGTTCTGCGAGATGGGCACGTCCCATTTGTTCAGGTTCAGGGAACCGAAGAGGCCGTTGCCGAAACCGGCCGCCCCCCCGCCGCCGTTGTCGAACCAGAAGGCGCATTCCTCCCCGACCGGGATGGAGTCCCCCGGTCCCTCGGGGATCGAGCAGTTGCCGGACGAGAACGATCCGGTCACGAGAACGAACGGCACGGGCCTCGAGGCGCGAGCCCCGCCGAACACCGCCGTCGCCTCGGCCGACACGCCGCCCTCGGTGTCCCCGAACAGACCTGCGAAGAACAACGGCTGGGTGGTCGTGTACCGGACGGTGACATAGCCGGAACCGTTGCCGCAGTTCTGCTCGGCGATGATCCCTCCGTCCGACCCCGAGTTGCCGAGGACCTCGGCGTTCGCGCCGGCGTACTTGTCCGCTTGCGCCTCCGCGTCCCCGGAGGCACGTGCGCACGACTGCGCCGCGGCGAGCGCGGCCGAGTCCGCGGCACGGACCATCGCGCGTCGGCTCACGAGCAAGGCACCGACGTCCACGACCAGGACCACCATCGCCAACAACGAGAAGATCGAGATCGCGACGATCACGGCGGTGGCCCCGTCCTCTGATTCCGGGCGAAAACGTTGCCGAAGAGGGCGTCCGAGCGTCACGGCGACTCCTGCTCGCATCGGAAACTGCCCGAGATCGTGGCCGTGCGCGTGGTGCTCGGGACGAGCGGGATGCTGATCTCGAACTGCTGGGACCACGACACCTCGACGGACGCGTCGGGTGAGTCGGCCGAGTCAGGACAGCTTCCCATCGAGATCGATCCGGTGATCGCGTCGAAGTCGGAGCCGGCGGCTCGCTGGATCGCCGAGAGCGCCTCGGCCTCGGATCCGCCGACCGCCCGGACCCTCGCGCCCTCGCGCGCCGCGGACTGGAAGGTCTGGTACTGGCTGAAGACGATGCCGAAGACGATGATCGCGAACACGATCATGAACAGCAGCCCGGCGATCAGCGCGAACTCCACCGCCGCCACACCACGTTCATCCTCGATCCGGTCCGCGATCCGCCGCGTTCCGTTCACGCGTTCACCCCTGTTACGAACTCCGCCGAGTTGGGAACGCCGGGGACGATGCCCCGGCGTCGGTGCCGCCGCCGGCCCCTCGCTCCGCTCCCCGCCGGAGTGAGCGACCGGCGTGGTCGCCCTCGTACGTTTCCGTGCCTAGCTGCCGACGGCGTCCGCGACTGAGTCGAACTTCGTGTCCGCGTTGTTTCCGAGCAGCGTCACCGACACGATGATCACGGCCGCGATCAGCGCCACCATGAGCGCGTACTCGACCGCGGTCGCGCCGCCCTCTTCGGTCGCACGACCGCGCAGGTCGTCGTGCCACACCTTCACTCGAGTGAACAGGCTGGTCAGCATTCCTTCACCTCCTTGCACTTCGCCCCGAGGTGAGCTTCACGCGTGCTCTCACCGGATGTTTTTTGCCGCGCTTCAAGTTACGGCGCAGGGGGGGAGAACTTGAATTCCGAGTTGCCCGGTACCCCCGTACGTTGTTCTGCGTACTGCAGTCGTCGCAGGCGTGTGAGGCAGACCTGCCTGACCTACGATGTGGTCGTGCCGGCCGCGAAGAACGCTGGGCAGGGTTCGCGCCTGGGGATCACGACCTCCCAGCTGTGGATCGTCGTTGCGGTCGCCCTGCCGGTGATCGCCGTCCTGCTCCGACGGGCGACCTCGCCCGACCTCGCGTATCAGCTTCGACTCGGTGAGTTCCTGCTCGACTCCCATTCGATCCCTCGGGTCGACGCCTTCACGTTCACCGTGACCGGGCGTCCGTGGATCGATCAGCAATGGGGAGCACAGATCGTGCTGGCGTCCGTCTTTCGCTGGGGCGGCTGGGCGGCTCTCGGCGCGCTCCGAGCCTTGCTCGTGGGGGCCACAGCGGTGCTCCTCGTGCTGGCGTGCCGCGCGAGCGGCGTCTCGAACCGAGCGGCGGCGCTGCTGACCGTGACCGGATCCCTCGTTGCGCTCCCGGCACTCACGATCCGCCCGCAGCTCCTGGTGGTTCCGTTGTTCGCGGCGACCTTGTGGATCGTCGCCACGAGGCACGCACATCCCGGTCGCCTGTGGGCTCTGCCGGGGATCGTCCTCGTGTGGGCCAACGTGCATGGAAGCGTGGTCCTCGTCGCGGTCGTGCTCGCACTCTGCGTCGTTGCGGACATCCGCACGGACCGTCCGATGGTCCGGCGCCTAGCGCTCGTGTTGGGAGCATGCGTCGTGGCGGTGTTCGTGAACCCGTTCGGGTTTCGGCTCGTCGAGTACGTAGCTCAGATCGCGACGAACGACACGATCCGAGACCTCATCACCGAGTGGGAACCGCCGACGTTGGGCGACCCGTGGGGAGCTCTGTTCCTCGTGTCCGGGTTCTCCGTCGCCGTCTACCTCGCGCGGAGCGATCGCCCGACGCCGTGGCCCACCGTCGCCTGGCTCGGTGCCTTCTTCGTCCTCGGGCTCACCGCGTATCGATCCGTGCTCTGGTGGGCATTGGCAGCTCCGGTGGCGATCGCATCCACGATGGCACCCACGGATACCAGCGAGGTGCGCCGGCGCTCGCCCCAGCGCTCCGATGACCAGCGCATGCTTCCGAACGCCGTGGCCGCCGGTGGGCTGCTGATCGCCGTTCTGCTGTTGCTCCCGGGTGCCGTGCGCGGGGGCGATGCCCCGTTCTGGCTCCCGAAGGATGCTCCGCTGGGTCTCACGGAGCGCGCCCGGGAAGGACTTCCTCCGGGAACGAGGACGTTCGTCGCCCAGCCGTGGGCTTCGTGGTTCGAGTTGGAGGCTCCGCACCTGCCGGTGTTCGTCGACTCGCGGATCGAGCTGTTCCCCGAGCGAGTATGGGAGGACTACTCGCTCGTCGTGAACGGCAGGGACGGGTGGCAGGACGTTCTCGACCGATACGGCGTCGACGCGGTGATCGAACCCCGGGAGGGATCGGAGTTGTTGTCGCGGATCTCCGACGACCCGTCGTGGACGACCCTCGCAGAGGACCAGGATGGAGTCATCTTCGTCCGCTCATCCGGTGGAGCCGAGGAGCTCGGACCTGGGTGAGAGGGAGCGCCTGCGGACAGCAACCGGCTGTGCGGGCATGCGCACCCAACGCACCAGGCACCAGATCAGGGCAGCGGCGCGGAGGATGACCGCGGCGCGCAACGTCGTCGACGAGGCGCCTCCGAACCCCGATTGCTCACCGAGCCACGAGAGTTCGGAGAGGTGCACGGCGACGTCCGTGACGGCCAGTGCGGCCCATGTGCGGACATCGGGGAACACGAGGGCGAACCACGGCAGCAACCACAGGGTGTACTGCGGCGAGTACACCTTGCTGGTCAACACGAAGGCGACGAGCAATGGGAATGCCAGCGTCCACCCGGCGAACTCGGGTTCTCGGCGACGCTTGGCAACGAACACGAACCCCGAAACGACGAGGAAGGCAGCGAGTGAGAGCGCGCCGACGACGTCGTCGGAGACACACGCCACCGTGCCCGTTCGCCCGCACCCACCGAACCAGATCGAGCCCGGACTCGGAGGCCTGGTCGTGTTGAAGCGGAAGAACAGACTCCACGCCGAAGGGACCACGATCGCGACCGGCAGGTTGACGATGAGCACCGCGGCGAGCGCCCATCCCGTGATCGTCCCGGCGGCGCGCCGTGACCCCGTTCGGAACCGATCCAGGACGAAGGCAACGCACACGAAGACTGGATAGAGCTTCGCCGCCACCCCGAGACCCGCAAGGAACCCGGCGGCGCGATCCCGCCGCTCGACGAAACACAAGGCCGCCCAGGTCGAGAGGAAGACGGGAGCAGGTCCCAGTTGAGGAATGCCGCGAGCACCAAGGATGGCGACGCGACGAACAACAACGCTCGGTCACCCGTCAACCGGATCAGGATGAGGGCGGTTGCGAACGCACACGCAGTCAACACCAAGACGTTCGCCGTGAGATAACCACCGTCGCTTCCTGCCGGCAGCGTCGTGAGGTACATCACGCTTGCGGTCAGGACGGGGTACTCGTTCGCTTCGTCCAGATACGGAACGGATCCCGCGTCGAGTCCTCGGGTCTCGTGGAGCGCGAGGATGTCTGTGTAGCAGAAGCGCTCGTACGGTCGACCGTCCTCCCACGATCCCTCGGCGCACGGCACTTTCAGGAGGAAAGCGGAGGCCAGGACACCCCCGAGGACCAGGAGCAGGGATGCGGCAGACAGGCGACGTGGGATCGAGCTGAGCCGCTGCACCGCGGTCGCGGTCAGTCGAGCCCGCCGGCGCTGACGAGGCCGGAGCGCGCGGCAGCGCGGATCGCCGCGAGCCGGCTGCCGACGCCGAGCTTGCCGTAGATGCGGCCGAGATGGGTCGTGACCGTCCGCTCGCGGACGCCCAGCCGTTCCCCGATCTGCTTCGCGGTGAGACCTTCGGCCGCGACGGTGAGCACCTCGCGCTCGCGGGCGGTCAGCCGGACCTCGACCTCGCGACGGCGTTCGATCCCCTCGGCGATCTCACCCACGACATCGACCGGCGGGCCGGCGAGCACCATCTCACCGTGGTGGGCGCTTCGCAGCGCCTCGAGGAAGTCGACCGGGTCGAGGTTCTTGTCGATGAAGCCGTCGGCGCCGACGAACAGGGCACGGGAGATCGCGATCGGGTCGGACTTCGCACCGGCCGCGAGGATCGCCACCGACGGGTAGCGCTCCCGGAGCTCACGGATCAGCCAGAACGCGTCGTGATCTCCGTCGAGCCCGAGGCCGACGAGTGTGACGAGCGTCGTGCGGCGCAGCCTGGCGATCTGCAGGAGCCCCTCGTCGGCGTCCCCGGCCTCGGCCACGACCTCCATGTCGGGCCGGTCATCGATCAGCATCGCGATCCCCGCGCGCACGACCGGCAGCGGGTCGATCAACGCGATGTCGACACGATCTGTCCGTGACGATCGGGTCGAACCGGCGCGCTTCACCACGTTGGACCACCTGACACGGGGCGAACGATGATCGGGCGGCCCCGTCGTCCCAGCGTACCCCCGTGCGCGCGGAAGCTCCAGACCGAAGTCCACCTCACCGGCCGACCGAGCCCGTTCCGTCCGAGGGGTCGAGCTCGATCAGCCCGAGGGAAGCCGCCCGTGCGATCGCCTGAACCCGCGTCGCGACGCCGAGCTTGCGGTACAGCCTCGTCACGTGGCTCTCGACCGTGCGCGGAGAGATCTTCGCGCGGGTTGCGACCTGCCGGATCGTCAGGCCTTCGGCGAGCAAGCGGAGCACCTCCAGCTCGCGGGGCGTCAGGGTCTCGGAAGCCCACTTCTGCGTGCGGGCTGCCTTCGCGAATCGCCCGAGGGCGGCGACCGCGTCGCGTTCGAACCCCGGAGGGAACACGCGGCCTCCCGAGGCGACGGTCTCGATCGCCTCCGCGATCGGTCCGACGCCGGCGCTCTTCGCGACGCAGCCGTCCACCTTCGCGCGCAAGCAATCCAGCACGAGCGTCCCGTTCACGGTCGCGGCGAGCACGAGCATGCGAGCTTCCGGTCGGACCTCGCGCAGTGCCGTCACCGCCTCGAACTCGCGTGTTCCGGGCAGGTCGGGATCGATCACGAGGAGGTCGGGCTCGTGCTCTTCGCAGGCGGTCGTCGCCTCGGCCAGATCCGCGGCCTCCGCCACCACGGTGAGGGTCCCCGTCGCCTCGCACGCCGTCCGCACGACACCGCGGACGATCGGGTGCGGGTCGACGATCAGGACCCGGTGGGCAGTCGCCATCTGGGGCCAAGGCTACCCGCCATCACGCGGTGCGCGACGTGGGTGCGAGGCCGTGGCGCCACGCGAGCGTGACGGCCTCGACCTTCGAGTGGACACCGAGTTTCGCGAGGATGCTCTTCACGTGACTCTGCACGGTGAGCCGGCTGATGCCGTACTCCTCGGCGACCTCGACGGTGGAACCGCCGCGCGCGAGCGCCCCGAGGACCTCGCGCTCGCGGACCGTGAGCCGATCGAGTCCCTCCCGGGCCTCGGCGCGTGAGGCTCTGCGGGCATCGAGCTGTGCGACGACCTCTTGGAGATCGCCCACGGGCATCACGATCTCCCCCATCGCGGCGCATCGCAGGACGGCGGCAAGATCTTTGGGCTCGCTCGCACTGGGAACGAACCCGCACGCCCCGGAGGAGAGCACCAGCGCGATCCGCTCGGGACTCTGCATCTCGGCGGTCACGACGATCTTCGCCTCGGGTGCGGCCGCGTGCAGCACGCGAGTGGCGTCCGTTCCCTCGATGCCGTCCAGATCGAGGTCGAGCAGCACGACGTCGGGTCGGTCGCCGTTGCGGCATCGCTGTTCGGCCTCGTCGAGTCCGGCGGCGACGGCGAGCAGCTCGACCCCGTGGCCGTCCTCGAGCAGGCGCGCGACGGCGCCACCGAACAACCGGTCGTCTCCCACGACGAGCACTCGCGTCAGCTCGTTCATCCCTGTGTGGTCATCGGCGCCGGAGGCACGAAACCTGAGCGTCGATGGGCCGTTCGGCCGACACCCGGCGTGGGGGGCCCGGGTGAGGGAGTCCTAGACTCAGCCCGTGCGCACGTGTCCGAACTGCGGTGAGTCCAACCCCGATCGCGCACGGTTCTGCCTGGCGTGCGGGAGCGCGATCGGCGGAGGCAGCGATGAGGAACGCAAGGTCGTCACCGTGCTCTCCTGCGATCTCGTCGGGTTCACCCAGCGCAGCGATCGCGCGGATCCCGAGGACGTGAAGGACACGCTGCGGACCTTCCACGCACGGCTCAAGCGTGAGATCGAGGACATCCAGGGAACCGTCGACCAGTTCATCGGCGACGCCGTGATCGGGGTGTTCGGCGCGCCCGTCGCACATGAGGACGACCCCGAGCGGGCGATCCGGGCGTCGCTGCGGATCCTGGAGGCGATCGCGGACCTGAACGAGGGCGACCCGGACCGGGAGCTGTCGGTGCGGATCGGGATCGAGTCGGGCGAGGCGCTCGTCGCGCTCGGCGGCCCGGACACCAACGCTCCCCTCGTCACGGGCGACGTCGTCGCACGCGCGAACCGGCTGCAGTCCCAGGCCCCACCCGACGGCATCCTCGTCGGAGCGCGCGCCTACGAGTCGGCCGCGCCGAACTTCGAGTGGGACGCACCCGACGAGATGGCCGAAGGCATGGCCTGGATCCCCCGTTCGGCGCGCTCGCTCCCCGGCACCGATCCACGCCGACGCCAGTCGACGCCGCTCGTGGGACGGGTCGAGGAGCTCGCCCTGCTGAAGGCCGCCTACCGGCGAACGGTGCGCGAGGCGACCGTGCAGTTGGTGACGCTCGCCGGCGAGCCCGGCATCGGCAAGAGCCGCATGATCGCCGAGCTTGCTTCCTACCTCGATGAGCTCCCGGAGTTGATCCGCTGGCGCAAAGGCCGGTGCCTTCCCTACGGGGACGGCGTCAGCTTCTGGGCGCTCGGGGAGATCGTGAAGCAGGAGGCGGGCATCCTCGAGTCCGACGACCCCGAGCTGGCCGGCAAGAAGCTCCGTGGTGCGGTCGACGCCGTGTTCGCCGACGACCAGGACGCCGGATGGATCGCCGGCCGTCTCTCACCCTTGGTCGGACTCGGCACCGACGAGAGCGGAGACCGTGAGTCGGCCTTCGTCGCGTGGCGCCGGTTCCTGGAAGCGCTCGCGGCGGATGCACCGACCGTCCTCGTGGTCGAGGACATCCACTGGGCCGACGCGGCGATGCTCGAGTTCGTCGACGGCCTCGTCGACCGGCTCGCCGGCGTTCCGCTGCTCGTCGTCTGCGCGGCACGGCCCGAGCTGTTCGCCCAGCAACCGGGGTGGGGCGGCGGCAAGCGGAACTCCTCGACCGTGTCGCTGTCGCCGCTGACCGACGCCGAGACACAGATGCTGTTGATCGCGACCCTCGACGAGCCCCCTCCGCCCGAGGCGGCGTCCGCGATCCTCGACCGTGCCGGCGGCAACCCCCTGTACGCGGAGGAGTTCGCACGGATGGTCGCCGAGCGGGGCGAGACCGGCGGTGCGATCCCCGTGCCGCCGACCGTGCAGGCGCTGATCGCCGCGCGGATCGATGCGCTCGAGCCCGAACCGAAGGCCTTGCTGCACGACGCCGCCGTGCTCGGTCGCGAGTTCTGGCCCTCGGCGCTCGCGGCGATGGGCGGCCGGCCCGAGGACGAGATCGTCGATCGCCTCCGGGAGATCGTGCGGAAGGAGCTGGTGCGTCCGCGCCGGACGTCGCGGATCCGCGGACAGCGCGAGTACACCTTCTGGCACGCGATCGTCCGCGATGTCGCGGAGTCACAGATCCCGCGCGCCGACCGCGCCCAGAAGCACCTCGCGGCAGCGCGCTGGATCGAAACGGTCACGGGCGAGCGCCTCGCCGATCAGGCGGATGCGCTCGCACACCATTACCGAAGCGCCCTCGAGCTCACCCCTGCCAACGAGCCGTCGCGCCCGGGGCTGCGAGCCAAGACGGCCCAGGCGCTGACGTTGGCGGGCGATCGCGCGATGCGCCTCGACGGGGTCCGCGCCGAGCGGACCTACACCGAGGCGCTGGAGCTGCTCCCCGACGAGGATCCCGACCGGGCTCGCCTGTCGGTGAAGGCTGCGAACGCCGCCGAGCTCGTCGGCAACTTCGAGGTCGCGAGCCGCCGGTTCCGGGAGGCGATCGAGCGGTTCCGCGCTGCGGGCGACCGGCTCGCCGTCGGAGAGGCGACGGCGCTGCTCGGCCGTGCGGTGGGGATCCAGGCGCGCGGCGACGAGGGGATGGCGCTGCTGCAGGAGGCCGTCGCCCTGCTGTCCGACGAGGCGCCGGGACCCGAGCTCGTGCTCGCCACATCGCGTCTGTCGGGTCAATGCCTGATCGCCGGCCGCTACGAGGAGGGGCTCGGACATGCGCGGCGCGCGCTCGACCTCGCGCAGGAACTCGGACTCGAGGCCGAGGAGGTGCGTGCGCTGCAGTACCGCGGCGCACTCCGGGTCGAGCTCGGCGATACCGACGGTCTGGAGGATCTGCGGCACGCGCTCGACCTTGCGCTCGAGCGAGGGTTCGGCGACGAAGCCGCGATCGCGTGGGGGAACCTCGCGTACGAGACCTGGCTCCACGAGGGGCCGCGCACCGCCGTGCCGATCTGGCGCGCGGCCGACGCGTTCAGCAGCGAGCGCGGCTACCCGGCGCACCACCGCTGGTCGCAGGCGGGACAGCTCGAGTGCCTCTACGACCTGCTGGCGTGGGACGAGGGACTCGCGATCGCCCGCGACATGGCGAGCTGGGACGCCGAGCACGGCCGGAGCCAGATCGGTCTGTACGCCCGCACCTTCGAGGTGAGCGTCCTCACGCTCCGCCAGCAGACGGACGAGGCAAGCGAGAAGCTCGAGGAACTCCTCCCCCACGCGCGCGAGTCGGGGATGCCCGAGCACGTGGGCATGGCGGCGCTGGCCGCGTCCGCCCTCGCGACCCAACGCGAGGACCGAGGGTCCGCGCTGGCGTTCCTCGACGAGTTCGCGTCGGCGACGCAGGACGCGGGCGACTTCCGCGCGAACAACCTTCCGTCGGTGATCCGCGTCCTGATCCAGATCGGAGCGATCGACCGGATCGACGGGTTCCTGATCCCCGAGGAGAACGTCTCGTCCCCGCGGCACCGCCTCGCGATCGCGACGGCATGGGCGATGCGGTCCCTGTTCAGGCGCGAGCTCGACGACGCGGTCCCACGGCTCGAGGACGTCCGCGAACGGTGGCGCCGGATGGACGTGTCGATCGAGGAGGCGCTGGCCGCGGCAGCGCTCGGACAGGCCTATGCGCTCTCCGGCCGCGGGAGCGACGCGTCCGAGGCCTTCGGCAGCTCGAAGCAGCTCCTCGCGATCGGGGATGCGCGATGGCCACTCGCGGTGATCGGAGCACTCGAGCGATCCGTGCTCCAGGGCGAGCCCGACGCGGCCCGTGATGCGCCACGGATGAAGCGATGAGCGGTGGCAATCGGCTCGCAACGCAGACGAGTCCCTACCTGTTGCAGCACGCGGACAACCCCGTCGACTGGCAACCGTGGGACGAGGAGGCGCTCGACCGCGCGCGTCGAGAGGACAAGCCGCTGCTCGTCTCGATCGGGTACGCGGCCTGCCACTGGTGCCACGTGATGGAGCGCGAGTCGTTCGAGGACGAGGACACGGCCGCGCTCATGAACGAGCACTTCGTCAGCATCAAGGTCGACCGTGAGGAACGTCCGGACGTCGATGCGATCTACATGGACGCTGTGCAGGCGATGACCGGCCATGGTGGCTGGCCGTTGACAGCCTTCTGCACGCCCGACGGCGCACCCTTCTATTGCGGCACGTACTTCCCGCCGCAGGACCGGCCCCCGATGCCGTCGTTCCGACGGGTGCTGACCGGGATCGCCGAGGCGTGGACCGAACGGCGCGACGAGCTCGTCGCGCAGGGGACGTCGGTCGTCGAGGCAATCGGCGGCGCGAACGCGCTCACGGCCGACGACGATCCGCTCGACGAGCGGTTGCTCACCGACGCCCTCGCGACGCTGCACCGAACGTTCGACCCGGACTGGGGAGGGTTCGGTGGCGCTCCGAAGTTCCCCCAGCCGATGACGCTGGAGCTGCTGCTGCGGCGCGCCGCGACCGGAAACGACGAGGCCCGACGGATGGCCACCGTGACGATGGACCGGATGGCCGCCGGCGGGATGTACGACCAGCTCGGTGGCGGGTTCGCCCGGTACTCGGTCGACGAACGCTGGCACGTCCCGCACTTCGAGAAGATGCTCTACGACAACGCACAGCTCGCGCGCCTGTACACGTCGGGGTGGAGGCTGACCGCCGACGACGCCTACCGGGGCGTCGCGACCGCGACGCTGGAGTTCCTGCTCCGCGAGATGCAGCACGCGGAGGGCGGGTTCTTCTCCTCACAGGACGCCGACAGCGAGGGCGTCGAGGGCACCTTCTACGTGTGGACGTGGGACGAGCTCGTGGCGCGCACCTCCGAGACGGTCGCGTTCACCTTCGGCGCGCTCCCCGAGGGGAACTGGCCCGAGGGCGGTCCGGGCGCCAACGTGCTCTGGCGACCGGTGCCGCTGGAGGCGATCGCGCGCGAGCGTGAGATCCCCGTCGATCGTCTCGCGGCCGAGGTCGAGCGGGCGCGGTCGATCCTGCTGGCGGCGCGCGAGGAGCGGGTCCGTCCCGCGACCGACGACAAGATCCTCGCGGGATGGAACGGTCTCGCGATCGGAGCGCTCGCCGAGGCCGGCCGCGCCTTCGACGAGGCTCGTTACGTGGACGCGGCGGTGCGCGCGGCAACGTTCGTCACGACGCGCCTTCGCCGCGACGACGGGAGGCTGCTGCGCTCGTGGCGCGAGGGCAACGCGCAGGTCCCGGCCTTCTCCGACGACCACGCCCTGCTCGCAGACGGACTGCTGACCCTGTACGAGGCGACCGGCGATGTGCGTTGGTTCGTCGAGGCGCGCGGGCTCGCGAACGCCTTGCTGGATCTGTTCAACGACGCCGATCGCGGGGGGTTCTTCCAGACCGGCGCGGATGCCGACGCGCTCGTGCTGCGACCGAAGGAGCTGACCGACAACGCGGTTCCGAGCGGGAACTCCGTCGCCGCCCGGATGCTGCAGCGGCTCGCCCTGCTCACCGGCGAAACCCGATACGAGGAAGCGGCCCTCGGCGCGCTGCGCCTGGTTCGCGACCACATGGCGCGCTGGCCCGGCGGGTTCGGCGAGGCCCTGTGCGCCGTCGACCTGCACGCGTCGCGGTCTCCCGAGATCGCGATCGTCGGCGAACCGGACGCGGAGGCCACTCGAGCGCTGATCGCGGTCGTGGACGAGGCCTACCGTCCCAACCGGGTGCTGGCCGTCGCCGACCCGGGCGATCGCGTCGCGATCGAGGCGGTCGGGTTGCTCCGGGAGCGCGTGCAGCTGGGGGACCGTCCGACCGCGTACGTGTGCGAGCGCTTCACCTGCTCGCTGCCCGTCACCGAGCCCGACCAGCTCCGACAGCAGCTCGCGGATACCCGATAGGCTCGGGCGCCATGGCCGATGCCACGACACCCGCGATCGGGGACCCTGCCCCCGACTTCGCGCTCTCGGACCAGCATGGCAAGCAGATCGCCCTGCATAACTACCGAGGCCACAAGCTGCTGATCTACTTCTATCCGGAGGCGGACACGCCCGGATGCACGACGCAGGCTCGGGCGGTGCACGATGCGAAGGAGGACCTCGACACGCTCGGGGTCGGCGTCGTCGGGATCAGCCCGGACACGCCGGCGGAGCAGCGCGCGTTCGACGAGAAGTACGGACTCGGGTTCCCATTGCTGGCCGACGAGGATCACGCGGTCGCCGAGGCCTACGAGGTATGGGGGCCGAAGAAGCTGTACGGGCGCGAGTACGACGGGGTGATCCGCTCGGCGTTCCTCGTCGACGAGGAGGGAGTGATCGCCGGATCGTGGCCCAAGGTCAGCCCGGCGGAGACGGTCCCCAAGGCCCTCCGCCGCCTGACCGAGCTGACCGCCGACTAGCTCGCCCCGATCCCCGATCGCGAAGGAAACGCGAGGCACTATGCTGCCGGCTCCAGGCGTTCACCGACAGAAAGGCCGTTCGATGACCACCGCCACCTTCGTCACGAACAAGGGCTCGTTCACCGCCGAGCTGCTGCCCGACCACGCACCGGTCACGGTCGAGAACTTCGTCGGCCTCGCGAGCGGCTCCAAGGAGTGGACCGACCCGCGCGACGGCGAGCGCAAGAGCGAGCCCCTCTACGACGGAACGACCTTCCACCGCGTGATCGACGGCTTCATGATCCAGGGCGGCGACCCCACGGGCACGGGGATGGGCGGGCCGGGCTACACCTTCGAGGACGAGGTCTCGGCCGACGGACCATCGTTCGACCGCCCCGGTCTGCTCGCGATGGCGAACGCGGGACCGGGCACGAACGGCTCTCAGTTCTTCGTGACGACCGGCCCGACGCCCCACCTGACCGGGCGGCACACGATCTTCGGGGAGGTCACCGACGGCTACGAGGTCGTCGACGCGATCGCGAAAACGCCGACGGGCTCCCAGGACCGGCCCGCGGACGACGTCGTCCTCGAGCGCGTGGAGATCTCCTAGCCACCCCTGCGGGGGAGCGGGTTCCACCCTCCGGGGTGATGGGCTGAGCGTAGGTCGGTTCCTAGACTGGCGCTCACCAGCGGCGACGCCCTATACTTCGGCCCTCGTTTGAACGACCGTTCAGGCTGACAGGCAGAGCGCCTCGCGCCCCGAGCCGCTCGCCGCAACCCTAGGAGGGGGAACCGTCATGGCCGAGACCACCACCATCCCGGCGCTGAACCCGGGTGAGCGACTGCTCGCCGGGCCCGGCCCGTCGAACGTCCACCCCAAGGTGCTCCAGGCGATGCAGCTGCCGATGAACGGCCACCTCGACCCGGACTTCTGGGACATCCTGCTCGACCTCGTCGCGGGCCTTCGCGCCTTGTGGCGACGCGGCGACCAGGGGCTCACGCTCGCGATGTCCTCCTCGGGAAGCTCGGCGATGGAGGCCGGGTTCATGAACCTGGTCGAGCCCGGCGACAAGGTCCTCAGTTGCCACTGGGGATTCTTCGGCTCCCGGCTGAACGACTTCGCCCACCGCGTGGGTGCCGATGTCGTCGAGCTGACCGCCGACTTCGGACAGCTCGTCCCCGTCGAGCGGATCGTCGAGACGGTGAAGGCGAACCCCGACGCGAAGATCGTGTCGATCGTGCACGCGGAGACCTCGACGGGCATCGACTTCCCCCTCGCCGAGCTCTCCACCGCACTGAAGGAGAGCGGTTCGGACGCGTTGCTGTACGTGGACGCGGTCACCTCGCTCGGCGGTCAGCAGGTCGAGGCCGACGCGTGGAGCATCGACTACGGCTATAGCTGTTCGCAGAAGTCCCTCGGGTGTCCCCCGGGCCTCGCGCCGGTCACGATCAGCGACCGGGCGATCGAGCGGATGCGCGGCCACAAGTCGCCGGTCCCCTACTACTACGACTTCGAGGAGCTGGCGAGGTACTGGATCGAGCGGCCGATCACCTATCACCACACGATCCCGATCCTCCAGTACTACGCCCTGTACACGGGCGTGAAGCTCGCACTCGACGAGGGATTGGAGAACCGGTGGCAGCGCGGCGCCGACGCCGGGCGCTACTTCCAGGACCAGATCCGCAAACGCGGCTTCGAGCTGCTCGCCGACCCCGACCACCAGCTCGTGGAGCTGACTGCCGTCAAGGTTCCAGAGGGGATCGATGGCAAGCAGATCCAGCTCCGCCTGCTACGGGAGCACGGCATCGAGGTCGGTGGCGGTCTTGGTCCGAAGGCACCGCCGATCTGGCGGGTCGGTCTGATGGGCGTGAACGCGAACCGCGAGACGGCGGATCGGGTGCTCGCGGCGTTCGACGCCGTCCTCCCCTGACCATGGCCGTACGCGACCGACTGCACCGGAGCGAGCTCGCCGTCCCCGCGTCGAACACGCGGGCGATCGAGAAGGCTCCGACGCTGGGGGCCGACGTCGTCTTCCTCGACCTGGAGGACGCCGTCGCCCCCGACGACAAGGAGCAGGCGCGAGCGAACGCGATCGAGGGTCTGAACACGCTCGACTGGTCCGGCGGCGCCGTCTCGGTGCGGATCAACGGGCTCGATACCCACTACTGCTATCGCGACATCGTCGAGATCGTGGAACAGGCCGGCGACAAGCTCGACACGCTGCTGATCCCGAAGGTCGGAGACCCGAGCGACGTCGAGTTCGTCGCGACGATGCTCGACCAGATCGAGACCGCGAAGGGCCTGCGCCCGATCAACCTGCACATCCTGATCGAGACGGCGCTCGGGATGGCGAACGTCGAGGCGATCGCACAGGCCCGCCCCGACCGGCTCGAGGCGATGGTGTTCGGCGTCGCGGACTACGCGGCGTCGGTGCAGGCACGCACCACGAAGATCGGGGGCGCGAACCCCGACTACAGCGTGTTGACCGACCCGGACGAGGCCGATGCGCGCGAGCGGCACTGGGGCGACCAGTGGCACTACGCGATCAGCCGCATGACGGCCGCGTGCCGCGCGTACGGGCTGCGCGCGATCGACGGTCCGTTCGGCGACTTCGAAGACCCGGACGGGTATCGCTCCGCGGCCCGGCGGGCGGCGGCGCTCGGCTGCGAAGGCAAGTGGGCGATCCACCCGAAGCAGGTCGAGCTCGCGAACGAGGTGTTCTCGCCGAGCGAGGACGAGGTCGATCGCGCCCGGCGGATCCTCGACGCGATGGAGGAGGCCGCCAAGCAGGGCAAGGGCGCCGTGTCGCTCGACGGACGCCTGATCGACGCGGCCTCGACCCGCATGGCCGAGAACCTGATCGCGAAGGTCGAGCAGCTCCGGGCGCGATAGCGGCCGGGAGCGATAGGACGGGACGATGAACATCCACGAGTACCAGGCGAAGGAGCTGCTGAAGGCCTACGGGGTTCCCGTGCCGCCCGGCGAGGTGGCCTACTCCGGCAAGGCCGCGGTTCGCGTGGCGGAGGAGATCGGCGGCAACCGCTGGGTCGTGAAGGCGCAGGTGCACGCGGGCGGGCGCGGCAAGGCCGGCGGGGTCCGGCTTGCCGACACGCCTGCCGACATCCGGGCGTTCACCGACGCGATGATCGGTCATCGCCTGGTGACCGTGCAGACCGGCGAGCAGGGCCAGCTGATCCAGCGCGTCCTGATCGAGCGGGCGACGAAGATCGAGCGCGAGATCTACCTCGGGCTCGTGATCGACCGCGTGAGCCAGCGGATCGTCGTGATCGCCTCCGGTGAGGGCGGCGTCGACATCGAACAGATCGCCTCCGAGCACCCGGAGAAGATCCACAAGGAGGTCGTCGACCCGGCGACCGGACTGCTCGACTTCCAGTGTCGCAAGCTCGCGATGGCGATCGGACTCCAGCACCGCATGAGCCCGTTCGTCAAGATCGTGAAGCAGTTCTACCGGCTGTTCCGCGACAAGGACGTCCTGCAGGCCGAGATCAATCCGCTCGTGGTGACCGAGGATGGCGACCTGATCGCGCTCGACTGCAAGATCGGGTTCGACGACAACTCGCTGTTCCGTCAGGGCGAGGTCGCGGAACTGCGTGACTTCGACGAGGAGGACCCGAAGGAGGTCGAGGCGAGCGGTCACGACCTCAACTACATCGCGCTCGACGGCGACGTGGGCTGCATCGTCAACGGCGCGGGCCTGGCGATGGGAACGATGGACGCGATCGCGCACCACGGCGGGCGTCCGGCGAACTTCCTCGACGTCGGCGGCGGCGCGAGCCCGGAGAAGATCGCGAACGCGTTCCGCATCGTGCTGAAGGACCCGGACGTGAAGGTGATCCTCGTGAACATCTTCGCGGGGATCAACCGATGCGACTGGATCGCGACCGGAGTCGTCCAGGCCTCCAAGGACCAGGAGATCGACGTGCCCGTGATCGTCCGTCTCGCGGGGACCAACGTCGAGGAGGGGCGGAAGATCCTCGACGACAGCAGGATGTCACTGATCCAGGCGGCCGACCTGGACGAGGCGGCCCGCAAGGCCGTCGACGCGGTCGCGACCGCCGGGCCCCGCCGCGCACCCGCCCCGGAAGGAGCACCGGCATGAGCGTGTTCGTCGACAAGCACTCGAAGGTCGTGATCCAGGGCTTCACCGGCCAGCACGCGACGTTCCACGCGCAGGAGGCGATGGAGCACGGCACGCAGGTCGTCGGCGGCGTCACGCCCGGCAAAGGCGGCACCACCCACCTGGGGCTGCCGGTGTTTAACAGCGTTGCCGAAGCCGTCCGGGAGACCGGGGCCTCGGTGTCGGGGGTGTTCGTTCCTCCGCAGGTCGCGGTCGACTCGCTGCTCGAGGCGATCGAGGCCGGGATCGAGATCGCGGTCATCATCGCCGACGGCGTGCCGGTGCAGGACATGGTGCGCACCAAGCGCTATCTCACCGGCCGGAACACGACGATCATCGGCCCGAACTCCCCCGGGATCATCACGCCGGGCGAGTGCAAGGTCGGGATCATGCCCAGCCACATCTATTCCAAGGGGCGCGTCGGGGTCGTGTCGCGCTCGGGGACGCTGAACTACGAGGCCGTCTCGCAGATGACCAAGCTCGGACTCGGACAGTCGAGCTGCGTCGGCATCGGCGGCGACCCGGTCAACGGCACCGACTTCAAGACCGTGTTGCAGGCTTTCGAGAACGACGACGACACCGACATCGTCGTGATGATCGGCGAGATCGGTGGTCAGCAGGAGGTCGAGGCGGCTGCGTGGGCAGCGCAGTACATGACCAAACCGCTCGTCTGCTTCATCGCGGGCGTGTCGGCGCCGCGCGGTCGCCGCATGGGGCATGCGGGCGCCGTGATCTCCGGAGACTCCGACACCGCGCAGGCCAAGCTCGACGCGATCGAGGCCCTCGGCCACCACACGGTGCGCAACCCCGCCGAGATCGGTGAGACGGTCGCGAAGGCGGTCGCCGAGTCGGGGGTCGGGCTCGGCGACGGCTCCCGCACGGGTGCCTGAGATGCTCGAGGTCCCGCTCTCCGATCCCGGCTGAACGGAGGTCGACACCGACCCGGACGGTCCGCCATCATGGCGAGTGATGCGAACCCCCCAACGGCTCCTCCTGGTCTGCCTGACCTTCGGCGTCCTCGCTGCGGGCCTGTCGGGTGGCACAGCCGGCGCCGCGAGCACGGTGGTGCTGGTCGGCCCTGTCACGATCTCCCCGGGGGTCGAGTTCACTCGCTACGACGTCGTGCAGAGCGACGGGACGAAGGCCAAGGTCCACGTACTCGAGATCGACCCGTCGACCTCCGCCACGATCGACGTCGGCTACTCGAAACCCAAGCTCCCGGGCAAGGACTACCTGAGCTCCTGGGGTCCAGCACAAGGGGCGGTTGCCGCGATCAACGGGGACTACAGCACGAATGACCGCCCGGACCACCTCTACGTCCAAGACGGCGCCCTGTGGCAGACCGGACCTCGTAAAGGCTCGGCCTTCGGGATGCGACAGGACGAGTCGGCCGCCTACGCGATCGACCCGAAGATCCGCGTCTCGATGGAGACCGAAACCCACACCTCGGTGATCAAGCGGTGGAACAGCGGTGCCCCGGCGAAGTCGGAGATCGCCGGATATTCTCCGGAGGGCGGGTCGATCGAGGATCCGCCGGGCAGGGCGTGTTCCGCGCGACTGGCCCCCGTCGCCGGTTCGTTCCGCTGGGCGAGGGCCCGCAAGGGAACACTCACGAACTACACGGTTCAGGCCCGTCGGTGCAGGGCGGATCCGCTCCCGGAGAAGAACAAGGTCGTGATCACCTCGCGCCGAGGACCGGCGAGCCTGCAGGCCGTGATCAAGGCGCTCGACAAGGGTGAGACGGTCACGATCCGAACCGCGTACGGCATGCCCGGAACGGTCGACGCGATCGGCGGCCAGCCCGTCCTGCTGCGCGAGGGGACGATCCCGACGTTCACGTCGTGCACGAACAACAGCACCCTGTACTGCAAGCACAACCGGACCGCCGTCGGGTTCAACCAAGCATGCGCGGAGCGGACGCCTGGCTGCCGCGTGTACTACGTCGTCGTGGACTCACGCCTGAACGGCTGGTCGAGCGGTATGAACCCGTCGCAGCTCGCGCAGTTCTTCAGGGATGACCTCGGCGCTTGGGGCGCGGTGAATCTCGACGGCGGCGGTTCTTCGGAGATGTGGGTCCAGGCCAACGCCTCGTACCCCGCCGAGACCTGTCAGTTCAAGTCCACGGCGACCGGCTGCTTCGTGAACAGACCGGTCTGGACGAACCAGACGCCCCAGGAGCGCCCGGTCGAGAACGGCTTGTTGGTGAAGGCCGGGGACGATCTGTATCCGACCATCGAAGCCGTTCCCCTCCCCCCGTAGCACCGGCGTAGACTCGCCCGCGTGAAGACCCAGGATCTGCCGGCCCGGTTCCGGGTCGATGGGGGCCGAAACAACATCCTGCCGGGCGTCGACCCGGGCTCGACCGAGGGCACGAACGAGAAGCATGCACGCACCGTCTTGCCGGATCTCGTGGGCGAGCTCGGCGGGCTGCAGGAACGCCTGTGGGCCGAGCACGAGCGGTCGCTGCTGGTCGTGCTCCAGGGGATGGACACCAGCGGCAAGGACGGCACCGTCAAGCATGTCCTCGGCGCGATGAGCCCCGGCGGGATCGCGGTCGCGAACTTCAAGAGGCCCACCCAGGACGAGCTCGCGCACGACTTCCTGTGGCGGATCCGCGCCGAGCTGCCGGGTCCGGGGCAGGTCACGGTCTTCAACCGGTCGCACTACGAGGACATCGTCACGGTGCGCGTGTGGGGCCTCGCACCGGAGAGCAAGTGGCGCCCACGGTTCGAGCAGATCAACGCGTTCGAGGCCGAGCTCGTCGCGGCAGGAACGGCGGTCGTGAAACTGTTCCTGCACATCTCCTACGACGAGCAGCGTAAGCGCCTGCTCGCGAGGCTGGACCGGCCGGACAAGCGATGGAAGTTCGACCACGCGGACCTCGAGGCGCGGCAGCGATGGACCGCGTTCCAGAACGCCTACGAGGAGGCGCTGTCGAGCTGTTCGAGCCCCGAGGCGCCCTGGTACGTGATCCCCGCCGACCACAAGTGGTACCGGAACTGGCTCGTCGCGACGGTGCTGCGGGAGGAGCTGTCGCGGATGGACCCGAGGTACCCGCAGCCCGACCTCGACCTCGACGCCCTCCGCCGGCGGCTTGCGCCCCCGAACTAGCTTCCGGCGGCGAGGGCGGGCACTGGGCGGCTGACCTGCGGATTCGGGAGAGCGAGCGGGTGTTCACCGAAGGTCCATCGGTCGGTACCGAAGGACCAGTAGACACATCGGGTGATCTTCCGCCACTATGTGCGCTCGATGCGTACCCCCCGTTCATACTTCGCGCTCATGCTCGTCGCCCTGGTGGCGCTGGTCGTCCTCCCCGCAGCGCCCGCCCCGGCCGATCCCGCTACGAACGAGCTCGGCCCCGTGGCGGTCGCGCCGGGCGTCACGTTCACCCGCATGAAGTGGGTGAACAACGGCAACACCAGCCGCCCGCTCGTTCTGACGATCGCGCCCTTCGGGAACGATGCGACGATCGACGTCGCCTCCGCGAGCACCAAGATCCTGATGAGCGCGAAGGTTTCGAAGATGGGGACCGACCACAACGCCTGGGGTGCGATCAACGGCGACTTCGGCATCAAGCGCCCCGATCACGTCTTCATCGAGGACGGCAAGATGTGGGGCAGCGGCCTGCAGAACGGCGGCACGATCTTCGGATTCCGTAAGGACGAGGCGAGCGGCTACATCGGCGTCCCGAAGACGCGGCTGTCGTACAAGAGCGGGACCACGATCGTCGACGTGAAGCGATGGAACAGCGGCAAGCCCGGCGCCGGGGAGATCGTCGCCTACTCCCCCGAGGGCGGTCTCCAGGAGCGGCCCCCGACGAACGCGTGCTCGGTCCTGCTGACGGCTCCGGGCAACCACGGGTGGACATCGGGGAAGAAGCTGATCACGCGAACCTACACCGTGAACAAGCGCAAGTGCAGCGAGACGCAGGCGATGGCGGCCCCGTCGGGACAGCAGATCGTCCTGTCGGCCAAGCGCCGCGGCGCCGGCAAGAAGGCCCTCGCCGCGCTGCCGATCGGCGGCACGATCGCCCTGCGCTGGGGAACCGCCGCCGTCGGCGCGGCCGACGTGATCGGCGGCCGCCAGCACATCGTGGCCAACGGAGTGCCGACCGACGAGGTGTTCTGCGACCCCAACGTCGGGGACGACCTGTGCGACGCCAACCCGCGGGCGGGCGTCGGCATGAACGCGGACTGCAAGCCGGGAGGGGACCCCGCCGCCTGCCGCATCTACTACGTCGTCGTCGACGGGCGACAGGGCACCGATTGGTCCCAGGGACTGACGCTCGCGAACTTCGCGAAGTTCATGGACGAGGAGCTCGGGGTCGCCGAGGCCGTCAACCTCGACGGCGGTGGCTCGGCGACGATGTGGGTGCGCAAGGCGAACCTGCCCGCCGGCGCCTGCCAGAACGTGGACGGGGACATCACGACGATCGGCTGCGTCGTGAACCGGCCCAGCACGAACGGCTCGTACATCGTCGAGCGCGGCAGCGAGAACGCGTTCCTCGTGAAGCCCCCGCCCGACGCCTTCCCCGCCGCCGAACCCTCCGGGCTCTGACCCGATGGGTCGCCGCCGCATCCCCGTCGCGCTCCTGCTGACGGCGGCCGTCGTCGGCACGGTGCTCGTCGCGGCCGCCGTCCCGTCCTCGGCCGGGACGCCCTACGGGGCCAAGCGCGTCGTCAGGAACCTCTCGGGTGTCAGCTCCTTCACGTTCGCGCCCGACGGCGACATCTTCTTCACCGAGCGCCTCACGGGGAAGATCCGGCGCTGGGACTCCGCCACGAAGACCAAGTCGCTGTTCGCCACCGTCCCGAAGCTGTCGAGCAGCCAGTTCAACGAGCTCGGTCTCCTCGGGATCGCCCTGCACCCCGACTACCCCGCGACCCCGTCGGTCTACGTCTACGCGACGGTCGTGCGCGATAACGCGATCCGGATGCAGGTGCTGCGCTACACCGACGCGGGCGGCAGCGGGACCGCACGACGCATCGTCAAGGAGTTCGACACGACGGCCGGCGGCGGGCACGTGGGCGGCCGGATCCTCTTCGGCTCCGACGAGCTGCTGTACGTCGTGATCGGCGAGCGGTTCGACCCCACGCTCGCCCAGAACCTCGCCCTCGAGCGCGGGAAGGTGCTCCGATACGACACCGAGACCGACCCCGAGGGCGATCTCACTCCGGCGGGTCTCGACGTGTTCACGAGCGACGCGGATCCGGAGAACGACGCGATCGTGTCGTTCGGCCACCGGAACTCCTTCGGGCTCGGATTCGACCCCGAGAACGGGAACCTGTGGCAGACCGAGAACGGCCCCGAGTGCAACGACGAGCTGAACCTGATCGTCGACGTCGAGAACCCGAACTACGGGTGGGGGCCGAACGGGAAGTGCTCGACGCCTCCGGCCCGCCCGCTGAACACGAACAACAGCGGACCGACGCCGCGGATCCTTCCCGAGAAGTATTGGCGGACCACGATCGCCCCGACCGGGATCGCGTTCTGCGACGGATGCGCGCTCGACGCGGGCGCCGAGGGCGCCGCGTTCGTGGGTGACTTCAACACCGGCACCCTGCGACGGGTCGCGCTCGACGCCGGACGGGACGACATCGCCTCGATCACGACCGCCTACCGGCACACCCGGCAGATCCTCTCGATCGAACGCGGCATCGACGGCCGGCTGTACTTCTCCGACGGCAGGACGATCTTCCGCGTGCGCCTCGGGGTCTAAGCCCGGCACCGTTTCCCCCTCCGTGACGCACGTCACGGAACCGATCTGAGCGCCGTGCGAGGATCTCCTCCTCCTCGTTCCTCCCCTCGCTCGTCCCCCCGCGATCGGTCACGGTTCAGCTCGGCGTGCCGACCTGCCGATACCTCCCCGAACGGTTCGCGAGGCGGTCGCGGACGATCCGATTCATCCCCCGATAGGAGGCGGACGGGGTATGCGTGGTTGTGTACGGGTAGTGGCGCTGGGGCTCATCTGCATCTTGGCGGTTCCGGGCATCGACACGGCCCTCGCCGATCAGGCGGACGTCGCCGAGACGCGACTGCGGCGGATCGAGCAGCGGATCGATCGGCACCGCACGCAGCGACGGATCGAGCGCAGGCAGTTCAGGGTGTCGACCCGGCGCGCCGCGCATGCCACGCGGCGGGTCCGCACGCGCGTCGTGCACGCCCGCAGGGTCGCGATGCGCGCACCCGTGCAGGCGCCGGTGCTCGAGCCGCGGATCCGAGCGGCCGTTCGGCGTCGAGACGAGCTCGAAGCGCAACGGCGAGGATCGCGGGCCCGCCTGGCGCGCCATCGCGCGGCGGTCCGGCGGCTCCGCTCCACGGCACGCACGACCTCCGCCCTTCTCTCACGCCTCCGGCCGATCGGGATCTGCCCCGTGCAGGCCGCGACGGCGATCTCCGACGACTTCGGAGCCGCACGCTGGGACGACGGGCACACGCATCAGCATCAGGGCAACGACGTCGCGGCCGCCTTCGGTGCGCCGGTGGTAGCACCCTTCGACGGGGTGGCGGCGGCGAGCCGGAGCGATCTGGGTGGCTTGACGGTGCGCGTGACGGGGGCCCGGGGATACGTCGCGAACGCGCACCTGTCGCGCTACGGCACCCTGGGCTCCGTGCGCGCGGGGACGGTCGTGGGCTACGTGGGAACGACCGGGAACGCGCAGGGGCCGCACGTTCACTTCGAATGGCATCCGGGCGGCGGCGGCGCGATCGACCCCCACGACGCGCTCACACAGGTCTGTCCGGGATAGGGGGGTTCCCAGCTCGGGGTGCGATGAGGCAGGATGCTGCCCAGTGCCCCTTGCGCCCGTCCCCCGTCGGGCGAAGCGAACCGGATCTCTCCCGCACCCTCGCGCCGCCTCTTCCCCGGCCACGCGTCGGTCTGGGTCAGCACGCCGGCCCTCCGCCTCGCTTCAGCCACAGCCGACGCCCGCCGATGTGGGTGAGATGCGGGGCTGGGTCCTCAGGAGCTGGACGTTCGTGGCGGTCCTCGCCGTCGGGGCGGCGATCGGCGCACCCCTGGCCGGCGTCGCCGCCGGTCCCGAGCCCCGCGCGGAGAACCGAGCGCCGGCCGAGCGGCTCGAGGTGGCCGAGGCCGGTTCCCCGGCGCGGACGGTCTCCCCGGTGGTCCCTATTGAGGGCTCGAACAACGGTCGCGAGCGCCGGCCGAAGCCCGAGCCACACCTGTTCGTTCGCGTCCCACGCGACCTCGCCCTGACGTCCCGGCCGGGCGGAGGACGTATCGTCGGCACCGTTCCCGACGGGTCGCGCTTCTACGACGTTCCCACGATGGCCTGGGTACAACAGGTGAGTGAGGACGGGCGCTTCGGCCGTCTCGCCGTTCCCTACGGGAACGGCGACGGATGGATGCGGCTCGACGGTCTGCGTCGCGGCACGACCTGGGTGGAGGCCCACGTCGACCTGTCCGATCGGCGCCTCACGCTCGAGAAACGAGACAAGGTCGTGTTCCGCACACGGAGCGCGATCGGTGCGTCGGTGTCACCCACGCCGCCGGGGCGCTACTTCGTCACCGACCGGATCCCGTTCGACCCCGGAAGCTCGCTCGGCCGTTTCGCGTTCGGGATCTCGGGCATCCAGCCCAACCTGCCCCCGGGATGGAGCGGTGGCGACCAGCTCGCGATCCACGGCACGAACGTTCCGAGCTCGATCGGGCAGGCGGCGAGCGCGGGGTGCATGCGGGTCTCGGCGTCCGCGCTCGAGCGGCTGAAGCCGTTCCTGCGCCTGGGCACACCGGTGATCGTCTCCCGGTAGCATCGACCGCGATGCGCGCACGAGAGCTCGGGATCGAGATCGGGGACGGCACACCAGGCCCGCTCAACGCGATCACCGACGTACCCGGGGGTCGGCATCGGTCACACGACCTTGATCGAAGGTGAGGGCTCCCTGCACGTCGGATCCGGCCCGATCCGGACCGGCGTGACCGTCATCGTCCCCCATGCGGAGGTGGGAACGCGTCCGGTGTTCGCGGGCGCGCACCGGCTCAACGGCAACGGCGAGATGACCGGCCTCGAGTGGGTACGGGAATCGGGGATGCTGACGACGCCGATCGCGCTCACGAACACCCACAGCGTCGGCGTCGTCCGCGACGCGCTGGTCGCGGCCGACGTGAACAGGCGAGGCGCGAGCGAGATCTTCTGGAGCCTGCCGGTCGTCGGTGAGACGTGGGACGGCATGCTCAACGACATCAACGGGATGCACGTGCGCGCCGGCCACGTGCACGACGCTCTGGAACAGGCGACGGGTGGGGTGCCGTCCGAGGGCGGGGTCGGCGGCGGCACCGGGATGATCTGCCACGACTTCAAGGGCGGCATCGGCACTGCGTCCCGCGTCGTCTCGGGGGCCGCGGGTGGGTTCTCCGTCGGTGTGCTGGTGCAGGCGAACCACGGCAGGCGCGAACGCCTGACGATCAACGGGGTTGGGGTCGGCGAGGAGATCGGACGCGACGAGGTGCCGTTCCCGGAGGACTCGCTCCCATCGGACGCATCGGCGGCCGGCTCGGGGATGCCCGGCATGTCGGGCGCCGGATCGATCATCGTGGTCGTCGGAACCGATGCACCCCTGCTGCCGCACCAGTGCGAGCGGTTGGCGCAGCGAGCGGGGTTCGGGATCGCCCGGACCGGCGGGGTCGGCGAGATGACGAGCGGGGACCTGTTCCTGTGCTTCGCGACCGGGAACGCCGGCCGTCTGTCGAACTACAAGGTCGGCGCGGAGCCGGTGCGCCTCCCGCTGGAGATGCTCTCGGACCTGGTGATCACCGAGTACTACGACGCCGTGATCGAGGCGACCGAGGAGGCGATCGTGAACGCGCTCGTCGCCGGGGCGACGATGACCGGGCGCGACGGGGTCACGGTCCACGGTCTGCCGAACGACCGGCTCGCCGGGCTGCTGAACTAGCGGAGGAGCTCCCGCAACGCCGGCTCGAGGTGCGGATGACGGAACACGAAGCCGTCGTCCAGCAGCCGGCGCGGCACGATCCGCTCGCTCGACAACAGCACCTCACGGGCCCGCTGGCGGCCGGCCACGAGCTCCAGGGCAGGCGACGGGATCCACCAGAACGAGGGTCGGCGGAGCACACGGCCGAGCACCGTCGCGTACTCACGGTTCGTGACCGGGTTCGGCGCGGTGACGTTGATCGGTCCGGCGAGCGCGTTCCGCTCGAGAACGTGGACGATCGCGGCAACCTCGTCGTGGATCGAGATCCAGCTCGTCCACTGGCGGCCGGATCCGAACCGTCCTCCGCCCAAGGCCTTGAACTGCAGCACCTGGTACGGCAGGAGACCACCCTCGGTGCTGAGCACCACGCTGGAGCGCAGCAGCGCGAGGCGGATGCCGGCCTCGGCCACGGGCTCGGCCGCCGCCTCCCACGCGGCGCACACCTCGGCCCGGAACCCGGTGCCCGGCGGGGTGGACTCGGTGATGACCTCGTCCCCGCGATCACCGTACGCACCCGATGCCGACGCGCTCAGCAGGCTCGACGGCGGCCGTTGCAGCCCCGCGAGCGTGCGGGCGATCAGCGCGGTTCCGCGGACGCGACTCTCCTTGATCGCTCGCTTGCCCTTCGCGGACCACCGCGTATCGCCGATACTGACACCGGCGAGATGGATCACGGCCGCGATGCCCTCGAGCCCTGCGGCGTCGATCGTCCCGGCGTCCGGATCCCACGCGAGCGTGTCGCCCCCCCGCGCCTCGGTCTCGGGCCGCACCAGCCGCACCACCCGATGTCCGTCTCGCTCGAGCGCGGGCGCGAGCGCGGTTCCGAGCAGACCGCTGGACCCGGTCAGAGCGACGTCCACCGCGCTACGAGCCCGGACGATCGGGAGGAGCGAAAGCGAACACCGCGTCGCGGACCATCGACCAGCCGAGGAGACCGAAGGTGACGAAGCCCAACCCGTTCGCGACCCCGTGCATCTGGACCATCCGATCGATCGAGAGGGTCGATGTCCCGGTCCACTGCCCGAAGGCGTAGTGGACGGCCAGCGCCATCCCCACCACGACCGAGAGCGACGAGACCACGAGCAACACGCTGCCTCCCGCCGGGAGCCGCAGCTCTCGGAGGCCGCCGGCCGTGATCGCCGCGACCGCGAGGAACGACAGCGCGAGCACGATGGCCCCGACGGTGGACAGGAACGGAGCGTCGAACGTGAAGCCCGCGGCCGTGATCGGCATCCCCACGACCGCTCCGACCGCGGCGGCGCTCGCGACGGCGGACGAGCGGGTCCCCGGTCGCAACGCCCGCACCAAGAGCCACGCGAGGACGATGCCTCCGAATCCCGCGACGTGGAAGTGGGTCGCGGTCAGGGCCACGATATCGTCCGACAGATCGAACGGCTGCAGACCGAACCGCCAGAGGACGAACCAGTCCGCACCGACGAACAGGTAGATCAGCGCCACCGACGGAGCGAGCACGGAGGCCCGGAGGGAGCGCTTCGAACCGATCCAGAAGAGGCCGGCGAGCGCGGCGAACCCCGTCGGTGCGAGCCAGCCGAGGGCGAGGATCCCCGACAGCACCCCCGGCGCGAAGAGCATCGCCACCACGAGGGCGACCAGGCCGAAGGGCCACGAGAGGTAGGCGATCGCGATCCAGGCCTCGGCCCCGCCCGGAGCTCCCGAGCGCAGATCCCCGAGCATGCCGAACGCGAGCGGGACGATGACGCACGGTCCGAGCAGGAACACGACTTCCAGCAGACCGAGACGCTCCTCGAGCGGGCCGAGGGAGAGCAGGGCGAGCACGGACCACACGAGCGCCCCCGCGAGCACCGGCACCGACGGCGGGCTTGCGACGACCGGACCGGGAGATGCCGCGTCACTCACGCGGGAACCCTACCCTGAGGGGCACGGGGTGTGAGCACGGAAGAGGGGTTGGGAACCACACGCCCCGCGGCCAGGTCGGTACGGGCATGCGACGAACCCGGCGCTCGATCGGAAACGCGCTCGCGGTGGTCCTGCTGCTCGGAGCGTGCACGACGGCGGAGGCCGCCCGCGACACCTCACCCCCCGCGGCGCCCTCCCCGGCGGCGCCCTCCCCGGCGGCGCCCTCCCCGGCGGAGCCGTCCCGTGCGGAGCCTCCCCTTGCGGAGCCTTCCCCTGCGAAGCCCGAGTCCCCCGTCGCACACACCTCGACGGGCGACACCGACGCTCGGCCCGCGGCGCGTCCGCGATTCGCGATCGCTCCGATCCGCGGGGCGATCCGCAGGGAGATCGTGGGAACGAACTGGCACGCGGGATGCCCGGTCGGGCCGCGCGAGCTTCGTCTGCTCCGCGTCACCTACCGCGGGTTCGACGGGAGCACGAAGCGCGGACCCCTCGTGATGCATCGTGGCGTCGCGGACGAGGTCCTCGGCGTGTTCCGACGGCTCTACCGGCATCGGTTCCCGATCAAGCACATCGCGCTCCCGCCCCGGTACCGGCCGAACCGGTACGCCTACGACCGCATCCGGAGCGTGACCGCCGGGTTCAACTGCCGCCCGGTGACCGACGGGGACTCGTGGTCCCAGCATGCGTTCGGTCTCGCGGTCGACATCAATCCTGTGGAGAACCCCTACGTGCGCGGCGACGGCTCGGTTCTTCGCAAGGCCGCGCTCGCGTACCGCAACCGGATGCGCGCTCGACGAGGGATGATCCGCGAGGGCGACATCGTGGTCCGCTCGTTCGACCGCATCGGCTGGTCCTGGGGAGGGCGCTGGTCGACGATCAAGGACTACATGCACTTCTCGGCCGGCGGCAGCTGAGATCGCGGCCCTACCCGCCGTGCGGTAGATCTGAGCACCTCCTCCTGCGATCCGTGCACGGCCACCTGCCTGGATGCACCGACTCGCGGTGGCCCTGCGGCGCGGATCGTCCCGGACTACTCAATGCGAGTTAGGGAACGGGCCGATACACACAGCATGGAGCGGCGACGTGAGGACGGGTTCACCCTGGTCGAGCTCATGATCGTCGTGCTCATCATCGGCATCCTGATCGCCGTCGCGCTCCCGACGTTCATCGGCGCCCGCGTCCGGGCGCAGAACCGGCGCGCGCAGGCGAACATGCGCAACGCGTTCGCAACCGAGAAGGTCTACTACGCCGAGACGCAGCTCTACACCGAGGACCCCGCCGATCTCATCGCGATCGAGCCGGGGATCGCGTACGCGACGGGCGACATCCCCGTGACGGAGGGCCCCGTCTACCTCCACGTCCACGGAGCTCCGCTGCACGACCTGTTCCTGTCGTCGATGAGCCAGTCGGGGACGTGCTACTACCTGCGCGACGTCCCCAACGGCGGCACGACCTACGCCGACAGCTCGGCGTGCGACGTCGCGGACACGCAGTCCTACAGCCAGGTCTGGTCCGCGGCCTGAAGCAACCCCCGCAGCCCGGGGTGACCACGTTCGCCTCACCCGGTCTTCTCAAGTTCGCTCCCCCGAGCGACCGATACCAGGAGCCATGGGGGACCGGACGGCGCTCGCGGAACGTACCGACGATCGAGGGGGATCGCCGCGACTGTCGCGGCGGGCGTTCCTGCGAACCGCCACGGTAGGAGGAGCGGCCGGCGCCGTCGTCGCGAGCGGGATCCTGTCCGCACCGCCGGCGGGCGCCGCGGACACGAGCTACGTTCCCGCCGACCCGGACCTGCACCTGCTGCGGAGAGCGACCTACGGCGCCACGCCGGGGATGCTCGAGGGGATCGGCAGACAGGGGCGGAACGTGTGGCTCGACAGGCAGCTGAACCCGGCCTCGATCGACGACCGGGCCTGCGACGAGCTGATCGCGCGCTTCTTCCCTCGGTTGAAGTGGACGATCCCGCAGGTCAACCGCGATCTGGTCGACTTCTCGTGGGACCTGATGTTCGAGCTCGGCGCCGCCACGATCGCGCGGGCGGCGTGGAGCAAGCGCCAGCTGTTCGAGGTGATGGTCGACTTTTGGTCGAACCTGCTCAACGTCACGAACCCGAGCGACAATGTGTGGGACAACCGCCACGACTACGACCGCCTCGTGATCCGGAAGCATGCGCTCGGGCGCTACGAGGACATGCTGATCGCCTCGGCGAAGCATCCCGCGATGCTCCGCTACCTGAACAACGCGGAGTCGCACAAATGGTCGCCGAACGAGAACTACGGCCGTGAGCTGCTCGAGCTGCACACCGTCGGCGTCGAGGCGGGCTACACCGAGCAGCACATGCGCCACTCGGCGCTCATCATGACCGGCTTCACGGTCAACTGGGACGACGGCACGTTCGTCTACAAGCCGAGCTGGCACCACACGGGACCGGTCACGGTGATGGACTTCACCCGCGCCAACGGCGCGGCGGACGGGCAGGACATGGCGATCGCCTACCTGCGTTACCTCGCGAACCACCCCGTGACCGCCCGCCGGATCGCCACGAAGCTGTGCGAGCGGTTCGTCTCCGACACCGCCCAGCCCGCGCTCGTCGATCGTCTCGCGCAGCTCTACCTGGACAACGGCACGGCGATCGCCCCGGTGCTGCGGGCGCTCTTCCGGTCGCCGGAGTTCGCCGACGCGATCGGCGAGAAAGTCCGCCGGCCGACCGAAGACGTGATGGCGACGATCCGCATCCTCGGGATCAAGCCCGGCGACTCCAAGGCCGGGTTGCGGGACCTGTACTGGATGATCGAGAGCCTCGGACACGCGCCTCTCGCCTGGTCCCAGCCCGACGGCTATCCGGACTTCGCCGACGCGTGGCGCTCCGCCGGCGGGCTCGTGGGTCGTTGGAACGCCACGATGGCGCTGGCCGCCCACTGGTGGCCGGACAAGATCGTCCGTCCGCCGCTGCGCGATCTGCTGCCGAGGAAGCTGCCGGCGACCCACGGCAAGCTCGTCGACGTGCTGTCCCGGCGACTGGTGTTCCGCACGCTCGCGCCGGCGCACCGGTCGGCGGTGCTCGAGTTCCTCGACGTGAACGATGCCACCCCGCTCGCCAAGGACAGCGCCGCCGTGAAGTGGCGGTTCGCCTCGCTCGTCGCATTGATACTCGGTTCCCCCTACCACCAGATCCGATAGCCCGGACGACAAGGAGCACGACGATGGCTGCGACCACGACGACCGAAGGGCCCGCTCCGGCGGGCACCGCGCAGGACTGCGGATGCCCCGAGGACACCGGGATCACGCGCCGCACGTTCCTGAAGGCGGCCGGGGCCGCGGGCGCGCTGACGATCGCCTCAGAGGCCTACGCGACGCGGTACGCGTTCGCCGACGCCGTCTACACGGGCGACGTGTTCGTCGTGCTCTCCCTGCGCGGTGGGTTCGACGGATTGCAGGCGATCGTTCCGGCCGCCGACCCCGACTACCTCGACCGGCGGCCGAACGTCGGGATCCCCGCGAACGCCCTGCTGCAGCTGGACGCGACCTTCGGGATGCATCCGGCCCTGGCGCCGCTGAAGCCCCTGTACGACGCCGGAACACTCGGCTTCGTCCACGCGGTCGGCCAGGCGGAGCCGAACCGTTCCCACTTCGAAGCGATGGAGGAGATGGAACGCGCGGCTCCCGGCGCCTCGACCCGCACCGGGTGGATCGACCGCGTGCTCGGCGGCCGCGGCGAGGGAACCCCGTTCCAGGGCGTGCAGATGGGCTCCACGATGCCGGCGCACGCGTTCACCGGGCCCAGCCCCGAGCTGGCGATGTGGTCGGTGAACGGCTTCGGCCTCGACGCGGCGTGGGACGAGAACGAGCGTGACCGTTGGGATCACGCACTGCGCCGGATGTATCAGGACGCGCGCGCGGCACTCGCGGCGCCGGCGCACGTCGCGCTCGAGGCGATGTCGACCACGGCCGATCTGCAGGAGCAGACCTACGTTCCTGCCAACGGCGCCGTCTATCCGAACACCGATCTCGGCAGGGCTCTGAAAGATGTGGCGCGACTGATCAAGGCGCAGGTCGGCCTTCAGGTCGCGTGTGTCGACTACGGCGACTGGGACATGCACGCCGGGATGGGGGACGTGGACGGCGGGTGGATGGTCGACCACCTCGACGAGCTGTCGACCGCCCTCGCCGCGTTCGCGCAGGACCTCGGAACACAGATGGACGGCGTCACGCTCGTGTCGTTGACCGAGTTCGGGCGGCGGATCGAGGAGAACGGCTCGGGCGGGACCGACCATGGCTTCGGTCAGCTCGTGTTCCTGCTCGGCGGCGGGGTCCGCGGCGGGCAGGTCCACGGACAGTGGCCCGGGCTCGCCGACGACGACCTGATCGACGGCGACCTGAACGGCACGACCGACTACCGCCGGATCCTCGCGGAGATCCTCGAGGACCGCTGCGGCGCCGGGTCGCTGTCGGACGTATTCCCCGACCTCGGGTCCGAACGGCTGAACGTGGTCCAGGCGCGGGTCACTTAGCCTTCCGGCCCACGAGGCCGGTCAGTTCACGAGTAGCCAGCCGACCCTCGTGTTGTTCGAGGGCGCCTGGTTCAGCACGATCCGGAAACAGCCGGCGCACGGCTTGTTCAGGGCGACGCCGCGGACCCAGACACCTTGACGAGGCTGCTGGATCGTGGCGAGGACGAACGTCGGCGCGGAGATGTCCTGGGTCGTCACCGCGACGGTCGTCTGACCGGCCTGCACGGTCGCGATCCCCGAGGTGTCGAAGGTCGCACGGCCGTTGACCTCGAGGGCGGTTCCGAACGCCGAGGTCGCCGCGACACCCACGCCGCTGGATCCGCAGCAGGAGGTGAACCCCTGGACGCCGTTGCCGCTCGCGCTGACGCCGCGGATCCCGTCGCCGGTGATGCTCTCACCGCGGACGCCGTTCACGCCGCTGCCGAACACACCCGTGCTGGTCGTGCTCGCGCCCTGGATGCCGAACCCGCTGTCGGAGGTCGAGAAGATGCCGGGGCCGTTGCCTTCGGCATCGACGTCGAGCGCGGTCTCTCCGGCATCCAGGTTGCTGATGCCGGTCACCGAGTTCGTCGCGTTGAAGTGGCCGAGCAGCACATCCCCGTCGTGGGTCGCTCCTGCCGGCGTGCGAGCGCCGATCGCGATCGTGAGCCAGGCCACGAGCGCGGTCGCCACGACCGCGATCGCGAAGCGAGCCATTGTGGTTCGCTGCGTCGTCGTCATGATCGTCCTCATCGTCGAACCTCCCCCCGTCGAGCGGGCATCTGTCCCCTCGACCGTGCCAACCCGGCACCCGGCTCGCAAGTGGGCCGTTCGCGCCACGTCGAGGGCGTGTAGGCTCGCCGTTCGTGCCCACCCGAGACCACCTCCGCAACGTCGCGATCGTCGCGCACGTCGACCATGGGAAGACCACCCTGGTCGACGCGATGCTGTGGCAGTCGGGGGCGTTCCGCGAGAACCAGGACGTCGCCAAGCGGGTGATGGACTCCATGGACCTCGAACGCGAGAAGGGCATCACGATCCTCGCGAAGAACACGGCGGTCGATCACGGCGGCGTGAAGATCAACATCGTCGATACCCCGGGCCATGCCGACTTCGGGGGCGAGGTCGAGCGCGCCCTGCGGATGGTGGACGGCGTGCTGCTGCTCGTCGACGCCAGCGAGGGACCGCTGCCGCAGACGCGGTTCGTACTCCGCAAAGCCCTGGAGGCGCGGCTGCCGGTCGTACTCGTCGTGAACAAGGTCGACCGTCAGGACGCCCGGCCCGACGAGGTCGTCCACGAGGTCGAGGAGCTGTTCCTGGACCTGGACGCCGACGAGGACCAGATCGACTTCCCGATCCTGTTCGCGAACGCCCGCGAGGGCCACTGCGGAACGACCCCCGGCGCACTCGAACCGAACCTCGAACCGCTGTTCACGACGCTGCTCGCGCGGATCCCCGCGCCCTCGTACGAGGAAGGTCATCCGCTGCAGGCGCTGGTCACCAACCTCGACGCCTCCCCGTACGTCGGGCGCCTGGCGCTGTGCCGGGTGTTGAACGGAACGATCCGTCGCGGGGAGGCGGTCGCCTGGTGCCGGGTCGACGGCAGCATCGATCAGGCGAAGATCACGGAGTTGTACGTGACCGAGGCCCTCGACCGCGTCGACGCCGAGGAGGCCGGACCGGGCGAGATCATCGCCGTCGCCGGGATCCCCGAGATCACGATCGGCGAGACGCTGGCCGATCCGGTGGACCCGCGTCCGCTCCCGATCGTGCGGGTCGACGAGCCCTCCCTGTCGATGACGGTCGGCATCAACACCTCGCCCCTGGCCGGCTCCGACGGCGACAAGCTCACCGCGCGCCAGCTGAAGGGACGGCTCGATCAGGAGGTCGTCGGGAACGTCTCGATCCGCGTCCTCGACACCGAGCGACCCGAACTGTGGGAGGTGCAGGGACGGGGCGAGCTACAGCTCGCGGTGTTGGTCGAGATGATGCGCCGTGAAGGCTTCGAGCTCACCGTCGGCAAGCCCCAGGTGGTCACACGGGAGATCGACGGCACGGTGCAGGAACCGGTCGAGCGCGTGGCGATCGACGCTCCCGAGGAGTACCTGGGTGTCGTCTCGCAACTGCTGGCGTTGCGCAAGGGCCGGATGGAGAACATGGTCAACCATGGGACGGGCTGGATCCGGATGGAATACCTCGTCCCCGCCCGCGGGATGATCGGGTTCCGTACGGAGTTCCTGACCGAGACGCGCGGGACCGGACAGCTGCATCACGTGTTCGAGGGCTACGAGCCATGGCACGGCGACCTGCGCACCCGCCCTACCGGCTCGCTGATCGCCGATCGGACCGGTCCGACGACCAACTTCGCCCTGCTGAACCTCCAGGAGCGCGGCTCGATGTTCGTCGGCCCCGGCGAGGACGTCTACGAAGGCATGATCGTCGGCGAGAACTCCCGCGCGGACGACATGGACGTGAACCCGACGAAGGAGAAGAAGCTGACCAACATGCGCCAGGCGAACTCCGAGGAGCTCGTCCGCCTGATCCCGAAGCGCGAGCTCTCGCTCGAACAGGCGCTGGAGTTCCTCCGCGAGGACGAGAGCGTCGAGGTCACGCCGGTGAACGTCCGGCTGCGCAAGGTTCTGCTCGGGCAGAACGAGCGCGCGAAGGCGTCACGCCGCGGGCGGACGAGCTGATCCAGCTTCTGCGGTCGATCACGGCGCCGGACCCGCCCGATAGGTCGCACCGCCCGGACGAAGCCAGGTCAGTTCGCCGTCGGGAGCACGGCGGATCGACCACCCCTGCTCGTGGACCAAGCGGTGGTGGAAGAAGCAGATCAGCAGCAGGTTGGACAGCTCGGTCGCCCCTCCCCTGCTCCAGAACACGATGTGGTGTGCCTGGGTGAACGCCCGGGCACCGCAGCCGGGGAATCGGCAGCCCTTATCGCGCCACTGCAGCTGACGGAGCATCCAGGTCGTGGGTTCACGGCTCATCGCGCGCACGGCGAGCACCTCACCCGCGCGATCCTCGATCACGGTCTGGATGCGGGCGTCACAGGCGAGCCGACGGACGGTCTCGGGGTGCAGGACCGGTCCCCCTTCGACTTCGCCGCCAGCAGCGCGCTCGCCGGCCGCATCGCGGATCGGATCCCGGGAACCGACGAGATCGTCGGCGCGGACGTGCACCACCATGTTGGCGCGGACGGGATCAGGCTCGGATGCCGGGGAGGACGAACACAGCGCCACGAGCGCGTCGGCGCAACGTTCGGGCGCGGTGGGGTCGTGGTCTTCCCCCGGCAAGGCGGGGACGCGCCCTGCCATCGTCTCGATCGCCTCGACCACGACAGCGCCCTGATCGGCAGGGAGATGGGCCGACAGCGCGAAGGTTCCTTCTTGCTGCTCGTACCACCAGATCAGCGACCGCGCGGTGTGGTTCTCCCGCACGGTCTGCTCGACGGCTCGCTCGCGGTCGGCCCGGCAGCGGACAGCCCATGCCGCGACGCGGGTCGCCCAGCGGATCAGCTTGACTTCGGTACGGGGCGTCGCGAACCGGCACAGCTCGACGACCTTGTCCATGCCGAGCCGTCCTGTCGCCAGAGCGGCGGCGGTTCGCGGTAGGTCTTCGAGTGCGTGCGCCGCGCGGATCCATCGCTGGGCCTTCCAAGTCGAGATCCCGTACCGCATCGCGAGCCAATGGGCGGTGTCTCGTGCGCCGTGACGTTCCCAGCTGTCTGTGGCATCGACCAGAGCGATCAGCTCGAGCAGCTCGCGTTCGGCCGCGCCGACGCGTGCATGTACCACATCGATGCGCGCGATCAGGTCGTCGTCGGGGTTGTCGGGCACGGAGCGGAGCTGCGCAGGAGCGAACATGTGTTCGACACTAGCGTGCGCTTTCTCCCCTGTCTGTGACGCACGTCACACGAGAGGGAGATCGCCGTTCCCGTTCGGCATCGAACACCCAACACTCGTGGCCGGGGCGTTAGCGACGTTGTCGTGCCGGATGCTCCTTGTCCTACGGGCAGAAGTTGTTGGCCACGTCGTCGGGGGTGTTCCCGGTGATCGTCGAGTCGTTCAGGGTGACCGTCCTCAAGTTGAAGCAACACAGACGGATCCACTGACCCATTGCGCGCAAGGGTACCGAGATGTACGTTGCGCCCCTCGGCGCGTCGTGCGTTCTGTAACGCAGGTTGTCGATGCCGACGCTGGTGATTGGAGGGACGACCATGAAGAAGCGGTTGGGTCCTGCTTTGGTCGCGGGTGCGTTCATGACGCTGCTGTTGCCCGGGGTTGCGTCGGCGGCACCGCCAGAAGGAGCGAAGGGACCCCCAATGGGAAGATGCCCGACTAACTGGATCACGGCCGACCCCCAAGAGGGCCATCCTGCGGAGGCGTATGACTTCAACGGCGACGGCTTCGTGTGCGGGCTTCCGCTGCCCGGCGGCGGATTCGCCCTTATGGACAACGTCATTCGGTAGCCCTGACCCGCCCGCCGGGCAGTCGTCGTTGGCCGCGGCGTCGTCTGATCGCGCTTCGCGTGCAGTCGCTTCGCACGCATCCGGGATGTCACCCATGCCCGTGGACGAGGTCTCTACCTCGTCACCCTCCTCTCTTGTTCGCCGTCTCCAGGATCAGGGGGGACTGCCCGGGGGTAGGGTCGGCACCCACGGTCCCAAGCGTGGCCGCACTGACGGCAGACTGTGCGCCTGCTCTGTGGCCGAGCTGCGCGGAGACCGCGTGGATCGGAACGCCTGCGCGGAGCAGCTCCGTTGCCACTCCGTGTCGCAAGTCGTGCATCCGGCTCCACGCTTCCTCGTTGGAGAGCGCACGGTGGGCGCGTTCGGGCGCATGTCCAGCTGTATCGGGTCAACTGGCGTACTGGAAACGTCGTGTGATCAGGCGCGTTCAGTTGCAGGCAGTTCGTGGCAGGGCCAGCCAGTCGTGCCCGGGGCGGGGCTCGAACCCGCACGCCCTTTCGGGCCGGCGCTTTTAAGGCGCCTCCGTCTACCGATTCCGGCACCCGGGCCCGCCCATCGTAGGCGGTCGTGTGACCCCTAGAGCGCGCCGGCCTCGTGGAGCTCGGTGAACCAGCTGACGGTCGTGCGAAGGCCGTCCTCGAAGGACCCCTCGGGGCGGAACCCGAGCACCTCGCGCGCGAGGCTGGCATCGGCCTGGCTCGCACGGACGTCGCCCGCGCGGGGTGGGTCGTGGATCGGGGCGGGATGCTCGCCGGGCACGAGGGCGTGGATCGCGCCGATCAGCTCGTTGATCGAGTGTTGCTCGCCGTAGGCCACGTTGAACGCTCCGCCCCATGCGGCCTCGGGCGCCTCGGCGGCAGCGAGGTTCGCGCCGACGACGTCGCCGACGAACGTGAAGTCGCGGACCTGCTCCCCGTCGCCGAAGATCGTGACCGCCTCGTCGTCCAGCGTCTTGGCGATGAACCGGGGAACGACGGCGGCGTACTCGGCGCGGGGGTTCTGCCGGGGACCGAACACGTTGAAATAGCGGAGGGCGACGGTCGGCAACCCGTAGCTGGCATGGAACGCCTCGAGGTAGCGTTCCCCCACCAGCTTGGACACCCCGTAGGGCGAGATCGGCCGGGTGGGAAGCTCCTCGTGAACGGGGAGCACCTTCGCGTTCCCGTAGACGCTCGACGAGGACGCATACACGACCCGCTGCACGTCCGCGTCGCGCGCGGCGAGCAGGACGTTCAGCGTGCCGGTCGCGTTCGCGTCGTGGCTCGCGACGGGCTCGGCGACCGACCGGGCGACACTGGGGATCGCCGCCTCGTGGAACACGACCGCGCACCCGGCGACGGCGCGGCCGACGGCGGCCGGATCGACGAGCGTTCCCTCGTGGATCTCGACGTCGAGTCCGTCGAGGTTCTCCGCGCGGCCGGTCGAGAAGTCGTCGAAGATCCGGACCTCGTCGCCGCGCTCTGACAGCGCCCGCGCCAGGTTCGATCCGATGAAGCCGGCACCGCCGGTGATCAAGGCCCGCATCGTGCGCACGCTAGCCGCGCGGATCGCCGGGAGCAAGGACGCTCGGCCGCGAGAGGTCGTTGAACACCCCCAGTGCCCTGCATAGCATCGAGCGAGCCGTTCAGGCACCCGCCCTCCACCGCCGATACCGGAGACGATGGTGACCAACCTGCCCCAGGACCTCGAGACCGACCCGCTCGACGCGCTCGCCGCCCGGATCCGCGAGAAGGAGGCGGTCGTCGCCGTCGTCGGCCTCGGGTACGTGGGCCTCCCCCTGCTCGTCGCCGTCCACGGGGAGGGCTTCCCGGTCGTCGGCTACGACGCCGATGCGGACAAGGTCCGAACGCTCGAGACGGGCCGTTCGACGATCGTCGATGTCGCCGACTCGGAGATCGCGGCCCTCGACCAAGCACGGTTCGCCGCCGATCCGTCGGCCTTGGGCGAGGCCGACGTGGTGTTGATCTGCGTTCCCACGCCCTTGAAGGACTCGACCCCCGACCTGTCGATGGTGGAGCTCGCGGCGGAACAGGTCGGGCTCGCGCTGAGGCCGGGCCGACTCGTCGTGCTCGAATCCACGACCTACCCGGGGACGACCGAGGAGATCGTTCGGCCGATCGTCGAGCGTCTGTCCGGACTCACGCTGGGGAAGGACTTCGCGCTCGCCTACTCCCCCGAGCGGATCGATCCGGGACAGCGGACGCACCGGCTCGACAACACGCCCAAGGTCGTGGCCGGGGTGACCGAACGCTGCCGCGAGATGGCGACGAGCTTCTACAGCCAGTTCGTGCAGCAGATCGTGACGACCTCGACGCCGCGTGAGGCCGAGATGGCCAAGTTGATCGAGAACACGTTCCGTCAGGTCAACATCGCGCTGGTGAACGAGCTCGCGATCATCGGACGCGAGCTGGGGGTCGACATCTGGGAGAGCCTCGAGGCGGCTGCGACCAAACCGTTCGGCTATATGGCCTTCTGGCCGGGACCGGGCGTGGGTGGGCACTGCATCTCGATCGATCCCAGCTACCTGTCGTGGCGCGCGGGTCAGCAACTCGGGTACCGGGCCGCGTTCATCGAGCACGCGAACGAGGTCAACAACCGGATGCCGGCCTACGTCGTCGATCGGGTCGCCGAGGCGCTCAACGATGCCGGCAAGCCGCTGAAGGGCTCGCGCATCCTGGCGGTCGGGGTCGCCTACAAGCCCGGGGTGGACGACCGGCGGGAGTCCCCCTCCCTCGCGGTGATCGAGCGCCTGTTGCGCAAGGGTGCGGATGTCGCGTTCCACGACCCCTTCGTTCCGCAGATCAGCAGCAACGGAGACGAGCTGCGGTCGGTCGACCTCGACGACGATGTGGTCGCGGAACAGGACTGCGTGTTGATCCTGACCCAGCACCCGGGGATCGACTGGCGAGCGCTCACCAACGTCGCTCGGCTGGTGTTCGACACGCGCGGCGTCACCGCCGGGTTCGACGCTCCCAACGTCGTCCGCCTCTGATCAGGACTCGGTGATCGTGATCGAATCGATGGTGACGGGATCGACCGGCGTCTCGCCCTTCAAGGGAACGTCCGCGATCTCGTCGACGACCTTCTGACCCTCCGTGACGCGCCCGAAGATCGTGTACAGATCCGGCGTGAGCGCATCACTCTTCGCCAGGGTGATGAAGAACTGGCTGCCGTTGGTGTCTACGCCTGAGTTAGCCATCGCGAGGATCCCGCCGCCGTCGTAGGTCTCGCCCTCGGGCTGCTCGTTCTCGAACTGGTAGCCGGGCCCGCCGCTCCCGTCGCCGGCCGGGTCGCCCCCCTGGATCACGAAGTCGGGCACGATCCGATGGAAGGTCAGCCCGTCGTAGAAGCCTTCGCACGAGAGGAACACGAAGCTGTTCACGGTCACGGGCGCGCCGGACGCGAGGAGATCGAGCTCGATCGTGCCCATCGACGTCTCCATCGTGGCGGAGTAGCTCTTCGTCGGATCGATCGTCATCGGGGGCGGAGCGGGGTAGGCCTCCTTCTCGCCGCCCGGCTTCTCCGGCGTCCGATCCGGGCAGCCTGCCGACGCGGCGCTCGGGCTGGGGTCGTCGTCGCCTACGACCGTGAACGCGAGCACCACGATCACGATCGCGAACAGGCCGATGCCGAGGCCGGTGAGGATCGTCGCCTGGCGCTTGCGGCGCTCGATGTTCCTCTGCTGCCGGCGCTGCGCTGCCTGCTTGGCAAGCTGGCGGTCCCGTGTGCGCTTGTTGCCCATCGGCTGCGTATCCTACGCGGTCGCCGGACCGCGGGGCGGAACCGGCTCGACACCGGGAAGCTGCTCCAGGACCAGGCCGTCGAGGATGTCGGTCTCCGAGACGAGGGCGTCGGCGAACCCGAACCGACGCATCACCGATCCGAGGATCACCGCGCCGGCCACGATCACGTCCCCTCGCCCCGGCGCCATGAACGGCAGCGCGTCGCGTTCGTCGCCGGTCATGCGGGCGAGACGCTCCAGGAGGTGTTCGACGCTCTCCCGATCGAGCCGGGTGCGGTGCAAGATCTCCGGGTCGTAGCGGGGAAGGTCGAGTTCCATCGCCTTCAGCGTCGTCGCGGTCCCGCCGACGACGATCAGCGTCGACGCGGACTCCACGGGCACCGACCCGGCCGCGGTCTCCAGGTGTTCGGCCACGTCGGTTTCGATCGCGCGGATCTCGTCGACCGTCGGCGGGTCGGAGCGCACGTGGCGCTCGGTCAGCCGGACGCTCCCCGTCTGCGTCGAGATCGCCGCGCGGGGTGCGGCGTCGCCGACGACGAGCTCGGTGCTGCCGCCCCCGACGTCGAGGACGGCGTATGGAGGCTCCGCGTCGGGAACCTCCTCGCGCAGGCCGTGTACTGCGCCGAGGAACGACAAGCCGGCCTCTTGTTCCCCCGTGATGATCTCCAACTCCGAGCCGGCGTGCTCGCGGACCGCGGCGGCGAACTCGTCCCGGTTCTCGGCGTCGCGCACCGCGCTCGTGGCGGCGACGCGGATCCGCCGGGCACCCAGGGCCCGTGCGCGCCGACAGTACGTCGCAAGCACGTCCACCGTGCGCCGCAAGGCATCCGGGTCGAGCCGGCCGGTGGCGTCGACGCCCGCTCCCAGCCTGGTGATCGTCATGTCGCGGGCGAGCTCGCCGACGAGGCCGGGGGCGGTGGCGCCCGGACGTGGCTCGGCCACGAAGAGCCGGATCGAGTTCGTTCCCTGATCGATCGCCGCGACGCGCGCCTCGGGTGCGTCCGGATGGATCGGTTCGACGCGCTCGGCGGTCCACGTCCCGACCGGATCGACCCCGCCAGCCAGGTGGTAGGCGTAGTGGGCGTGCAGGCACTTCACGCCGGTGCGCGTTCCCGCGACCCCGCCCCAGTCCTGCGCCCCGTCGAGCTCGGCGCCACGCTCGTCGGCGTACGCGCGGTGGGCCGCTTCGAGGGCCCTGTCGAACGCCTCGTCGTCGTGGACGCGGTCGTTCAGCTCGGCGATCGCACCGCCCGACTCCAGACGCGCAACCGCCTTCACGGCGTCGGGACACGTCAGCCAGTACCGCGTGGGGAACGGGTCGCCGTTCGCGTCGATCCCGCGATTGCGGATCACGAGCGGATGCCCGCCGGTGCAGCGCGCGACGACCGAGAACGGCGTCGTCGGATCGCGGCCGAGCTGGTCTCGGACGGCGACGAGATCGCTCGCGCGAAGCTCGTTCACGGGATCGGTGGGGACGCGGGGAACGCGGAGAGCCGGGTCAGCGGCGCTTGTGCTCCGTCGCGCGCTTCGCGTCGACCTGGCGCTCCTCGCTGTTGCGCATGAACTTCTTCAGCATCGACTCGAACCCCGGGTCCGAACCGCGACGCTGGCGCTGTGGCGGGGGGTCCTGCAGGGCCTTGATCGACAGATCGATCTTGCCGTCTTCCTTGATCGCCTGGACCTTGGCCGAGACGACGTCACCCTCGCGGAGATGCTCGTGAACGTCGCGGACGTAGTTGCGGTCGATCTCGGAGATGTGCACGAGCCCGACCTTGCCACCGTCGAACTGGAGGAACGCTCCGTACGGGGTGATGCGCTGCACGGTCCCCTCCACGACCGCACCGACTTCGAGTTCTGCGATCTCACTCTCCTCTTCTGCTGTGCGGACGCGCGCTCGTCGCACGTCCTCGTGCTCGTGCTCGTGCTCGTGCTCGTGCTCGTGCTCGTGCTCGTGCTCGGTCGAGACCTTCCCACCTGCTTCGGAGCACGTCAAGCGGCCTTTCGGGGGGCGGACATCCGGTCGCGGCCGACCCTCAACAGTCGGTGGGAACGGGCTCGCCGTGCTTGGGAACCGTGACGAAGGCGGTCTCGCCGGGACGGACCATGCCGAGACACTCACGGGCGAGACGCTCGAGCTCCTTCGGGTCGTTCAGACGGGCGATCTTGTCCTCGAGGGCGGCGTTCGCCTCGCGCAGTATCCGGGTGTCGCGCTGCAGCTGCGCCACCTCCCCCCGCTGGGCCAGGAACTGCCGCAGCGGAACGATCGAGAGCACGCCCACGAGCAGGACCAGGGCGAAGAGGATGCCCGCCCGGGCGGTCAGACGGGGGCGGGAGCGTCCACGGGGAAGTGGTTGGGCGCGCGAACTCATCCGGGTGGGGCGCCTCCCGGGATCGAGCGGGGGGAGCCCGACCGCGCGACGGCCGCGCCGCCGAGGTAACGCGCGGCGTCGCCGAGTTGCTCCTCGATCCGCAGCAGCTGGTTGTACTTCGCGGTGCGTTCGCCGCGCGAGGGAGCACCGGTCTTGATCTGGCCCGCGTTCACCGCGACCGCGAGGTCGGCGATCGTCGTGTCCTCGGTCTCGCCGGACCGGTGGCTGATGACGACGCCGTAGCCGTTGCGCGACGCGAGCTCGATCACGTCGAGCGTCTCGGTGAGCGTGCCGATCTGGTTCACCTTCACGAGGATCGCGTTGCCGACGCGCTCACGCAGCCCCCGTTCGAGCCGTTCGGTGTTCGTCACGAACAGGTCGTCGCCGACGAGCTGGACGCGCCCGCCGATCTCGGCGGTAAGGTGCGCCCAGCCGCTCCAGTCGTCCTGGTCGAGCGGATCCTCGATCGACACGACCGCAGGGTAGTCGTCGACGATCGAACGCCAGAACTCGACCATGTCGTCGATCGTGCGGTCGGCGCCCTCGAGGCGGTAGGACCCGTCGCGGAACAGCTCCGAGGTGGCGGGGTCGAGCGCGATCGCGATCTCGCCGGCGGGCTCGAGCCCCGCCGAGCCGATCGCGTCGACGAGCAGGTCGAGAGCCTCGCGCGCGGTGGTCAGCTCCGGAGCGAACCCGCCCTCGTCACCGACCGCGGTCTCCAGGCCCTTCGACTTCAACAGGGCCTTGAGCGCATTGAACACCTCGGTCCCCCACCGCAGCGCCTCCGCGTACGAGGCCGCTCCGATGGGCGCGAGCATGAACTCCTGCAGCTCGAGCTCGTTGCCGGCGTGCGCGCCGCCGTTGATCACGTTCATCAGCGGCAGTGGGAGCACGTGCGCGTTCGGTCCGCCGAGCGCGCGCCACAGCGGCAGCCCTTGGGACTCGGCCGCAGCCTTCGCGACGGCGAGCGAGACACCGAGCAGCGCGTTCGCGCCGAGCGAGGACTTGTCGGGGGTTCCGTCCAGGTCGAGCAGCACCCGGTCGATCCAGCGCTGGTCGAGTGCCTCTTCGCCGGTGAGTGCCGGAGCGATCACGCTCTCGACGTTCCCGATCGCCGTGCGGACGCCCTTGCCGCCGAACCGGTCGGTGTCACCGTCGCGGAGCTCCAGGGCCTCGTGCTCACCGGTCGAGGCTCCCGAAGGCACGGCTGCGCGCCCGAAGGAACCGTCGCCGAGGAGCGCATCGACCTCGACGGTTGGGTTCCCCCGGGAGTCCAGGATCTCGCGTGCGGCAAGGGCCTCGATCTCGGGCATGACGCGCTGATGGTACCGGAGGCATCCGCGTGGTTGGGTACCCGACATGCAGGTCTGCGTGTGGCACGGGTGGCTGCTGCAGGGCAGCGGATCGAACGTGTATACGGCCAAGCTCGTCGAGGCGATGCGTTCGGCCGGCCACGACGTGCTGCTGCTGTGCCAGGAACGCCATCCGGAGCGTGCGGGGTTCGTCGACGCGCAAGGCGAGGTCGACGCGGACGGCGTGCACGAGCTGGCGCCCGTGGAGGGAACGACACCGAACGAGGGCGGCGGGCGCGTGACCCTGGTGCGCCCCCGGATCGGACGGATGCTCCCCCTGTTCGTCCACGACGCCTACGAGGGGTTCGACGAGGCGATCCGCTTCGTCGACCTGACCGATGACCAGCTCGAGGGCTACCTCGACGCGAACGCGGCGGCGCTTCGGGCGGCGGTCGCGTGGCACGGATCCGAGGTGGTGATCGTCGGGCACGCGATACCCGGCCCTCCGATCGGACTGCGGGCGCTCGGGCCTGGCGCGTACGCGGCGAAGGTGCACGGCAGCGACCTCGTGTACGCGATCGATCTGCAGGAACGCTACGCGCGGCTCGCGCGCGAGGGCCTCGAGAACGCGAGGGCGGTGATCGGGCTGTCGCGCGACGTGCTGGAGCGGGCCCGCGCGGTGGCGCCGGGGATCGGGGACCGGCTGCACGTGATCCCGCCGGGCGTCGACACGCGGCGGTGGATGCTGCGCCCGCGGCAGGGGTCGCTGCTGGAGGTGGCCACGTTGCTCGGCGGCGACCGAGACGCGGATCGCGGACGCCGGACGGATCTGGACGCCGAGGTGCGTGCCGCGGTCGAAGCCCGGGACGCGGACGCGATCGACGCACTCGGGTCCCGGTACGACCCGTTCGTTCCCGATCGGCAGGCGGCGGGACGATTGCGACGTCTGTCGGGTTTCCACGGGCCGCTCGTCGCCTCGCTCGGCAAGCTGATCCCGGAGAAGGGTGTCGAGACGTTCGTGGAGTCCGTCGGCCCGCTCGAGGGGCGGGTGCGCGGCCTGGTCGTCGGATTCGGCGGCTTCCGCGAGTGGATCGAGGCGTTGCTCGTGACGTTGGATGCCGGCGATGTGGAGGGCTACCGCTGGCTGCGATCGCAGGGGCGGCTGGCGCTCGCCCTGACCGACGACGAGGTTCGCTCGGCCACTGGGGTGAAGGGACTCATCGACATGACCGGGCTGCTCGACCATCGGTACGCGCCGTACGCGATCGCGGCGTCCGAGGTGCTCGTCGTTCCCTCGATCGAGAAGGAGGCGTTCGCGATGGTGGCCGCCGAGGGAGCGGCCGCGGGTGCGCTGCCCCTGGTCGCACGTCACTCGGGCCTCGCCGAGGTCGCGCAGGCGCTCGAGTCCGAGGTCGGCCGGGAGGGGCTGTTCTCGTTCGAGCCGGGCGAGGACGCCGCGCGGCGGATCCGCAGCGGGATCGAGGCGCTGCTCGCGTTGCCCCCGGGTGAGCGCGCGCGCCTGCGGAGCGCGGTGAGCGGGTTCGTCACCCGAGAGTGGACGTGGGAACACGCGGCGCGTCGCGTGCTGTCGGCGGCGGCGGGGCGCGCGTCAACTGCCTGACGATCTGGGCCGGGTGTTGTACGGGCAGGAGCGTCAACTGCCTGACGATCTGTCCGCGTCTCGTGACGGACGGAAGTACGCGAGCAGTTCGTCGTCGTCCAGCGCGGCGAGGTCGACTCCCTCGGCGTCGGCGCGGTCGCGCATCCGTTCGTAGCGGTCGGCGAAGCGGGCGGTGGAGCGGCGGAGCGCTCCTTCGGGGTCGATGTCGAGCCGGCGGGCGACCGACACGGCGGCGAACAGCACGTCCCCGAGCTCGGCCTCCGCTGCGTCGCGATCCCCACCGTCGGCGGCCGACTCGAGCTCGTCGAGCTCCTCGCGAAGCTTGGCGATCGCGGCGTCGGTGGATCGCCAGTCGAAGCCGGATCCTGCCGCGCGGCGCTGGACCTTGCCCGCCCGGGCGAGCGCGGGCAAGGTGGGCGGGATGTCGTCGTCGACGCGCTGGCGTGCCATCTCGGTGTCGCCCACGGCCGCGGCGCGTTCCTCGGCCTTGATCTGTTCCCAGTTCGTGAGGACCTCGCCGGCGCCGGACACCTCGGCGTCGCCGAACACGTGGGGATGGCGCCGGATCAGCTTCGTCACGATTGCGTCGGCCACGTCGTCGACGTCCCACGCACCGTCGTCGGATGCGATCTGCGCGTGGAACACGACCTGCAGCAGCAGGTCTCCGAGCTCGTCGCGCAGCGCGCCGGTGTCGCCGGTGTCGATCGCCTCGAGGGTTTCGTGCGCCTCCTCGAGCAAGTGCTTGCCGAGAGACCGGTGGGTCTGTTCGTGATCCCAGGGGCAACCGTCCGGCCCACGCAGCCGTTGCATCACGCGGACGAGCTCGAGCAGCCGGGCGCCGGTCGGCTCGGAGCCCACCGGCTACCCCTGTGGCGGGGCGCCGACGTCGACCGGGCCGGTCGAGGCCGGGGAGGGCGTCGGCGAGGAGGTCGAGGTCGTGCGGATCGGTTCCACCAGCTGGGTCTGCGGGTTCATCCGCCCGTAGCGTGGGTTGACGTCGATGTCGGCGTCGAGGAGCCGCGCGTCGAACCACTCGGCGAACACGGTCGGTGCGAGCTCCTGGAGCAGTTGGTCGCGGACCTGGCCGAACGGAACCCGGTCCGCCGAGACGAGCAGGACCACGTGCCATCCGAACTCGGTCTGAACCGGTTCGGAGATCTCACCGGGCTCGAGCGCGGCCGCGGCGTTCGCGAAGGCCGGGTCGAACGAGGCGGCCTGCTGCTCGCCGAGATCGCCCCCGCTCTGGCCGACGTTGGGCTCGATCGAGAACTCCCGTGCGAGATCCTCGAAGCTGTTCGGCGTGGCCTGCCGGGCGATGTCGAGGGCCTCCTGCTGGGTCTCCACGAGGATGTGCTTCGCGTGCAGCTGGGTGAACTCCAGGGAGCGCTCTTCGTACGAGCGGCGGATCGTTGCGTCGGTGATCTCCTCGTCGCTGATGACGCGCTGCACCTCCTGGAACAGCAGCAGGCGGCCGACGAACGCCTGGAGGTCCTCCGGGGTCAGCCCCTCCGCCGCGAGCTGGTCGGCGACGGCATCGGCGCCGATCTGGCCCTCGATCTCGGCGATCGCCGCCGTGATCGCCTGCGCACCGACCTCGAGCTGTTGCTCGCGGGCGTACGAGGCGATCAGCTCCTCCTGGATCAGGTTCGACAAGGTGAAGCGGGCGCACGCGGCCGCCTGGCTCTCTCCTTCGATCGGCTGGCCGCACGGCGTCTGATTGAGCGCCGAGAGGAATCGGAACTCCCGGATCGCCGCATCGAGCCGGTTCTCGGTGATCGCCGCGTCGTCGATCTTCGCCGCGGGTGGTTCGAGCCGGCCCTCGTTGCATGCGGTGAGCAGCATGACGAGCGCGCCGAGGCCGGCGACGAGCATTCGGGAGCGTCCGGAGAGCGGGGTCACGCGCCCATCGTAGCAACGGCCTCGGTCTCGCCCGCCGCCTCGCGGAGCTTGGCCTCGACCCACGACGGCAGGTCCGCGCCGGCGACGCGTTCCGGGGCGAGGTTCAACGTTCGGGTCACTTCGTGGAACGTCGCCTCGGGAACCCGCTCGGGCAGGTCGAGCCGCATCGTGTCGCGGATCGCGAACGGCTTGACCCGGACCTGGTCCCGATACGTGGTGATCTCGTCCACCTCGAAGCGCGCGGCGGCAAGGCGCAGCGACGCGACCGAGAACAGCGTGGCGACCTCCTGGGGCAGCGCGCCGAACCGGTCCTCGGCCTCGGCGCGCACCTCGTGGAGCCGGTCGTGGTCGGGCGCGGTCGCGATCCGCCGGTACAGCTCCAGACGCAGGGACTCCTGTTCGAGCCAGCCGATCGGAACGTACGCGCGGACCGGCAGCTCGACCTTCAGGTCGCGTTCCTCGGGGAGCTCCTCCCCACGCATCTCGGCGACCGACTCCTGCAACAGACGGGCGTAGGTATCGAAGCCGACCGCGGCGATCTGCCCGTGCTGTTCGGCGCCGAGGAGGTTCCCGGCGCCGCGGATCTCGAGGTCGCGCAGGGCGATCTTGAAGCCCGAGCCGAGCGCCGTGTGCTGGGAGATCGTCGCGAGCCGCTCGTGCGCCTCCTCGGTCAGCTTGGAGACCGGGGGGAAGAAGAAGTAGGAGAACGCGCGTTCCTTCGCGCGGCCGACGCGGCCGCGGAGCTGATACATCTGCGCCAAGCCGAGGCGGTCGGCGCGATCGACGATCAGGGTGTTCGCGTTCGGGACGTCCAGACCGCTCTCGATGATCGTGGTGGACACGAGCACGTCGGCCTCGCGATCCCAGAACGCGACCATCCGCTGTTCCAGGTCCTCCTCGTCCATCTGGCCGTGCGCGACGACGACGCGCGCTTCGGGGACCTGTTCCTGGATGAAGCCCGCGATCCGCTCGATCGTCGCGATCCGGTTGTGGACCCAGAACACCTGGCCCTCGCGCAGCAGCTCGCGGCGGATCGCGCCGACGGCCAGCGGCTCGTCGTAGGGCCCGACGAACGTCAGCACCGGCTGACGGTCTTCCGGCGGCGTGTCGACCACGCTCATGTCGCGGATCCCGGTGAGCGCCATCTCGAGGGTTCGCGGGATCGGGGTCGCGGTCATCGTCAACACGTCCACGTGCGCGCGGAGCTTCTTCAGGCGCTCCTTGTGGGCAACGCCGAAGCGTTGTTCCTCGTCGACCACGAGCAGGCCGAGGTCGGAGAACCTCACGTCGGAGCCGATCAGCCGGTGGGTACCGATCACGACGTCGATCTCGCCGGACGCGAGCCCGGCGATCACCTCGTCCTGTTCGGTCTTCGACAGGAACCGCGACAGCATCGCGACCTTCACCGGGAACGGCGCGTACCGCTCGGAGAACGTCACGTAGTGCTGCTCGGCGAGCAGGGTGGTGGGAACGAGGACCGCGACCTGCTTGCCGTCCATTACCGCCTTGAACGCGGCGCGTACGGCGATCTCGGTCTTGCCGAACCCGACGTCGCCGCAGATCAGGCGGTCCATCGGCTTGGAGGACTCCATGTCGCGCTTGACATCGTCGATCGCCGTGAGCTGGTCGCGCGTCTCGTCGAAGCCGAACGCCTCCTCGAGCTCCTGTTGCCAGTGGCTGTCGGGGGCGAAGGCGTGACCCTTCACCGACATCCGAACGGTGTAGAGACGGACGAGCTCACCGGCCATGTCCTTGACGGCGCGCTTCACGCGCCCCTTCGCGCGCGCCCAGTCCGACGAGCCGAGCCGGTGCAGGCGCGGCGCCTCTCCTCCGATGTATTTCGCGACCATCCCGACCTGGTCGGTGGGAACGAACAGCCGGTCGTTCTGCGCGTACTCCAGGATCAGGTAGTCGCGCTCCGCGTCGCCGATCTCCCGGTGGGTGATGCCGACGTAGGTGCCGATCCCGTGCACGCGGTGCACGACGTGGTCCCCGGGCTCGAGGTCGAGCGCGACGTCCTCGGCGCGGCGGGTGGTGAGGCGGGGAGCGCTCCGGGTGTGCGTGCGCGAGCCGAACAGATCCTCCTCGGTCGCGACCGCGAGCTTGCCCGGCCCGAAGCGGAACCCCTGGGTGAGGTCGCACTCGACGGCGACCGCGTTGCCGTCGGCGGAGGCGACGTCGATCGCCTGGGCTCCCTTCGGGCCGGGCGCCTCGATCAGATCGAGACCGCGGTCGTGCAACACCTCGCGCGAGCGTTCGAGCGACCCGTGGCCCTGGGCGGTGACGACGACACGGAACCCGACGTTCGCGAGATCGTGCAGGGTCGTGGCGAGCTCGGCCGGATTGCCCTGTGCGGCGCTCCCCCATCCCTCGAACCCGAGCGACTCGGCTTCGGCGAACTCGGTCAGGTCCAGCCGGGGTCGCTCCCCGAGTGCGTCGTCGAGATCGGCGAGCGGCGGGGCAGCGGGCCAGCCGGACGCCTCGGCGATCGCGTCGGCCTCGAGCACCGCCTGGGCCGCTCTATCGATCGTGCGGCGCGACTTCGTCAGCACGACCCAGGAGCCGTCCGGCAGCAGGTCCGCGGGACGTGGCAGATCCCGGACGAGCAACGGGGCGAGTGCTTCCATCCCCTCGAACTGCAGGCCGTCGGCGAACCGCGTGAGCTGGTCGCGCCACCGATCGAGGTGGGTGGGCGCGAGCTGTTCCGCGCGACGTTTGAGCTCCTCGGTCTGCAGCAGCTCCCGGACCGGTCCGGCCTCGACGAGGTCGACGAGGTCCGTGGAACGCTGAGTCGCGGGAACGAACTCGCGGATCGATTCGATCTCGTCGCCGAGGTACTCGAAGCGGGCCGGCCGGCGGGCGGCGCCGGCGAACAGGTCGACGATGCCGCCACGGATCGCGAACTCTCCGCGGTGCTCGACGACGTCGGCGCGGATGTAGCCGAGCGCGACGAGCCGGTCGGCGAGCTCGTCGGGCGCGAGCTCCTGACCCTTGGCGATCGACAACGGCGGCGTGTCGATAAGGGTCGGCGAGATCCCCTGCAGGACCGCATGCGCCGCAGCGACGAGGACGAACGGTCCTTTCGCATCGCGCAGCGCGTGCACCGCACGGGCGCGGCGGGCAACGGTTTCGGCGGTCGGCGAGATCCCCTCACTCGGGAGCGCTTCCCACGCCGGGAGCATCTCGACCCGATCCGCGCCGAGGAACGCACGCACCCCGTGCTCGAGCTCGTCGGCCTCGCGCGGACCCGGCGCCACGGCGAGCACGGGAGCTTCGAGCGCGACGGCCAGGGCGGCGATCGCGGCGTCCTGCCCGGCGTCGGCGCGGCGCAGCAGCGGCCGGGCGCGATCGAGCAGGAGCCGTTCGTACGGCTCCGAGCGTGCGATCCGTTCCAGCAGTGGGTTCACCGTGCCTGTGCGCTCCCGTTCCGAACGACCCCGAACGCCACGAAGAGGCCTCGCCGCAGCTGCGACGGGCCTATCCGAAGAACATCCTACGAGAGACGCCTGCTGTTTCCCTACCGGTGCTACGCGACCCAGTGTCGGGCCGGCTGCGAGAGGAACTCCTGCACGGGGATGCCTTGGCCGCCGACCAGCAAGGTGGTCGCCCCCTCGAACCGCTCCGTGAACGCGCGCAGGCCCGGTAGGGCGTCCTTGCGTCGACCGCTCGTCACCTCGAGCCCGACCACCCGCGACCCCGAGTGGAGCACGAGGTCGACCTCACGATTGCGATCTCGCCAGTACGACACCTTGATCTCGTCCCCCCCTCCTGAGTTCACCAGGTGGGCTCCCACCGCGGTTTCGGTCAGGCGCCCCCACATCTCCGGGTCCGTCCGCGCGTCACGGAGCGAAACGCCGGACGGAGCCGAGACCAGCGCGGCGTTCAGTGCGACCAGTTTGGGACTCGAACCGCGTCGCCGAACGATGCTCCCGCTGAACTTCTGCAGTCCCGCGATCAGTCCTGCGCCCTCCAGGAGCCGCAGGTAGTGGGCGAGCGTCGTCGTGTTCCCCGCATCCTGCAACTGGCCCACGAGCTTCTGGTACGAAACGATCTGTCCCGAGTAAGCGCAGGCGAGCTGGAACAGTTGTCGCAGGAGCGCCGGCTTGTCGATCCGCGTCAGGAGCAGGATGTCGCGGGACAGCGTGGTCTCGACGAGGGACTCCATGATGTAGGCGAACCATCGTCGTCGGTCGTCGACGAGATCCGCCGCCCCGGGATACCCGCCGAAGAACATGTACCGATCGAGGTCCCACGAGAACGCCGCGCGCATCTCTGAGAACGACCAGTGCGGCACTCGGATCAGCTCGAAGCGACCCGCCAGACTCTCGCCGAGACCCCGCTGGACGACGAGGGGTGCGGACCCGAGCAGCACGGTCCGAAGCGACAGCTCCGACGCGGAGTCTTCGTCCCACAACAGCTTCACGAGGCTCGCCCAGTCGGGGATCTTCTGCACCTCGTCCAGGACCAGCACGGCGCCGTCTTCGCCCGCGTCACGGGCCATCGTCCTTCCGATCGTCCACTGCGCTCGCAGCCACGCCAGGTCTCGCCCGGACGGATCGTCAGCGGAGGCAACGTGCACCGGTCCACGAACCTGCTGGGTGGCCTGCCGCGCGATCGTCGTCTTCCCCACCTGGCGAGGTCCCGCCAGCACCTGGATGAAGCGCCTCGGTTCGGCCAGGCGTTCCACCAGGAGGTCCACCATGCGGCGCCGATAGATCACCCCGACAGTTTACTCAACACGTTGAGTAAATCTACTCAGTATGCTGAGTAATCTGTTCCACGCACAGTTTTCTGTGACTATACCGTCTGGACGGTATAGTTAGTGGGTGGCATCTACCACTGAAGTGACGCCTTCGGAACGACGATCCTCGGCGTCCCGGGCTCGGATCCTGGAGGCGGCCTATGAGGTCGTGCGCGTGCGAGGAACCACCGCGATGACACTCGACGCGGTGGCCGATGCCGCCGAGGTCAGCAAGGGTGGGTTGCTCTACCACTTCCCGTCGAAGGACGCGCTGCTTCGGGCGATGGTCGATCGGCTCGTCGGCGACTACACGCACGCCGTCCGCACCCACGCGGCGGCGGACGAGAACCCGCTCGGACGTTCCGCACGGTCGTACGTACGTGCGGGAACCGACACCCTCCGCGACGCGGACGTGTGGCTCGCCCTCGTCGCTGCACTCGGCGAAGGGCCGAACCTGCTCGAACCCTGGCGGGAGGTCTGCGCCGGGTGGATGGACACCGACCATTCCGAGGGGGTCGACATCGTCTCGTCGACGATCGCCCGGCTCGCCACCGACGGCTTGTGGCTCGCCGACGTCCTCGGAGTCGAGCCTGTGGACACCAAGGTCCGTGCGAAGATGCTGCAACGGCTCGAGGCGATGACCGAGGAACCGGCGTGAACCCCTGGGTCCTCTTGGGGTTCGCGATCGCGACCGAGGTCACGGCGACGTTGAGCCTTCGCGCCTCCGACGGCTTCAAGAGGCTCGGATTCTCGATCGTCGTGATCGTGGGCTATGGGCTGTCGTTCTGGTTGCTCGGCCTGATCCTGCGTGAGCTTCCCTCGGGGGTCGTCTACGCGATCTGGAGCGGGTTCGGGATCGCGATCATCGCGGTCGCCGGGCGGTTCCTGTTCGACGACCGGCTGCCGATCGCGGCGATCGGCGGGATCGCGCTGATCCTGGTCGGCATCCTGACGATCAACCTCTCCGGTGCAGGCGGTCGCTGAGTTCGTCCTTCGCCACGGCCCGCAGCTGGGCCGAGTCCTGGGAGCCCGTTGCACTTTCGCACCACTCGATGCTAGATTCCCGCGACCTCGAAGGGAGCCCAGATGCGAGTGCGCGGAACCGTCACCCTCACTTCCCTCCTGTTGGTCGCGCTCGCCGGGCTCGCTCCAGTTGCCGACGCAGGCGGAGGCTCGGCTACCCCCGAAGACGGCGACTTCGACGGTGACGGGTACGCGGACTTGGTGATCGCCGCGAACTATGACGATGTCGCGGGTGTCAAGAACGCAGGGAGCGTGACCGTCCTTCCGGGCGGGCCCGCCGGACCCGGCGTCGCAGGAGCGAAGAACTGGAACCTTGACTCCCCCGGCGTTCCGAGCAAGCTCGGGACGGACGACCTGTTCGGGCTTGGGATCACTGTCGGTGACTTCAACGACGACGGATTCGGAGACCTCGCCGTCGGCACGCCCAACGACGCCGTGAAGAGCCGGCGCACGGGAACGGTGCTCGTCCTCTACGGCTCCTCGAGCGGACTCTCCACCGACGGCGCCGGGTTGCTCCATCTCGGCTCTCCCGGAGTTCCGGGTGATCGGAAGTTCGCTGGACTCGGTTTCTCGGTCGCGGCCGGCGACTTCAACGGGGACGGTGTGTCGGACCTCGCGGCGGGCGCGCCCGGGTTGCGCGTGTCCAATGAGGCGGCCGCGGGAGCGGGATATGTGCTCTACGGCATCTCCGGGCAGGGCCTCACGGGTGCGGGAGCGCACGTGTTCTCGCAAGCCACGAACGGTCTCCCTGAGACCCCCGAACCCGGCGACAACTTCGGACTGAGCGTCGCGGCCGGCGACATGACGGGTGACGGCATCGACGACGTCGCTTTCGGAGCCCCCCTGGACGACAACGCACGTCAAGATCGCGGGTCGGTTCAGGTGCTTCGCGGGTCGGACACGGGCGTTCAGGTCGAAGGGAACCATTTCCTCTCACCGAGTGCCGACCGAGGAAGACAGCGCTACGGACACGACCTCTTCGCCGGGGACGTTGACGACGACGGCGACGAGGATCTCGCGATCGGCGTGCCCGGCGCTGAGGTCGAGCAGAAGGAGTTCGCCGGGATGATCGACGTACGGATCGCCGGGCCCGAGGGCAGCATCTTCGATGATCAGTACGAGCTCAGGCAGTCGTCGAATCCGGTCGGCTTCGGAGCGCGCGCGTACGAACAGTTCGGCTTCAGTGTCGGCGGTGGGGACTTCGACGGGGACGGAACCACCGAGATCGTGGGAGCAAGCTTCGAGAGCTTCTCGGGTCACGAGCAGGCGGGGGCGGTGTTCGTGATCTCGGGCCTGGGTGACCCAGACGTGTTCCTCGATCCAAGCGTGGTTGTGTGGAATCAAGACAGTTCGGGCATCCCAGAGAAGGCTGAGGACGGAGATTTCTTCGGGTGGGATCTCACCGGCGGCCCGTTCTCCGGCGGGGTGGGAGATGACCTCGTCGTCGGAGCGGGAGGCGAGACGGTCACCGGGGCGATCCGGGCCGGGTCGGTGGTCTCGATCCTGGGATCGGGATCTGGACTCACAGGCGTCGGAGCGAAGGCCTGGACCCGGGACTCGCCGGGAGTGCCCGGGACCGCCGAACAAGGTGACCGATTCGGATCGAAGCTGGGCTGACCGGTGGGCGATCGATCCCAGATCGGAGCGCTGCCGGACCTCCCGGTCGATCGGCGCACGGTCCTGCGGACGGCGGGAACCGTCGCGCTCGCGCTGCCGCTGACGCGCGCGGCGACCGCACTCGGGCTGGACGACGAGCTGGCGCGGCGGCCGCGGCTGGGCGCTCGCATCCGCGAGCTGATGGACGTCGCGCGGGTTCCCGGACTGGCCTTCGCGGTCACGCGGGGGAACGAGGTCGCGTGGACCTCGGCGCTCGGATTCGCGAACGTCCACAAGCAGCGGCGCGCAACGCCGGACACGCCGTTCATGCTCGCGTCGGTGTCCAAGACCGTGACCGGCGTCGCGGCGATGCAGGCGGTGCAGGACGGACTCGTCGACCTCGACACGGACGTCGACGACGTGCTGCCGTGGTCGTTGCGCAACCCGGAGCATCCGAACGATCCGATCACGCTCCGGCAGCTGCTCACCCACACCTCGAGCATGCGCGACGACTGGTCGGTGTACTCGCGCTTCTACACGCGGGGCGACTCCCCCGTTCCGCTCGGCGGGTTCCTGCGGCGCTGCCTGACGTCCGACGGCGACCTGTCCGGGAGATGGTTCCAGCCCGTTCGGCCGGGACGGCGCTACCGCTATTGCAACCAGGGCGTGGCGCTCGCCGGCTTCATCGTCGAGGCAGCCTCGGGGACGCCGTTCGACACGTGGTGTGAGGACCGGATCTTCGATCCGCTCGGTATGCGCGCGACGTCGTGGCACCTTGCCGGGCTCAGGCGCGAGAAGGTCGCGATGCCCTCACGTTGGGACGGTCCGGACGACTGGACCGCCTACGGCCAGTACGGCTACCCCGACTACCCGGACGGCCAGCTCCGGTCGAGCGCGCGGTCGCTCGCGCGGTTCCTCGCGGCCTTCGTCGGCTTCGGTCGGTCGGCGCACGGCGTGCGGATCCTCGATCGCGACCTGGCAAGGCACATGCGGCGTGAGCAGGTTCCCTCCCTGGAATACGGGCAGGGCCTGATCTGGTACCGGATCGCGATGCGCGGGCGCACGGTGCTCGGCCACACGGGCGGTGACTCGGGCGTCTCGACGCGGATGTTCTTGCGCCCGGCGGATCGGCGAGGCTCACTCGTGCTTGCCAACGGTGACCCGCGCGGTCTGGCCGGCTACCGGGCGCTGCGCACGATCCAGGGGCTGCTGCTCGACGAGGGCTGAGGCGCGGCTCGGCCTTCAGTCGGGAAGGGCGCCGCGGTTGAACCGGTCCTGGGCGGCCGCCAGCCCGTCGCGCACGAGCGAGAGGACCGCGTCCGCCGCGTCGTCGACCAGCGCGGGAACGTGTTCGGCCTCGTCCTTCGAGAACGGGCGCAGGACGAAGTCCCCCGGATCCTGGCGGCCGGGCGGGCGCCCGATCCCGACACGCACACGATGGAACTCCGGCGTTCGCAGCGCCCCTTCGAGGGAACGCAACCCGTTGTGACCGGCGGTGGAGCCGCCGACCTTGACCTTCAGCGCGCCGAACGCGAGGTCGAGCTCGTCGTGCACGGCGATCACGTTCGCCGGCTCGATATCGCGCTTGCGCGCGAGCGACGCGTAGGAGGGTCCCGACTCGTTCATGTAGGCGTCGGCGGTGGCGACGATCACGCGATGCGGGCCCTCGGTGAAGTCCGCCGCGTGGACGTTCACGAAGCGAACCTTCTTCAGTCGCTCACCGGCGCGCGAGGCGAGCTCGGCGACCGTCATCGCGCCGAGGTTGTGCCGCGTCCGGGCGTACCGATCGCCCGGATTGCCGAGGCCGCAGACGAGCCAGGTGAGGTCGGAGTTCATGGCGCGACGATAGCGGGTGGCTGCCGTGGAGCCGGGACGCGAGACGTGCGTGCTCGACGCTGTTGCGCCGGGTCAGCTCTCGTCGCCGGACGACTCGGCGCTCTCGCCCTCGGCGGGGACGGCTTCGCCCTCGGGTACGGCCTCGCCCTCGGCCTCGGCTTCTGCAGCGACCTCTCCCTCGGGGAGCTCCTCGCCGGGAACCTCGAGCTCGGCCTCGGTCTTGAGAACGGCCGGGGTGACGACGGCCAGGATCGTCTCGTCGGGGTCGGTGAGGATCGTGACGCCCTTGGGAGGCGTGATGTCGGAAACCTTGAGCGAGTCGCCGAGCGCGAGGTGGGAGATGTCGGCGACGATCTCGTTCGGCACGTCGGCCGGCAGGCACTCCAGGTGGAGTTCGAAGATGTGGTGGTCGACGACGCCGCCCTCCTTCACGCCGGGGGCCTCGCCCTCCTCGCGGAACGGGACGTCGACGGTGATCGTCTCGTCGGCACGGACGGCGAGGAAGTCCACGTGGACGACCTGCCCCTTGATGTGATCCTGCTGGATCTCACGGGGCAGGGCGAGGTGCTTGTCACCCGCGACCTCGAGGTCGACCAGGACGTTCGTCCCGGCTCCGGTGTGGAGGGCGTGGTAGAGGGCCTTCGCGTCGACCGACAGCGGCACCGGATCGACCCCGTGCCCGTAGAGCACGCCCGGCACACGGCCCGCCGAGCGCAGCTTGCGCGCGACGCCCTTGCCGGTTCCGTCGCGCCTGTCGGCGGTGAGCTTCAGTTCGGCCATCGTTCAGCAACCTCGTGTCCGTGGGTTCGGCGCGGCATGGTACCGGAAACCCCAGGTGACGGACCTGCGCAGGCACGGAGCCCACCGGCACTCGGCGGCGCTCGAACCGCGGGGGTCCCGACCCGAGAGTGATCCCGCCACGGCGGCAGTGCGAATCAGACCACGTGCACCGAGAGACGACTCCTCCGCCGAACGTGGCCGGCGCGGCTGCGCGAGCGCGGCGCCCGCTACGTGGAGCGACGATCGGGTTTCTGACCGTCGCGGTCGCGCTCGGCGTGGCCGAGCTGATCGCCGCGTTCGTCGGTGAGTCGGCGTCGCCGGTGATCGCCGTCGGAGGCGTGGCGGTCGACGCGACCCCCGAGTGGCTGAAGTCCTTCGCGATCCGCACCTTCGGCGAACAGGACAAGCTCGTGCTCACCGCGGGCATCGTTCTCGTGCTCGCCGTCGCGGCGGTCGCGCTCGGGATCGGCGCGGTCCGTCGCCGAGCGATCGGCTACACGGGTGTCGCGGTGTTCGCCGCGATCGGGATCGCCTCGGCGCTCTCGCGTCCGGCGGCCTCTCCGTGGGACGTCCTCCCGGTGGTGCTCGGCGCGGCGGCGGGCGCATACGCCCTCTCGAGACTGCTCGAGGCCAACGACGCGTCGGCGGCGGCTGCGGGACCCGAGATGCCGACCGCGCAGCGGGAGATCGCGAACCCGGACCGGCGGCGGTTCCTGCTGACGAGCCTCGCGGTCGGCGGCGTCGCGGTCCTCGCCGGTGGAGCGGGTCGCGCGTTGGTCGGTCGCCGGTTCGACGTCGAGGCATCCCGGGCATCGGTGCGGCTGCCGGCCCCGTCGAGTCCGGCGGGGCCGCTGCCGGCAGGGTCGGACATCGGCGTCGGAGACATGCAGCCGTTCGTCACACCCAACACCGACTTCTACCGCGTCGACACCGCGCTGATCGTGCCGAAGCTCCCGGCCGACGAATGGACCTTGAAGGTGCACGGCATGGTCGACCGCCCGCTCGAGCTGACCTACGAGCAGCTGCTCGCTCGTCCGATGATCGAGCGCGACGTCACGCTCACGTGCGTGTCGAACGAGATCGGCGGTCCCTACGTCGGCAACGCCCGATGGATCGGCGCTCCCCTCGCGGACCTGCTGGAGGAGGCGGGGATCCGGCCGGATTCGACGCAGCTCGTGTCGACCTCGATCGACGGGATGACGATCGGGACGCCGGTCGACGCGGTGCTCGACGGTCGCGACGCGATGCTGGCGATCGGGATGAACGGCGAGCCGCTCCCGCCCGAGCACGGGTTCCCGGTGCGGATGGTCGTTCCCGGCCTGTACGGCTACGTGTCGGCGACGAAGTGGCTCATCGACCTCGAGGCGAGCACGTTCGAGGCGTTCGACCCGTATTGGGTGCGCCGCGGCTGGGCCGAGGAGGCGCCGATCGAAACGATGTCGCGGATCGACACTCCGCGCCCGCTCGCCTCGGTGCCCGCCGGATCGCTCGCGATCGGCGGCGTCGCGTGGGCGCAGCACGTCGGGATCGACCGAGTCGAGGTCCGCGTCGATCAGGGCGACTGGCAGCAGGCGCGGCTCGCCGAGGTTCCCTCGATCGACACGTGGCGGCAGTGGTCCTACGCGTGGGACGCAACCCCGGGCAACCACACGCTCGAGGCTCGCGCGATCGACGGCGACGGACAGACACAGACCTCGGAGCGATCCGAACCGTTCCCCGACGGGGCGACGGGATGGCACTCGGTCGTCGTGACGGTCACCTGACCGATCACGCGGCGAGCAGGAACACCGGATCGGGAGGAGCCGGATCCGGAGAAAGCACGGGGTAGGGAAAGGTGATGCAGATGCGGAACACACGGAACAGGTTCGGCGTCGTCGGATTGCTGCTGGTGGGCACGCTCGTGATCGGCGCCTGCGGCAGCGGGGACGACGACACCGACACCGGAGCGGCCAACGAGCCGTCGATGGAAGAGTCGATGGGGTCGACGATGGATCCGATGATGGCCGAGCCGTTCGGCGACGGCTGCGCCGCGGTCCCCGAGGACGGCCAGGGCAGCTTCGACGGCATGGCGGACGACCCGGTCGCGACGGCCGCGTCGAACAACCCCGCGCTGTCGACGCTCGTGACCGCCGTCGACGAGGCGGGCCTGGTGGACACGCTGAACAGCGCCGAGGAGATCACGGTGTTCGCTCCCGCGAACGACGCCTTCGAGGCGCTCGACCCGAAGACGCTGAAGGCCGCGATGAAAGACCCGAAGGGGCTGCTCACCACCGTGCTGACCTACCACGTGATCGAGGGGCGCATCGCCCCCGAGGACCTGGCGGGAACCCACACCACCCTGCAGGGCGACGACCTCGAGGTGACCGGAAGCGGCGAGGACTTCACCGTGAACGGCACCGCGAACATGATCTGCGGCAACGTGCAGACCGGCAACGCCACCGTCTACATCATCGACGGGATCCTGATGCCCGAGATGTGATCGACGGATCGACCTGCACCGACGATAGGAACCCCTCGGGCTTCGGCTCGAGGGGTTCCTTCGTTGTCACACCTGGTTGTCGCCGTGGAAGAGCTCGGAGACGCTCGAGTCCTCGAACACGGCGCGGATCGCTTCGCTGATCACGGGGGCGATCGAGAGCACCTTCAGCTTGCCGAAGGTCTTCTCGTCGGTGATCGGCACCGTGTTCGTGACGACGACCTCCTGGATCGGGCTCTCCTCGAGGTTCTGGACGGCCTTGCCCGACAGGATCGCGTGGGTCGCGGCCGCGTAGATCGGGCCGGCGCCCTGCTGGGCGAGCGCGACCGCGCCCTTCGCGACGGTTCCCCCGGTGTCGATCATGTCGTCGACGAGCACGCAGGGGCGACCCTCGACCTCACCGACGACCGCCATCTCCTCGATCTTGTGGGCCTCGGTGCGGCTGCGGCGCTTGTAGAGGAACGCGAGGTCGGCAGACAGGTACTTGCGCAGCTTCTCCGCGGTCTTGATGCGGCCCGCGTCGGGCGCGACGACGACGAGGTCGTCCTCGTGCTTGAGCATCAGCTCGTTCTTCAGGTAATCGGTGAGGACCGGCAGGGCCGTGAGGTGGTCGAACGGGAAGTCGAAGTAACCCTGGATCTGACCGGAGTGCAGGTCGACCGAGACGACGCGGTCACACCCCGCCTTCGTCAGCAGGTCGGCGATCAGCTTCGCGCTGATCGGCTCGCGGGCCATCCCCTTGTGATCCTGGCGCGAGTAGCCGTAGTACGGGACCACGGCCGTGATCCGCTTGGCGCTCGCCCGCTTCAGCGCGTCGATCATGATCAGCTGCTCCATGATCGACTCGTTCACCGGATCGTCGTGGGTCTGGACGACGAACACGTCGGAGCCGCGCACGCTCTCGTTCGCGCGGAAGTAGATCTCCCCCGAGGCGAACCGGGACAGCTTCGCGTCGCACAGCTCCACCCCGAGGTGGCCGGCGATCTCCTCGGCCAGGGACGGGTGCGTCGTCCCGGAGAAGATCATCAGCTTCTTCTTGGTCACGATCTCCACGGTTCGGCTCTCCCCCTGGTCAGTTGCCTCGCTCGCCCTTGGACTGCTTCTTCCGGGTGGTGCCCCTCTTCTTCGATGCGGCCTTCGCCGTCGATGCGGCCTTCGCGGCGCGCACACCACGATCGTGCTCGGCGTCCTTGCGGGAGCGGTAGCCGGGGACGTTCCGCTGGTCGGAACGCTCCACCCCGAGCGCGCCCGCGGGAACGTCCCTCGTGATCGCCGATCCCGCGCCCGTCGCGGCGCCCTTGCCGATCTTCACGGGCGCCACCAGCATCGTATCGGAGCCGACGCGCGCATCGTCGCCCACGACCGTCGGATGCTTCTCGTACCCGTCGTAGTTCACGGTGATCGTTCCCGCGCCGACGTTGGCGTTCTTCCCGATCCGGGCGTCGCCGACGTAGCTGAGGTGCGGGACCTTCGCGTCCGGACCGATCCTCGAGGCTTTGACCTCGACGAACGTGCCCACCTTCGCACCTGCGTCGAGGACCGTTCCCGGACGGATGCTCGCGTAGGGCCCCACGGTGGCGCCCGGACCGATCCGGCTCTCGCGGACGACCGAGAAGGTGACCTCGGCACCGTCGTCGATCCGGCCGGCGACGATCCGGGCCGAGGGACCGATCTCGCAGCCCTCACCTATCCGCGTCGTTCCTTCGAGGAACGTCAAGGGGCGCACAACCGTGTCCTCGCCGATCTTCACCTCGACGTCGATGTAGGTCTGAGCCGGGTCGACGATCGTGACGCCCTCGTCCATCAGCCGCGCGTTGATCCGCTCGCGCATGATCGCCGAGACGCGCGCGACGCCGGCGCGGTCGTTGAGCCCGCTCCACCCGCCCATGTCGCACTCGACCACCGACACCTTCTTCTGCTCGTGGTTCAGGATCGGGAGCGTGTCGGGCAGGTAGTACTCCTTCTGCCGGTTGTGGGTGCCGACGAGCGGCAGAGCGAGGAACAGGTCCTCACGACGGAACACGTAGAACAGGGTCGAGATCTCGTCGATCCCGCGGATGTCCTCGCCGGCGTCGGACTCCTCGACGATCTCCACGAGCTGGTGGCCGACCCGGATCACGCGGCCGTAGCCCGTGGGGCGATCCGCACGCGTCGTGATGATCGCCGCGGCCGAGCGGGTCCGGCGGTGGGTGGCGAGCAGTTCCTTGACGTGATCGCCCTCGATCAGCGGGTCGTCGCCGGCGAGCACCATCACGTCGGAGCAGTCGTCGACCTGGTCCTTGGTCACCATCACGGCGTGGCCGGTTCCGAGGGGCTCGCCCTGTTCGACGAAGACGGGCTCGGGCGTGATGTTCCACGAGCGGACGGCCTCGGCAACCTGGTCGGCGCCGTGGTGGACGACGATCACGATCCGCTTGGGCCGCGCCTTGCGGGCCGCCTGGAGGACGTGCCACAGGGCGGGTCGCCCGCAGACCGGGTGCAGCACCTTCGGGAGCTTGGACTTCAGCCGCTTGCCCTTGCCCGCGGCCAGCACGACCACGGCGAGCGAGCGGGCTGGCTTGTTCGTCGGCACGCGTCAGGTCCCCGGTTCGGTCCGGCACGGGGATCGTGGGGGCCCCGGCCGGGCACCCCTTTGTACCGACAGGAGGCTCCCGCGGCAAGCACGGACGACTCACCGGGCATCCGGCCAGCGGAAACTATCGACGTTTTGCCCCTTCACAACGGGACGAGCGCCAGTATAGATTTCGGCGATGCGCAACCGCCGTCCCCCCGGCTTCATCGTGCTCACGGTGCTGATCTCGGCGATCGTGGCCGCTTCCCTCGGATCCGGAGGGGGCTCGTCCGCGACCGCGGGGGCTCCCGAGGATCCGCCTCCCGGGATCGAGAAACTCGACCACCTGATCTTCATCGTCCAGGAGAACCGGAGCTTCGATCACTACTTCGGGACGTTCCCGGGCGCGGACGGCTTCCCGGTGAACCAACAGGGCCGCATCAAGACGTGCGTCCCGGACCCGGTGCTCGACCGATGTTCTCGCCCGTATCACTCGAACAAGCAGTTCTACCAGGGCGGCCCGCACTCACATCCGGCGTCCCTCGCGTCCGTGAACGACGGGGCGATGGACGGGTTCATCGAGGTTGCTTCCCATGGCCGTCGTCTGTGCGCCGGCGAGGAGAAGCGCTTCGAGGCCGAATGCGACGACTTCGTCGGGCCGAAGCGGCAACCGGATCTGATCTCCTACCTCACCGACCGCGAGGTCCCGAACTACTGGACCTATGCGCGCGAGTTCGTTCTGCAGGACCGGCTGTTCGCTCCGACCGACTCGTGGACCCTGCCGGCGCACCTGTTCCTCGTGTCGGGATGGTCGGCCCTCTGCAGCGATCCCGAGGACCCGATGTCGTGCGAGTCGAACCTCGACCTGAAGGCTCCGTCGGAGCAGTGGAGCTACGGCGAGGAGCCGGTCTACGCTTGGACGGACATCACGTACCTGCTGCACGAGCAGGGCGTCGACTGGTCGTACTACGTGGGCAACGGCACCTGCTTCGTCGTCGGGTGCGAGGAGAAACTGGCGGCGCGGATCGATACGGGCAAGACCCCAGCCGGAAAGAATCCGCTGCCCGGGTTCGTCACCGTGAACGAGAACGAGCAGCTCGAGAACATCCGCGGCCACGACGAGTACCTTGACGCGGCCCGCACGGGCACATTGCCGCCCGTGTCGTGGATCATCCCGGGGAACAGGACCAGCGAACACCCCCAGGCCGTCACCGGCGTTCGCGCCGGCCAGGCGCACGTCACGCGGATGATCAACGCCGCGATGTCGGGGCCCGATTGGGAGTCGACCGCGATCTTCGTGACGTGGGACGACTGGGGCGGCTTCTACGATCACGTCGAACCGCCACGGGTGGACGAGAACGGCTACGGGCTGCGCGTGCCCGCCTTCCTCGTAAGTCCCTACGCGAAGCAGGGATACATCGACAGCGAGACGCACACGTTCGACTCGTACCTGAAGTTGATCGAAGACCGGTTCCTCGGTGGTGAGCGGCTCGACCCGGCCACGCTGAGCCGTCCCGACTCCCGTCCGACCGTTCGCGAGGAGGTCGACATCCTCGGCGACCTCACCGCGGGGTTCGACTTCACACAGCCGCCGCGACCACCGATCATCCTCGATCCCCGGCCGCCGAACTGAGATGCAACGACGCGGGCGCACGAGTGGTCGGAGTGTCGTGCGCGCCCGTTGGAGCGCGGCCGGCGTCGTCACCGTCCTGGCGATCCTTGCCACGATGACGACGGGTTCGCCCTCGTTCGCCGGGCTCGATCCCTCATGCTTCGATGCCGTTCCCACGATCGTGGGAACCGAGGGCGACGACGGCCTGTTCGGAACGGACGGTCCCGACGTGATCGTCGGGCTCGGCGGCAACGACCTGCTGATCGGGTACGACGGCGACGATCTCTTGTGCGGCGGCGACGGTTCGGACGCGATCGTCGGTCTGGGCGATGCCGATCAGATGGACGGTGGACCGGGGGTCGACGCCCTGTTCGGGGTCATGCACCCCGACGTCCAGCTCGGCGGAACGGGCGATGACATCATGACGAGCGGCGGCGGCGACCTGGGTGAGGACATGCTGTTCGGCGGACCCGGAAACGACGCGGCCTTCAACACCGGCGGAGGCAACGACATCCTCCTCGGCGGAGGCGGGGCGGACGTGCTCCAGTCCCGGCGAGAGGACGACACGCTGGGCGGGGACGCGGGACAGGATGTCCTGATCGGCGACGAGGAGAACGACACGCTGGACGGCGGGACGGGCGCCGATCGTCTCTACGGGGGCGACGGGGTCGACACGCTCACCGGCGGCACGGAGGACGACATCCTGGACGGCGGCCAGGATGCGGGGAGCTCCGATGGCGGCGAGGGAACCGACATCTGCTACGCCACGGAGGCGACCGCGAACTGCGAGCCGGTGCCGGCGCCCTCCGATCCGGAGCCCCGGCGCTGTCGCGGGATGCGCCCCACGATCGTGGGCACCGAGGGGGACGACGTGATCACCGGGACCGCCCAGGCCGACGTGATCCTCGCGCTCGGTGGCAACGACCGGGTGATCGGCGAAGCGGGCGCCGACACGATCTGCGGTGGAGAGGGGGCTGACTCGATCGACGGCGGCGCCGACGAGGACCGGCTGTTCGGTGAGCGTGGCTCGGACGCCCTCTTCGGCAAGAACGGGAACGACACCATGGTCGGCGCGGCCGGGAACGATCTCCTGATGGCCGGCGGCCAAGCGGCGGACGACGACACGCTGTCGGGTGGGGCGGGAACCGACGCGATGTTCGGCCACCACGGGGCGGACGTGCTCACCGGCGGGGGGAGCAGGGACGCCCTCCACGGTGGGTCCGGTGACGACTCGATCCTCGGGGGCGGCGGGAACGACCAGGTCTACGGCGACGACGGGAACGACTCGATCGACGGCGGCTCCGGCGACGACGCACTCGCCGGGGGCTTCAACGAGGACACGATCGTCGGGGGCGAGGGTGACGACCTCCTCGACGGCACGATGAACGTGGACGCGCTCGACGGCGGCGCGGGCACGGACGTGTGTCTCGCGTGGGAGGTCCAGGCGATCGACTGCGAGTCCTCGGTGCCGGGTCCATGAGCCGCTGATCGGAGGACACCGCGCGGAACTCGGCTCCGGGGGGAGGAGTCGAACCTCCATCCAAGGCTCCAAAGGCCTCTGTCTTGCCGTTAGACGACCCCGGATCGTTCGCCGGCCATCATCCCATGGAGCCCGCGCCGGACCACGGGGCCGACAGCGCGATCGCGCCCGGGAACGCACCGGCGAGCTCCGTCGCATGCAGCTCCGTGCGCGCGAGGGCGACGACCGTGGGACCGCTCCCGCTCATCACCGCGCCCAGCGCGCCCGCGTCGAGCAAGGCTTCCTTCGTCCGACCGATCACCGGGTGGCGGGCGACCACCACCGGCTCGAGATCGTTGTGCAGCAACCGGCCGAGCTCGCCGACGTTGCCCTCGCGGATCGCATCCAGAGCGGGCGCCGGGTCGGGTCCGGTGACACCTCCTTGATCGTCCCACCATCGGTACGCGTCGGGAGAGCGTGTCGGGAAGTCGAACGGAACCACGCACCACCACGTGGGAACGACGTCGACCGGTTCGAGCCGCTCGCCCCGTCCCCGGATCACGACCGCGTCGCCCAGCACCATCGCCGGAACGTCCGAACCGATCCGCCCCGCGATCTCCAGCAACGCTTCGGTATCGAGGCCACATCCCCACAGCGACTGCAGTGCAAGGAGCACCGCCGCCGCATCGGCGCTGCCGCCGCCGAGGCCGGCGGCGACCGGGATCCGCTTGTCGATCGTGATCGTCGCGCCCGTCGGTCCGCCGGAACACGACTCACCGAGGGCGAGCGCGGCGACGAGCGCCAGGTTCATGCCGCCCGAATCGACCGCGCTCGTGAACGCATCGTCGCCGCGGACGTCCACACGGAGCGCGTCCGCGGAGGCGACCGTCACCGTGTCGGCGAGCGAGAGCGGCAGCACGAGCGACTCGAGGTCGTGGTAGCCGTCGTCGCGCGCCCCGCGGACGCGGAGGAACACGTTCAGCTTCGCGGGGGCGGCGCGGACGATCGATCCGTCGTCGAGGCGACGCTGACGAGGGTCGCTCACGTGCGCTCCTCGAGGGCGCGGACGATGCGGGCGAACGCCGCAAGATCGAGCTGCTCGGGCCGGATCGCCGGCTGCACGCCCGCTGCTGCGAGGACCTCGTCCGCGCGCGCGGCGTCGAACCCGGCGATCCGTCGGACCGCGTTCCGCATCGTCTTCCTCCTCTCGGCGAAGGCCCCGTCGATCGCGGCGAGCAGGCGGCCGGGATCGACGCCGGCCGCCTCCGCGGGAGGCGCGGGGCGCGGGGTCAGGCGGACGAGGACCGAGTCCACCTTCGGCGGCGGCCAGAACACCGTCGGCGGGACCCGCCGTATGACCGACGCCTCGGCACGGTACGCGACCTTCAGGCTGACCGCGCCGAAGGCGTCCTCCCCTGGGGCGGCTGCGAGGCGTTCCCCGACCTCGCGCTGGACCATGACGAGATAGTCCCGGAGCTGGGGAACCCCCGCGAGCAGATCGAGGAGCAGCGGGGTCGCGAGGTTGTAGGGAAGGTTCGCGCACAGGCTCGAGCGATCCTCGCCGAGGAGCTCGTTCCAGTCGAGGGAGGTCGCGTCCGCGTGGAGGATCTTGACGTTGTCAAGTTCGCCGGTGACCTCTTCGAGGGCGGGCAGCAGCGCGCGGTCGAACTCGATCGCGGTCACCCGGGCCCCGGTGGCGGCCAGGGCGAGGGTGAGGGAACCGAGGCCGGCTCCGACCTCCACGACCCGCTCCCCCGGGCCTACGACCGCCAGGGACGCGATCCGGCGCGCGAGGTTGGGGTCGATCAGGAAGTTCTGCCCGAGGGACTTCGTGGGACGGATGCCGTGGCGCTCCGCGAGGTCGCGCAGGGCCGCGCGGCCGAGCGAGCCCGGCCCGCTACCAGCTGATGCGGACGTCGAGGACCCCGAAGCCCAGGTCGGAGATGACCGAGAAGGCCTCGGGCGAGAGGTCGATGATCCGTCCCGGCGCGTAGGGGCCACGGTCGTTGATCCTCACGAGAACGCTCTGTCCGTTGGCCAGGTTCGTGACGGTCACCATCGTGCCGATCGGCAGCGTCTTGTGGGCGGCCGTCAGGCCCGACCACGGAGGGTCGTACCACGTGGACTCCCCCGTCTGCACCCCGCTCGGGACGTAGACCCCGGGATCGGTGCCCTCGGGGTCGACGGCCGACTCGGGACCGACGAGACGGAGCTGGTCCTTCGGCTGCCGCACGATCTCCTCCGAGAGGAGCTCCCGGCCGACCCGCTTTCCGTCAACCAGCTTGACTTCGAAGACCCGCACCGCGACGCCTGGAACCCCCTCGCGGGCGATCTCTTCCTCGAGCGGATACAGGTGGGAGGAGATCCGGGAGACGGTCTCGAAGGGCACCTCGACCCTGGCCTCGAGGGTCTCGGTCTCGACCTCGGCGAAGCGCACGGTACCGCCGTCGGTCACGGGAGAGCTGGGAGGTGGAAGGACACGGTCGTCACGATCGGGCGAGATCCCCATGGCCGAGAGGAGTTGGCCGACCTCGGTCGCGTTCGTCACCACGGCGCGGTGCTTCCCCCGCACCACGACGTTCACGCTCGAGATCGACGAGTGCCCGACCGGGCCCCCGGAACCGGCTGGGCCTGTGGCGAGCTTGGCGATGAGTTCCATCGCTTCGGCACCCGACCCTTCCACCACCCAGATCCCCCTGTCCGAGGGATCCGTTGCCGCGGTCACGCCTTCGAGCTCGACCACGACGGTCATGCCGTCGGCGAGTTCCGTCGACGCTTCGGGGGTGACGTCGCTCGCGATGCCCGGATCGATCCCGTGCTGCGCGAGGAGCTCCCCGACCGAACCACTCATCGTCGGGACCGCGCGCGGCTGTCCCTCCACGACGAGCGTGATGCCCTGCGATCGGAACAACGAGAAGGAGAGCGTGCCGGCGGCGAGGATCGCCACCGCGAGCATGGTCCGGTTCGTCGCCCGCCGCATCCGCAACCTGCGGACCCGCTCGGGCCGAACCCGGTACGTCGCTACGTCGCGCAAACCTTCCTCCTGCAGTACCTGCTAGGAAGAAGGCTCCGGGGGGAAGCGGCGTGGCCGGAACCGGAACCTTCGTGGTCTCTGGGGCCCTCAAGGGGCCAACGGGCCGAGACCCTATCAAACCCTCAACTTCGGGTGCAAACTTCCCTGGAACGGGGGTTCCAAACCTCTTCGAACCCGCGATCTGAGGTTCCGGGCGCGCTCCGAGGGCACGCCGCCCACATCCGGAGCCGATCCATCGACCCCAACACGACCCGTCGGGCACGGGGAAGGTGCGTCCCACGTGGAACCGTCGACCCGCCCTCGCACCCGAGCGTTGATCCTCGACGCGTCGGATCGTTCCACCGGATGCGCGACGGGACGGCGATCGACGCGGATCCGCGCGCGTTCAGGGAAGGGAGAACGCACGGAACGCGTTCTCCGCGGTGACCCTCGTCATCTCCTCGACACTGGTTCCTCGGATCTCCGCGAGCGCTTCGATCGTCAGCGAGACGAACTCAGGAGCGTTGTCGCGCCCGCGCCGTGACTGCGGCGAGAGGTACGGGCAGTCGGTCTCCACGAGGAGGCGGTCGGACGGGACCTCGGCGGCGGCGGTCCGCATCGACCCGTTCTTCGGATAGGTGAGGTTCCCGGCGAACGAGAGGAAGAACCCACGCGCGACGCATTCACGCGCCAGCGTCTCGTCTCCCGTGAAGCAATGGAGCACCACGCGCTCCGCTCGCTCGGTCTGGAGGATGTCGAGGGTCGCCTCCCACGCATCTCGGCAGTGAACGACGAGCGGCTTGCCCGACTCACGGCTGAGGGCGACGTGGGTGCGGAACACCGCCTCCTGGTCCTCCCGCGGGGAGTGCCACCGGAAAAAGTCGAGACCGCACTCGCCCACCCCGACCACACGGGGGTCGTGGAGCAGCTCCTCGATCGCCGCGCCGGCACGGCGGTCGAACCCGGAGGCGTCGTGGGGATGGAGCCCGGCGGTGGCGAACACGCCCGGGAGCGCGTCGGCCAGCTCGAGGGAACGCCGGGAGGTCGCCGGATCGATGCCGACGCACACGATCGTGCCCACTCCGGCCTCGAGTGCCGCCTGAACCACTTCCCCGGGTTCAGACTCGAGGAGGAACAGGTGGGCATGGGTGTCCACCGCTCCCCGGTTCATCGCGGGTTCAGGGTTCGACTCTCGCATCGAGCACCGAATCTACCCCCTCTCCACCTCCGCTCGATGCAGCGAACGTCGAGCCTTCCGCGTTCCGGAGCGCTCGACGTGAAGGTGTCCACCGTCACTTCACGGGGCGAGCTTCACGTGAAACGCGACCCCTGAGGACCCTGAGGCCGCAGTACAGGAACCGCCACGTTGTCCCAGGACATGCGGGCTGAGGGTTCGCCCACGTCGTGCAACGCCGAGAACGTCTGGGAGGCGTTCCTCGATCAACCCTGAACCACCGTGGTCGAGGTTTCGTCGTGGGTGTGCGAAGTCTCGACCCGACCACCCGGACCCCTTGGGGAGAACTGTGTAAGAACGAATGAGAACACCGCATCGAGTGCCGGTCGAGAGTTGCTCCGCGGAGATCGCGGCCACACCGGCCCACGAACGGGGTCTGCGCGGAGAAGTCTCGATCCGAACCCTCGACCACGGTTCACGGAACGTGCGAACCCTCGACATCGGGTCGCGACGGGAGGACGGAGAGGACGGATCTAGTCGTCGTCGGGGAGACGAGGGAAGAGGGACTCCCCCTTCGTCGTCGCCGTCCCCGGAACGAGCCCGCCCCACTCGGTTCCCGCCGGCAGGCGCTGGTCGCCGATCGGCTCGGGGATCCCGAGCTGCTCCCACAGGCGGGCGGCCGTCGCGGGCATCACGGGGGCGATCATCACGGCGAGGACCCGCAGGGTCTCGGCGGCGGCGTAGAGGACTCCCGCGAGCTCGTTGCGAGCCTCGGGCACCTTCGCCACCTTCCAGGGCTCGGTCTCGACGAGGTAGCCGTTCGCCCGGTCGACGACGCTCCAGACCGCTCCGAGCGCCTGGTTCAGCTCGAGCCGGTCCATGTGCCCGTCGTAACGGCGGGCGGCGTCCGCGATCACCGCGGGCAGATCCGCGGCCGCGCTGCCGTCGCCCGGCTCGGGGACGGCCCCGTCGAAGTAGGAGCCGAGCATCGCGAGCACCCGACTCGCGAGGTTGCCGAGCCCGTTCGCGAGGTCGGCCGTGTACCGATCGGTCATCGCCTCCCACGAGAAGGACCCGTCCTGCCCGAACGAGACCTCGCGCAGGAAGAAGTAGCGGTAGGCGTCCGCCCCGAAGTGATCGATCAGCTGGAAGGGATGGATGCCGGTGGCGTTCGTCTTCGACATCTTCTGCCCGCCCACCAAGAGGAACCCGTGGGCGAAGACCGTCCGCGGGAGCTCGAGCCCCGCGGCCATCAGCATCGCCGGCCAGTAGACCGCGTGGAACCGCAGGATGTCCTTGCCGATGAAGTGGACGTCGGCGGGCCACCATCGCGAGAACCGCCTCTCGTCGGTGCCGTACCCGACCCCGGTCAGGTAGGTGGTCAGCGCGTCGAACCACACGTAGCAGACGTGCGCGGGATCCCAGGGCAGGGGGATCCCCCAGGCGAACGAGGTCCGCGAGATCGAGAAGTCCCGCAGGCCCCCGCGGATCAGCGCGAGGACCTCGTTGCGCCTCGACTCCGGCTGCAGTGCCTCCGGATGCTCGGCGTGGTACTCGAGGAGGCGGTCCGCATAGGCCGACAGCCGGAAGAAATAGTTCTGCTCCGAGAGGCTCTCCACGGGGCGGTGGTGGATCGGGCACAGGCCGTCGACCAGCTCGTCCTCGGTGTAGTAGGCCTCGCACGCGACGCAGTACAGGCCCTCGTAGGTGTCGAGGTAGATGTCGTCGCGACCGTTGCCGTGCACCGCCTCGAGCAGCGCGACCACGGCCTTCTCGTGCCGGGGCTCGGTCGTGCGGACGTAGTCGTCGTTCGAGATCTCCAGGCGTTCCCAGACCTCGCGCCACCGTGGCTCCATCCGGTCGACGAACTCCTGTGGGTCGAGTCCTTGTTCCTGCGCGGCCTGAGGCACCTTCTTGCCGTGCTCGTCGGTGCCGGTCAGGAAGAAGACATCCTCGCCCCGCATCCGGTGGTAGCGCGCGACGAAGTCGGTGGCGACCGAGGTGTACGCGTGCCCGATGTGCGGTACGTCGTTCGGGTAGTAGATCGGGGTCGTGACGTAGAACGTCTCCGGGGAAGCCATCATCCGGTCATCCTACCGAGGCACCCTCATCGGATCGGGGAACCTCGCGCCGCGGCTGGGCCCGCGGGCCACGCCCCTCCGCTCCGTCAGCGGACCGGGACCGGATCCGACAGCGGTGCCTCTCCCGCGAACGGGACCGGTGGCGGTGGGGTCCCCTCGTGACAGGCGATCCGGCCGAGCCGCGCCAGACCCCGGCGATCGCCCTCTCCGTAGTCGGTCGGCCAGGGTGGGAAGTGGGCGGGCGCCATCACCTCGCGCCGGGACTCGACGTGGTCCAGACCGACGAGGTGGCCCAGCTCGTGCTGGAACGCGGGACCCCAGCTCCCGTCGCTGTCGAAGCCCGCCGGCAGCGACTGGTCCGCGTTCATCACGACGAACCCGCCCACGTACCGGTCCCGCCAGGCGCCGGTTCCGGGAAGGACGTTCGCGCCCCCGTACGCGTTCGGCTCGTCGCGGAACGAGGCGGAGTCCTCCCAGCCGATCAGGACCGGCGCCCAGGTCACACCGCCGTCCGCAGCCCGGATCGCGGCGCCGGAACCCAGGTACTCCTCGACCGTCCAATCGACGCGGCCGGCGTCGACGAAGTCGAGACCGGACGCCTCCTCGAGCCGGGCGATCGCCTCGGACAGGTCCTCCCCTGTTCCCTCGGGGGCGAGCGCCTCGTTCACGACGTAGCGGATCGGCGTGCACGGATCCCACGCGAGCGGCACGCCGTCCTGCCGATCCAGGAACGCGTACTCGCCGTGGTCGCGGATCTCGCGCACCACGAAGAAGCTCACCGTCGCGACGACCAACAGGACGAGCGACGTGAAGAACGCGATCACCAGGCGGGAGCGACGCGGCGGCAGATCGGGCCGTCGCGGAACCGAACCGCGTCCGGTGGCCGCACGATGCGCGGAGAACCGTCCCCACGGAGCCGTCGCGTCCGGAGGTGGTGGCGGCAGACTCGACGAGGCGCCGAAAGAGCGGTCGGGGCGAGGGATCATCACGTCTTCTGATCGGCCTGCAGCAGCGCCCGGTAGAGGTCGTTGGCCGAAACCCCGCGTTCGCGCGCCACGTGCTGTGCCGCAGCGCGCTTGCGCTCGCCCCGTTCCACGAGCGCGCGCACCTGCTCGAGGAGCTCGTCCTGGTCGGGCTCCTCGGTGGCGGCCGCTCCCTCGAACACGACGACGATCTCACCCTTCGGGTCGTCGTACCCGAGCTGGGAGAGCACGTCGGAGATCCGGCCGCGTAGCACCTGCTCGTGGACCTTCGTGATCTCCCGGGCCAGGGCGGCGCGCCGGTCGCCGAAGGCGACGAGCGCATCACGGAGCAGCGTCCGCACCCGGTGCGGCGACTCGAAACACACGAGCGTCCGCGGATCGGTCGCGAGCTCGGCGAGCCGACGCCGCCGTTCGCCGGCCTTCCGGGGCGGGAACCCCTCGAAGACGAACCGGTCGGTCGGCAATCCGGACACCACGAGCGCCGCGATCACCGCGGAGGGTCCCGGAACGACGCGCACCTCGATCCCGTCGTCGGCACACGCCCGCACCAATCGGAACCCCGGGTCGGACATCCCCGGCATGCCCGCGTCGGACACGACCGCGACATCGGACCCCTCGCGGAGGAGTGCGAGCAGCTCGACGGTCCGCTCGCGCTCGTTCCCCTCGAAGAACGACACGAGGCGCGCCCGGATCCCGAAGTGCGACAAGAGCCGTCCGGTACGGCGGGTGTCCTCGGCGGCGACCACGTCGACGGCCGCGAGGACCTGCAGGGCCCGCTCGCCGATGTCACCGAGGTTGCCGATCGGGGTGCCCACCAGATGCAGGGTTCCGCTCACCCTCCGATGGTCCCACGCGCGTACGATCGTGCGCGATGCAGCGCCTGCGCCACGTCCTCGGCCACCCCGTCGTCGCGATCGCGGTTGTCACGATCCTGGCGGGGGCTCTCCGGTTCCACGACCTGGGGGACCCTGGCCGGCGGATCTTCGACGAGGTCTACTACTCCAAGGCCGGCTGCCTCGCCGTCGGCTACGACCGCGAGACGTGTGCCGTCACCTCCGAGCAGGAGATCGCCTGGGCCGACAAGTACGACGACGTGGGGTCGTGGGTGCATCCGCCGCTGGGCAAGCTCGCGATCGGAACCGGACAGCGGGTCTTCGGTCCGGACGCCTTCGGCTGGCGGTCCGCGACGGCGTTCGCGGGAACGCTCACCGTGATGCTGATCGCGTGGCTCGCGTTCCTGTTGTGGCGTCGGGCCGCATGGGCATGGGTGGCCGGCCTGCTGATGGCGACCGAACACCTCAGCTTCGTGCAGTCGCGGATCGGGATGCTCGACGGGCTCCTGACCTTCTGGATCGTGCTCGGGCTGTTCCTGCTCGTGGTCGACCGCCGGTGGATCGACCGGCGGACGGAGGCCGCGGCGAGGGAGGAGGAGTCCGGACCCCGACCGCCGACCGACGACCGACTCCTCCCGGTCGCCGGCGGCAGCGTCGATCTCTGGGATGCCGACCGGGACTCGACCGGCGCCGACCCCCGGCGACCTCCACCACCCCCGCCCGGAACGGAACCGGTGCTCGCTCCCGCGTTCGCCGGACCGGTCCCCTCACCGCTGTGGCGCCCCTGGCGGTTCGCGGCGGGCATCGCCCTCGCATGCGCCGTCGCGACGAAGTGGTCCGGGGCGTTCGCGCTCCTCGCGGCCATCGTGCTCTCGTTGCTGTGGGAGCGGACCCGGCGGTTCCGCGCGTGGGCCGACCATCCCGTGCGCCGCGCGATCGTGCAGGAGGGATTCACGATCGTCCTCGCGTTCGCGATCGTCCCGATCCTGGTCTACGTCGCGTCCTACGCCGGCTACTTCATGGAGTTCGGCTTCAGCCCTTCCCGCTGGTTCACGCTGCAACGGGAGATGCTCGGATTCAGCCGTGGCCTCGAACCACTCGACGACAAGGGCCAGCCGATCCACGGCTACCTGTCGGCCGCGTGGCAATGGATCGCGAACGCCCGCCCGGTCGCCTACTTCTACACCGACGAGTCGGGGGTCCGTCGCGAGATCATGGCGATCGGCAACCCCGTCGTGTTCTGGACGAGCATCGTGGCGATCCCGGCGATGGCGGTCGCGTGGCGCCGTGCGCGCGACTGGATCGCCGGGTTCGTCCTCGTCGCGATCGGCGTGCAGTACCTGCCGTGGTTCTTCATCTCGCGCCCGAAGTTCCTCTTCTACATCGCACCGATCGCTCCGTTCCTCGTCCTCGCCGTGGTGTGGCTCGTCCGCGAGCTCGCCTCGTGGCGGATCGAACCGCAGGAAGCCGACGACGCGAAGCGCGGGATCCGTCCGCTGCTGCCGGTTGCCGTGCTCCTCGTCGTCGCGGCGATCGCGACCTTCCTCTGGTTCTGGCCGGTGCTGACCGCCGGGGAACTCACCGAACAGGCATGGCGGCTGCGGATCTGGTTCGACGGAACGACGTGGGCGCACTTCAACTGGATCTGACCCGACGAGTGCGCTGACCGCCGGTCATCGCGGGGGACTTCAGCGCAGATCGCTCGGGTACGATGCTGTGCTGATGCCGGCACTCGAACACGTCAAGATTCCCATGTCCGACGGTGTGCGGCTATCCGCCTACCTCGTCCTTCCCGACGCCCCCGCTCATCCAGGTCCGTGGCCCGCGATCCTCGAGGCCCTTCCCTACCGCAAGGACGACATCACCTCCGGCTACAAGCCCGAGTACGAACGGCTCGCCGACGAAGGCGGCTACGCGGTCTGCCGGATCGACGTCCGCGGCACCGGCTCGAGCGAGGGCATCGCGGTCGACGAGTACCCGGTGCGGGAGCAGGACGACCTGATCGAGGTGATCCGATGGCTCGCCGAGCAGCCCTGGAGCACCGGCGACGTCGGGATGTACGGGACCTCCTACTCCGGGTTCAACGCGATCCAGGTCGCGATGCGCCGCCCCCCGCAGTTGAAGGCGATCATCCCGATCTTCGCCACAGACGATCGGTTCGGCGACGACGTCCACTACTACGGCGGCGCGCAGAAGCAGCTCGACAAGATCGACTACCCGGCCTACATGGTCGCGATGAACGCGCTGCCGCCCGCACCGCCGGTCTACGGCGATGGCTGGCGCGAGGTCTGGGAGCAGCGCGTGCAGGAGACCGAACCGTGGCTGATCACCTGGCTCGAGCACCAACGGCTCGACGACTACTGGAAGCACGGGTCGCTGCTCGTCGACTACGACTCGATCGAGGCGGCGACGATGATCGTCGCCGGGTGGGCCGATGGGTACCGGAACAACTCGCTGCGCACGATCCAACAGCTCACGTGTCCCAAGCGGCTGCTGCTGGGTCCCTGGGCCCACGCCTCGATCGAGGACTCGGACCCCGGTCCGAACATCGATATCGTCGTCGAGCATCTGCGCTGGTGGGATCGCTGGCTGAAGGGCATCGACAACGGGATCGACGGCGAGCCGGAGATCGTCGTGTTCGCGAGACGTTCCACGCGGCCGTCACCGACCTTGAAGGAGTACCGCGGCGAGTGGCGCTACGAGCCCGGGTGGCCGCTCGAGCGGCTCGTCGAGACTCAGTTCGAGCTCGAGAAGGCGCGCGCGCCCGGGCGCAACGACACGGGGCCCGACGATCTGCAGGTGCGGGGCGACGTCGGGTGGACCGCGTGGATCTCCTGCGCCGGCGCCCTCCCGTGGGGAACGCCCGACGACCAGCGCGCCGACGAAGCGTTCTCGCTCGTCTACGACTGGGAGCCGCTGGAGGACGAGCTGGAGATCCTCGGCCACCCGACACTCGAGGTCACCGTCACCTCGTCGGCTCCGATCGCCTACCTCGACGCGAAGCTGTGCGACGTGTTCCCGGACGGAACCTCCTCACTCGTGACGCGCGGTTTGCTGAACCTCGCGCACCGCGACTCGCGCGAGGAACCCACGCCCATCGAGCCCGGGCGTCCCTATCGGATCTCGTTCCCCCTCGAGGTCACCTCGTGGATCTTCGAGCGGGGCCACCGGATCCGTCTCGATCTCGCCGGCACGGACTGGCCGAACGCCTGGCCGCCGCCGGAGCCCCTCTCGCTCACGATCGACCGCGTGGGCTCGATGCTGACGCTGCCGGTCCTCGACGGACCCAGCCCGATCTCGGAACGTCCGACGATGGCCGAGCCCAGGCGCGAGCAGCACGTCGGCGGCCGTCACGGCGGCTCGTCCGGCGGCACCGACGCCAGCGGTGGCGACGGGGAGGGCCGGGACGACGCGGTCTGGTGGCGCATCGAGCACGACCAGCTCGCGCGCGAGACGCGTGCGGTGGCCGGGAGCTCCGGCGTCACGCAGGCGACCGACGATCGCCCCCGCGTCGACGAGATCTACGAGGGCCACGTCGCCGTTTCGTACGACGATCCGGGCCGTGCCCGGGCCGAAGGGCACATCCGCTTCGAGATCGCGTGGCCGGAGGTGACCGCGACGAGCGAGCTGACCCACAAGCTCGTGAGCGACCGCGAGGCCTACCACCTCGAGATGGACCTGGTGGTCAGCGAGAACGGCGAGCAGCGCTGGACCCGCCGGTGGCGGCGCCGGATCCCCCGCGACCACGCCTGAAGCGGACCGAAGGAGCGAGGGGAAACGACCCCGGAAACGCTTGTCCCCGGCGCAGCGGGCCGGGGACGCGTCTTGGGTATCGGACGGGGATGGCGTCACCGCCACTTGTCCTCCGTCCACCCCAAAGGGTAGGACCAGGCGCCGACATCGACAAGGACGCCGGTCAGCGAGGTGTCAGCCGGTCTCGGTGTCGGATGCCGCCGCGGCCGACGCGGCGGTCAGCGGTGTGATCACGACCGGATCGTCGCGGAACAACGCGTCGGTCGCCATCGCGATCGACAGCGTGTGCTTCCCGGCCCGGAACACCACCGTGCTCCGCTGCACGACCGCCGGATCGACGTACATCGGCGCGAGGAAGAACAGCCCCAGGGGAGGAAGGGCGCCCGGCTCGTACTCGGGGAACGAGCGCTCGAGCTCCTTCGTGGCCGCCGGGCGAGCGTCCGGGTCGCGCAGCGCGGCGCGGGCGAGATCCAGGTCGAGGTCGGTGGTTTCGGGAACCACCATCAGCGCGTGGCCCAGGGAGGTGACCAGCACTTCGGTCTTGACGACCTCGTCGGGAGCGAACCCGCGCGGCCGGGTCGGTCGCGGCGCCGGATCGCGTCGCTCGTCCGCGACAACCAGACTCGGGCGCCCTGACGACGCCGTCGGGTTGTCCCGATCCGGCTGGGCCGGATCGTCGGGGTGCGGGATCACGACGAACGTGACACCGCGACCTTGCAGGTACTCCATCAGTCGCGCCGACATGGTGCTCCCCCTCCCCTGAGCCCGTCGCCGGGCCCGTGTGACTCGACCACATCGGATGAGACGGGATGCTACTCGTCCGCGCCACTCCGATGCAGAGCCGAAGGTCGGGATCTGGCGGCAAAGGTCGCGCCGTGCGCGCCCGATCGGGCGTTGCGGCGCGCCGCACCGTACATCGGGGACCGTCGTGAACCTACGCATCCGGTCTGCGGCTCGTGGGGAACCCGGCACGCCTCGCGACCGCGCGGTGTTCGCCGGCCGGGCACTCACCCCCCGAAACCCGGCAACCGGTCGCGGAACACGATCCAGCCGAGCCCCGCACCGACGTCGATCAGCACGTGCGCGATCACCAACGGCCAGGTCCGGCGCCATCGTGCGAACACCCAGCCCAGCAGCAACCCCATCGCGAGGTTCCCGAGGAATCCGCCCCACCCCTGGTACAGGTGGTACGAGGCGCGCAACCCCGCCGAACCGAATATCGCCCACGGGGTGCGAACACCGAGCTGCTGGAGCCGCGTGATCAAGTACCCGGCGACGATCGTCTCCTCGAGCAGGCCCGCCTCGACCGCATTCAGCACGAGCACGGGAACCGTCCACCAGTGCCCCAGCGGCGGGGCCGGAACGACGAACCGGTTCACCCCGAGCTCGACGGCAACCAGGTAGAGCCCGATCCCGGCTGCCCCGATCACGACGGCGAGCGCAACCCCCAGACCGATGTCGAACCGCGGCCGGTTCCACGCCATCCCGATCGCCCCGACCCCCTCGCCGTCGCGCCGGACGAGGTAGAGGACGAGCCACACCGGAGCGAGGCCGAACACGAAGCTCGCCAGCTGCCGCGCGAACACGACGTCCTGGCTGACCGAGGCGACGGTCACCCCCGCCACCGGAGCGGTCACGAGGTTGATCGCCGCGAACACCGCGCTCGCCAGCAGCGACAGAGCGAGCACGACGAGGACCTCTTCGCCCAGCCGTCGCGGCGGGAGCGGGGCGGGAGGAACGGCCTCGTCGAAGGTCAGCACCGAACGCACCCGGCAAGCCTAAGCCCGCACTACACTCCGCCGGCAGAGCCGCGGGGCCGCGAGGCCCGTGGGAGGGAACGAGCAATGGCGACGAAGGAGACCGCCGACCTCGTGATCGTCGGGGGCGGCACGATCGGCGGCTGGGCCGCCTGGTTCGCGCGGCGCAACGGCGCGAAGAAGGTCGTGGTCCTCGAACGCGGCCTGGTCGGCGAGGGCGCCTCGAGTCGGTCGGCGGGCGTGGTCCGCCAGCAGGGCGGCACCCCGAGCACCGTGCGTCTGGGCATCGAGAGCGTCGCCTTCTACCGGCAGCAGCAGGATCTGTTCGGTATCGACTCCGGGTTCCGCGAGCTCGGCTACCTGATCCTCGCGGTCACCAAGGACGACGTGGCCGGCGGGCAGCGGCGGATCGAGATGCAACGCGCAGCCGGGCTCGACGTGGACTGGCTCGATGCGAACCGAGTCCGCGAACGCAACCCGACGCTCGCGCCCACCGGCTATCGCGGCGGGACCTACGTCGCCACCGACGGGTGCATCGATCCCTCCCGGAACGTGCTCGCCTACACGGCCGCGATGCGACAGGCGAAGGTCGACCTCCGCGAGCGCACCGCGTTCCTCGGGCTGCGGACCCGCGCGGCCGGGAAGGGGCGCCACCGGGTCACCGGCGTGCGGACGAGCGCAGGAACGATCGCGACCGAGCGCGTGATCCTCACCGGCGGCCCGTCGCTGCGGCGCGAGGTCGGCCCCCTCGTCGGGGCGACGATCCCCGTGGGCGCGGCCCGCCACCAATGCGCGGTGAGCGAACCGCACGAGGATCTCGAGGTGGAACGGCTCCCGATGGTCTTCGACATCGGCGCCGGCATCTACTGGCGGCTGCACGAGGGCGGACTGCTGTGGGGGATGAGCAACCCCGACGAGACGCCCGGCGAGGCGCGCGAGATCGACTGGCTGTACCTGCGGAAGATGCAGCGCCGCCTGGCGAAGCTCGTCCCCGTCACCGGCGGCCTCGGGATCCGCAAGGCATGGGCGGCGACGATCGACTACACGCCCGATCACATGCCGATCCTCGGCCCGGTGCACCGCACCGACGGAGCGGTGATCGAAGGAACGACGATCGCGAACGCGTGCGGGCACGGGATGATGTGGGGACCGGCGGTGTCGCGGATCGCCGCCGACCTGGCGATCGCGGGAACGACGAGGGTGATCGACGACGTCGAGCGCTACGGCATGGACCGTTTCGACGCGACGGGACGATCGTCACTCGCCGCCGACCCCATCTCCCTGCCCTTCCCGCTCGAGCCCGACGACTGATCTCGTCAGTACCGGATCTGTAACGCGTACCGCAACGCGCGATCGAGCTCGGGGATCCGCTCGGCGCCGAGAGCCCCGAGGGCGTCGCCGTCGAGGAGCTGCCGCGGCACCGTCAGGATGTTGTCGAGGCTCACCACCGACGGCTTCGGCACACCCTCGGCGCCGCCCACCACGAGCTCGGAGTCAAGGCCGCGGATCATCGAGGTCAGCGGGGCGACGGTGACCTTGTTGAGGACCCGCAGCGTCGCATCGCGCGTAAGCACGAGCACGGGCCGGCGCCCCGCCGGGCTCGGAAGGTCGGCCCAGTAGACCTCGCCGCGCCGAACGGGGAGCGTGCTCACCACGGCGGCAGGCCCTCGAGAGACGCACGCATGAACGCGTCCGTCAGCTCGGGGTCGTGCGGTTGCCGTCGATACGCCTCGACGAGTCGCCGGTCGGCGTCGATCTCGTCGCGAGCATCCAGGAGGGCGGTCGCGGCGCGGCGGAGGAGGTCGCTTCGGCTGACCCCTTCGGCCTCGGCCAAGGTATCCAACCGCACGACCAGTTCGTCGTCCAGCTGCACCAGCACCTGCTTCCTCGCCATACCCGGCGAGTCTAGCATATGACGCATCATATGGTTCCCTCACCGGACGTCCCACAGAAGGGTCGGAGAGATCCTCCCCCGATCGCGGCGGCCGCCGCTGTGAGCCGGGTCACGCGGCGCGAGATCGTCAGGGGCGAACGAGGGCGAGGTCGACGTCGCGCAGACGGACCTCGACCATCAGCAGCTCGGTCGTCTCGTCGGCGGTCAGGGTGATCGCGTCCTCGTCGCCGATCCGAGCGGCATCACCCGTGGCCAAGACCTCGTCGCCGAGACGCAGCGAACCCTCGATCGCGTACAGGTAGGCGCCCTGGTCGGGCTCGAAGCGGTGCGTCACGGTCGTCCCTGCGTTCAGGCGCGCGACGTAGACGCTCGCGTCCTGGTGCATCCTCACGGCGTCGCCGCCGGACCCCGAAATCGCCTTCAGCAAGCGGTCGGTGCGATCGGCTTCGGTGAACACCTTCTGCTCGACGCCGGGCTGCAGACCGAGCTCGTCGGGCATGATCCACAGCTGGATGAAGCGCATCGGCTCGGTCTCGCTGCCGTTCTTCTCCGAGTGCCACGCGCCGGAGCCGAGCGTCATCCGCTGCACCGATCCCGCGGGAAGCATGCCCTCGTCGCCACCGACGTTGTCCTCGTGCTTGAACGTTCCTTCGACGACGTAGGTCAACCCCTCGATGTCTCGATGGGGATGCATCGGCCAGACGGCACCGGGGATCAGGCGATCGTCGTTGAACACACGCAGGGTTCCCCATTGCATCCACGCGGGGTCGTAGTAGCTGTCGAACGAGAAGTGCCAGCGGGCGCGGAACCACCCACCCTCCACGTCGCTGATCTCGCCGTCGCGCCGGATCGTGATCATGGCCGTCAGACTCTCGCACCGGGCGGTCGCTCCGCAACCCGGATCGGCCGAGCGGAGGCGCGCAGCGGGGTCAGCCCGTGCAGCCGGCGGCGGTCTGCGCGTCCTGGGTGCCCCGGGTCACCGTGGTGCCCGTGGACGCGACGCACATCGGAGCGCCGGAAGCGGTCGTGGTCACGAACACGATCGTCGTCGGCGACACGCCGCGGATCGCGATCCCTCCGCCGGTGGGTGTACCCGTCGTATAGCTCGGCCCGGGGGCGGTCTGCGTGGCGATCTCGGGGCCGTAGCCCGCGAACGACGCGTTCTCCGCGAAGTAGACCTGCGCCCCGCGCATCGCGGTGTCCAGGTTCGCCTGCGCCTGGACCGCCTCGGCCTCGGGGATCACCTCGATCGCGTCGGAGGCCGCATCGGTCTCCGTGCGCCCCATGAACACGAACGCGGCGGCGGCGATCGCGCCGACGACGAGCGCCAGCACGACGACGGTCGTCATCGAAACCTCGCCTCGTTGTCCGCGATCCATAGGAACCTCACCTCCGCGGCCGCGCGTGCGCGACCCGCTGCGGCCGTTCCCCTTCCCATCGACGCAGGTGGAGGGCGCCTTGACCGGCGGCGCGCTCGCCGGCCCCCGGGCGCGCTCAGAACTGGATCACGGGGCAGGTGAGGGTGCGCGTGACGCCCTCGACCTCCTGGATCGGGAGCACGACCTGCTTGGCGAGCGCGTCGAGATCGGCCGACTCCGCACGCGCGATCACGTCGTAGGGGCCGGTGACCCCGTCGACACCGACGATCCCCTGCAGGCCCTGGACCGCCATCGTCACCGCATGGGCCTTGCCCACCTCGGTCTGGATCAGGATGTAGGACGCGATCACGGCTCTCCCCTCCCGCACCGGTCACCGGCACCGGCACGATCCTGAAGGCATCGTAGTCCGGGCTCGCCGCCGGGCGCCACGCGGAACGCGTCAGCCCGTGGGAGCGGTCACGTCGGCCTCGACGGCGAGAGCCCGCGCCCTGGAGGGGTCCAGCCGGCCGGCGCCGGGGAGCTCGGCATTGGCGGACGCAGCGCCGAGCGCCATGCGGAGCGCGTCGTCGAGCTCAGCACCGTCGGCGAGACCCACCACGAGCCCGGCGAGGAACGAGTCGCCGCTGCCGACGGGATAGCGACCGCGGACGTAGAGCGTTCCCTCGAGCGCGGACCCCTCGGGCGCGACGAGCACCACGCCCTTCGCGCCGCGCGTGACGAGCCCGGCATGTCCCTCGCCGCCGGCGCGCCGGCGCAGCTCCTCCGCCGCGGCGAGGGAACCTCCCCGCGTCTGGGTGGAGCGACCGACGAGCTCCGCGGCTTCGATGCGGTTCACCTTCACGATGTCGGGTTGCGCTTCCAGCGCGTTCGCCAGGTGCTGCTCCGCGGCGTCGAGGGCGACCCTGACGCCGGCGGCGCGCGCCTCCGCAACGATCCGTGCGTATCCGTCCGCGGGCGATCCCGGTGGCAGGGAGCCGGAGATCGTCAACCAGTCGGCCTCGGGCAACAGCTCGGCGATCGCCTGCTCGAGCTCGGGCCACGCAGAGGAGGGGATCTCCGAACCGTGCTCGTAGAACTCCGTGAGCTTGCCCGAGCGGCGATCCGCGACCGACAGCGAGGCTCGGGTCTCCCCGTGGGTCCACACGAACGAACCCTTCACACCCTCGGCCGCCAAGGCCTCCTCGATCCACTTCCCCGCGTGACCGCGCAGCAGCGTCACGACGCGCACGTCACCGCCGAGCGCGTTCGCCGCGCGGGCGACGTTGAGTCCTTTCCCTCCCGCGGTCTGGACGAACCCGGCGGGACGGTGGATCCGGTTCACCTCGAGACGGTCAACCTCGAAGAGCTTGTCGATCGACGGGTTCGCCGACAGGCAGACGATCACGCGCGCACCCGCCCCTTCGCGGACACCTTCCCGGGTCGCCGGCTCACGCCCCGCCCACTGCTGCCAGTGCCTGATCCATCGTCGGGAGCGCCGAGGTCGACCCGGATGCGCGTACGGCCAGACCGCCGCACCCGACCGCCAGCCGCAGGCACCGCTCGGACGACCAGCCACGCAGCATCCCCGAGAGGTAGCCCGCGTCGAACGCCGCTCCGGCCCCGGTCCGGTCGACGACGTCGACCGATACCGCCTCGACGCGGAGCGAACCGCCGGCATGCACGACCATGCCGCCCCCCTGCCCGAACTTCACGGCGATCGTCGTGCCGTGCTCGGCGAGCGATTCCGCCCCGATGTCGACGTCGTCGATCCCGGTGATGCGCCGGACCTCCGAGGAGTTCGGGAACAGCACGTCCGTACGGTCGAGTGCGCCGAACAGACCCCCCTCCCATCGATCGGTGGGGTCCTCGTTCGGATCGATCGACGTCGTCGCTCCACCCGCCTTCGCCGCCGCGAACAACGACGGCACGTCGGCCTGCAACCCGGTCTGCACGAAGTAGGACGTCACATGCACGTGCCGCGCGCGCTCCACGAGCCTCCGATCGACGTGCTCGCCGCGCAGCTGCGCCACGGCTCCCGGCGCCGCGAGGATCGCGTGATCACTCCCGCGCGTGAGGACGACCGACACCCCGGTCGCCCGATCGGGAGCGACGTGCATCCCGCCGACCTCCACCCCCTCGCGTTCGAGCTCCTCGAGGACGAACCTCCCGAAGGCGTCGTCACCCACGGCGCCGACGAACGCTGTATGCAGGCCGAGCCGCGCGAGCGCGACGCACGCGACGGCGCCCCCTCCGCCGAGCTCGAGCGAGGCGTGTTCCACCACGCGGCCGCGGTCATCGAAAATGACGTCGCCCGCGTGCTCGCCGCGAAGCCAGAGGTCGGGTCGCGCATCACCGAGCACGAGGACATCCAGATCACGGTCCGGCGTGTCGTTCACACCCGCGAGGATAGTCGCGTGCCGCTCGCGGCGATGCCTCCTTACGGGTGGCCCGTTCCCTCGGAGGGAGCGGCCGCGGCCGCCTCGTCGTCGGGAACGGGCCCGAGGAACGCCGGTGAGGTGAGCGTGACCCACACGATCGCGGCTCCCGCGAGCGTGAGTGCCGACGCACCCAGGTACAGCGCCGTGGGGCTCACGTATCCGTAGACGAACCCGCCGACGGCGCCGCCGACGATCGGGCCGATGCCGAAGTAGACCGTCTGCGACAGGGACTGCCCGGTCGCATACAGCGACGACGGCACGAGCCGGCCCACGATCACGACCCCGCTCGTGAAGATGAACGCGAACCCCAACCCCTCGATCACCGTGAGCATCGAGATGATGACCGGGTCGTCGATCAACCCCCAGAGGACGAACCCGATCGCGTAGATCACGCACCCGCTCACGTAGACGCGCCGAAGGCCGATACGGCGCGACAGGCGTGAGGACCATCGCATCATCGGCACCTCGACGAGACCACCGATCCCCGCCCCGATCCCGACGAGCAACGGTCCGCCTCCCGTTCCCTCGATCCGCAGCGCGAGGAAGCTCCACGCCGCCGCGAACCCCACGCCGACGAGGAAGATCCCCGCCAGGTAGGGCACGATCCGGCGGGACGCGCGGAACACATCTCCGACCGCACCGAGCTTGCCACCCGACGTGTGCTTGGGGGCGTCGACCGGGATCGTGAAGGCCCACACCGCCGTGGCGACGAGCCCGATCGCGTAGAACGGCATCGACCAGCCGACCCCGACCAGCTCGAGCACCGCGCCGAACACGAAGTTCGCGATCCCGTACGTGAGCGATCCCCACCCGCGGATCCTGCCGTAGTCGGCCATCCCCTCGTCACCGAGATGATCGAGCGCCAGCGCATCCAGTGTCGGCCCGGCCGTGCAGCTCGCTCCCGCCATCGCGATCGATACCGCTGCGACCGCCCACACCTGCTCGCCGAGGACGAAGAGCACGAGCGCGAGGATCGCCGCCGCGCCCGTCCCGAGCTGCAGCACCCGTCGCCGGCCGAGCGAGGCGTCCGCGACGTGGCCCCACAGCGGCGAGAACACGACGCGGGCGAACGCCATCGCGGAGACGACGAGCCCGATCTGGTCGACGGTGAGTCCGCGGTCCGAGAGGAACAGCGAGAAGAACGGGAAGAACGCCGACGCGACGACGCCGAAGATGAGGAACAGCACGTGGATCGCGGACGCGCCGGATACGTTCCCGACGTGCGCGCCGGCGCCGGTTCGAACACGGGAGGGGTCGGACACGCCGGGAGCCTACAAGGAGGCCACTGGTAGCATTTGCACCTGCAAGTCCGCGTCCGACCAGCGAGAACACGAGGCGAACCCGCATGAGCGAGAACCGAGACCTCTCCCATCCGAAGGGTGTCTCCGACCACCTCGACGAGATCCAGCTCGTCGACTGCCGCGAGCAGGACGAGTGGGACGCGGGACGGATCGAGTCGGCGAGGTTCCTCCCGCTCAACCAGATCCTCGCGGGAGCCGGCGGCGACCTGTCCACCGACCGCCCCGTCGTCGTGGTCTGCCGCTCGGGCAACCGGAGCGAGCTCGCCACGATGATGTTCCGGGCCCGTGGGCTCGACGCCCACAACCTCGAGGGCGGGATGGAGGCGTGGGAGGCCGAGGGCCTCCCCTTCTCGGCACCCGACGGCTCGCCGGGCACCGTCAAGTAGGGCCGGGGAGCCCGCCGCTCACCGCGGCCGCCCGGCGCTACCGCTCCCGATCCGCTCGGATCAGGCGGTGCGCCAGGACGACCTCGATCAGTCCGAGCGTGGCTCCGACGGTCAGTCCGATGAGCACGCCGAACCCGATCGCGGCCAGCACCGGGGTCCCGTCGACGGCGAGCACGAACCAGGTCTCCGCCGCATGCTCGACCACGAGCAGCGGTACGAGCAGAGCGAACGCCGTCCAGAACCGTCCTCGGGTCAGTTCGACCGATCGCCGGATCGCGTCGAACACCCCACGGTCTTCGATGTTGATCACGGGTCCGACGATCCCGAGCAGCGCGAAGGCGATCAGGCCGGGAACGACGGCGAGCACCGTCGCCGCGGCGACGATCAGCGTCACGACCACGTCCGCTCCGATCAACCGCCAGATCGGCAGCGTCCGGAGCGCATCCGTGATCGAGGGGAGCGGCTGGTCGTCGATGTCCGCGCCGACCGCCTGCTCGAGGAAGCCCGCGTACACCACGGAACCGACGGAACGGATCAAAGCGGCCACGACGACCAGCAGCAGCACGCCCCCCACCTCGGCGGTGCCGACGTCCTCCAGGTGCTCCCCCTCGAGCACGTGCAGGACGATGCCCATCGCGCCGATCAGCGCGAAGACGGGCACGGCCGAGACCGCGACCCGCGCGAAGCGCCGCCGGTAGATAGACAGGGCCTCGCGAACGACCCCGGCCGCCCGGACGGGTGGCCCCTCGGACGGAAGCGGCGCAGACGTTTGCGACGACACAGGGCGGATGGTACGACGTGCCCGTGAAGCACCGCGGGATAGACTCCCGGCAGATCGCACGCCCGATCCGGGTCGATCCGGACGGACGGGAGCCTTCGACCCGAGCACGCGAACCGATCGGCCACGCCGAACCGGCGGTGCGCGCAGCCCACGATGCGGAAGGGACGACGAGATGAGCGACGGTCCCGACGACGGCCCCGACGCGACGGATCCGACGGCGCCCTCGGCCGACGATCCGGCCCTCGAAGCCGAGGTGGAGCGCCTCCGCGCCGAGCGCGACACCCTCCGCAACAAGCTCGACCGCTCCGACGACGTCGCGCGACGTGGAGGGAGGCTCCGCCGCACCACCGTCGTGGTGCTGATCGTCCTCGCGACCGTCGCTCTCGCCGCGGGGGGACCGGCCGTGTGGGCGTCCCGGAACGCGTTCGACACCGAGGAGTACCTCGAGATCGTGACCCCGCTCGGGAGCGATCCCGCGGTCGCCCACGAGCTCGCCGAACGGATCACCGGCGAGCTGTTCCTGGTGCTCAACATCGAGCCGGTGCTCGCCGACGCGCTCCCCGAGAGGGCGCGGTTCCTCGCGGGGCCGCTGACGGGCGCCGTCCGCGGGTTCGTCCAGGACGAGGTCGAGAAGCTCCTGGCCAGCGAGGCCTTCCAGCAGCTGTGGGTCTCGGCGAACCGCTTCGCACACGACCAGCTCGTCGCGGTGCTCCGCGGCGAGAACAACGAGGTCGTCTCGACCAACGACGGGCGTGTGGTCCTGAACCTCCTGCCGGTGATCAACGCGTCCTTGCAGCGGATCCAGACCTCGGCCTCCAACCTGGTCGGCACCGACATCACGCTCCCCCAGCTCGACCAGGCCGCGCTGCCGGACGAGATGCGCACCACGATCGAATCCGCGTTGGGGGTCGACGTCCCCGAGGACTTCGGCGAGATCGTGATCTTCGACGACGACTCCCTGCAGGCGGCGCAGGATGCGATCGTGACGGCCGAGCGCCTCCTGTGGCTGGTGCTGATCGTCTTCGTCGTCGCGGTCGCGGGGGCGCTGGCGTTGTCGCGGCGGCGACGGCGCACGCTCGTGCAGCTCGCCTCCGCGCTGCTCGCCGTGATCGTGATCGAGCGCCGCCTCGCGATCATCGCCGAGGAGCGGATCGTGGATCGGATCGCCGACCCGGGAGCGCGGGCTGCGGTGCGCGTGACGGCCCAGACCCTCCTCGAGGACTTCCTCGACGCGACGACCTTGATCGGGTGGCTCCTGCTGGTCGTCCTCCTGGTCGCGCTCGTGACCGGTCCGTACCCGTGGGCCGTCTGGGTCCGCGCACGGATCGCCCAGGCGGGCAGGTTCGCGGGCGAGGCGCTCACCGGCGCGCGCGAGCGGGCGGGTGACGAGGCGACCCGTGTGTGGATCCGTGAGCACCTGTCCGTGCTGCAGTTCGCGGGCGTGGCCGTGGGACTGCTGTTGCTCGTGGTCCTGCCGCTGGGCTGGCTCGGACTGCTCGTGCTCGTCGCCCTCGTGGGTGGCTACGAGATCGTGCTCAGCCGCATCGGGCGCGAGGATCCGTCCAGCGCGTAGCCTCGTGACGTGGACACCCACGTCGCAGCCGCCCGTGCCGCACTCGAACGGGCGCTGGGCGCGGACGAGGTGCTCTCGGACCCGCTCGCGCTCCGCCTGTATGCGCGGGACGCGTCGATGGTCGAAGGCGGATGCGCGCTCGTGGCGTTCCCGCGATCGGTCGACGACGTCGCGAGCTGCCTGACGATCGCCGAGGAACACGGCCTGCCGGTCGTGCCCCGGGGATCGGGAACGGGACTCGCCGGCGGAGCGACCCCGATCGGCGACGCGCTCGTCGTCGTGACCTCCAAGATGACCGAGCTGCTCGAGGTGCGACCCGAGGACCGGCTCGCGTGGGTCGAGCCCGGCCTGGCCAACCTCGATCTCGCGAACGCGCTCCGGCCCCACGGGTACACCTACGCGCCGGATCCCTCGAGCCAGCAGACCTCCTCGATCGGCGGCAACGTGAACACGAACGCCGGCGGCCCGCACTGCCTCGCATCGGGTGTCACCTCGGCCCACGTCCTCGCTCTCGACGTCGTCCTGCCCGGCGGGGGCCTGGTCCGGGTCGGCTCCGAGGGACCGGCCGCCGCGGGTTACGACCTGCGCGGCGCGGTCGTCGGCTCCGAGGGAACGCTCGGCATCGTCGCGAGCGTGTGCGTCCGGCTGTCACCGCTGCCGCCCGCGGTGTCCACGATGCTGCTCGACTTCACGACGGTCGAAGACTGCGCCGCCACCGTCAGCGACATCATCGCGGGCGGCGTCGTGCCCGCGGCCGTCGAGATGATGGATCACGGGATCGTCGTCGCGGCCGAGAACTTCGCCCACGCCGGGTATCCGACGGACGCCGCGGCGATCCTCCTCGTCGAGGTGGACGGAACCGACGAGGCGGTCCACGAGCAGTCGCGGGCCGTCGAGGACGCCGCGACCGCGAACCACGTACGCACGATCCGGATCGCCGCCGACGCCGACGAGCGTGCGCTGCTGTGGAAGGGACGCAAGAGTGCGTTCGGAGCCGTCGCCCAGATCGCGCCGCACTACCATCTGCACGACTGCGTCGTTCCCCGCACGAAGCTCGTCGAGGTGCTCTCCGGGGTGTACGAGATCGTCGAACGTCACGGGCTCATCGTCACGAACGTCTTCCACGCCGGTGACGGGAACCTGCATCCGTTGATCTCTTTCGACCGGCGGATCCCGGGAACGATGGACAAGGTGCTCCGCGCGGCCGACGAGATCGTCCGCCTGTGTGTCGATGCCGGCGGGGCGCTCTCCGGTGAGCACGGGATCGGTCTCGAGAAGCGCGACTTCATGCCGCTGGTGTTCACCGCGGACGACCTCGCAGCGCAGGATTGCGTCCGGTCGGCGTTCGACCCCGGCCGGCTGATGAACCCGCAGAAGGTCCTCCCGGAGGGAGCGCGGTGCGGCGACCACGCCGTGCTCCGTGGCAGCGACGCGGCCGAGGCGGCGGCCTCGCTCCCCGAGGGGTCGTGGATCTGATCCGATGAGCGGACCCGAGCTGCTGCATCCGGCGTCGAAGGGCGACGTGGTCGAGGCCGTTCGCGGTGCGGCGGCGGACCGGCGGCGGCTGCTCGTCGCCGGCGGGCGCCGCCACATCGACAAGGGGAACCCGGCCGAGATCGACGCGGAGCTGTGGACGACCCAGCTCGACGCGATCGTCGCCTACGAACCGGCGGAGATGGTCGCGGTCGTCGAGGCCGGCGTGCGTCTGGCCGAGCTCGACGCGGCGCTCGCCGAAGGAGGGCAGGAGTGGCCCCACGACGCACCGCCCGACGCGACGGTCGGCGGCACGATCGCCGCGGGCGCGCTGTCGCCGCGGATGCTCCGACACGGCCACCTGCGCGACACGGTGCTCGAGGTCGAGCTCGTGACCGGCGACGGACGGTTCGTACGCGGCGGCGGACGCACCGTGAAGAACGTGACCGGCTACGACCTGCCTCGCGTGCTGTACGGATCGCTCGGAACGCTCGGGGTCCTCGTCCAGGTCGCGCTCAAGCTCCGCCCGCTCCCGAAGGCTCGCCGCACGGTGATCGCCGAGACGGTCGAGCCGATCGCGCTCGGGACCGCGCTGCTCGACGGCGTTCCGCTCCCGGTGTCGGTCCTGGCCGAACCCGCGCGGGTTCGGGTCCGGCTGGAGGGCTGGCCCGGGGAGCTCGACGAACAGACCGCGCGGGTGCGCGAGGTCCTCGCGAGCAGCGGTGCGGACGGGAACGTGATCGACGGCGATCCGTCGTTCCCGTCGGAGCGCCCATGGAACGAGGCGCCGATCGTCGCCGAGGTCGCCGTCGCGCCGTCCCGCGTTCCCGAGCTGGTGCCCGGCGCCGGAACGGTATGGGCGGCGCCGCTCGGAACCGGTCTGCTCTGGGCGGGCCTGCAGGACGCCGAGGAGCTCGCCGCACTCCGTGAGCGGGTCGCGGCGGCGGGCGGCATCGCCCCCGTCGTGCGCGGTCCCGGCGGGCTCGGCGAGGGTCCCGTTGCCGCGCCGCAGGTGCACCGACGGCTGAAGAACGCCTTCGACCCGCAGGCGATCCTCGCGCCGGGACGCGGCTGGGGTGGCTGGTGAGGGCTGGTGGGGGGCGCGTCTGTGCGACGATCGACGCGATGAGTCCCACCACCCCCGCCACCCCCGACGTTCCCGGGTCCACCCCGACCGAGCGCCTCGTCGAGACCGCCGTCGTCCTCGGCACCGAGCTGCCCGCGGGGGCGCGGTTCGTCGGACCCGAGATGCAGACGACGTCGGATTGGCGCCCCGGCGACGCCCCCGCGACCGGCGACCTCGACGCGTGCGTCGCCTGCGGCCTCTGCCTGCCGCACTGCCCGACCTACCGCCTCACCGGAGAGGAGTCGGCTTCTCCCCGCGGCCGGATCACCGCGATGCGCGCGGTCGACGAAGGTCTCGCGTCACCCGACGCGACCTTCGCCGGCTTCATGGACCTGTGCCTGGTCTGCCGCGCGTGCGAGGACGTGTGCCCCTCGCACGTCCCGTTCGGCCGGATGATGGAGCGCGCCCGCACGCAGATCGAGCCCGATCGTCCCGCCCGATCGCGTCTGCTCCGGTGGTTCGGGCTCGACATCGCGCTGCCGCGCCGGTGGCTGCTGTCGCTGGCGATGACGCTGACCCCGCTCGTGCGACCGCTGCTCCCCCGCCGCGTCCGGGCCCTCGCTCCGCGCGGCGTGCGACGCGGCCAGCGCGTTCCGGCGACGACGGAGCCGGTGCCGGGCATCGAGCCTCGGGGAACGGTGGCGATCCTCACCGGCTGCGTCCAGGACCAGTGGTTCCGTGAGGTCAACCGTGCGACCGCCCGCGTGCTCGCGCTCAACGGGTGGCGCGTGGTTGCGCCCCGAGCGCAGCGATGCTGCGGAGCCCTGCCCGCACACAACGGGCGCCTCGACACCGCTCGAACGCTCGCCCGCGACACGCTGGCCACGTTCGCCGATGTCGACGCGCTGGTCGTGAACGCCGCCGGGTGCGGTGCCCATCTGAAGGACCTCGCGGACCTGTTCCCGGTCGGAACCGACGACCGAGCGCGGGCGGAGGAGCTCGCGGGACGCACCCACGACCTGATGGAGTTCCTCGCCGCCTCCCGGCTCGCGCCTCCCGACCGCAACCCGGACGTGGAACGCGTCGCCTACCACGACGCCTGCCACGCGCTCCGCGCGCAGGGGATCGAGCGGCAACCACGCGAGGTCCTCGCCGCGATCCCGGGGCTCGAGATCGTCGATCTCCCCGGCAACGACCGCTGCTGCGGCGCGGCCGGCCTCTACAACGTGCTCGAGCCGGAGATGTCCGGGGACCTTCGACGCGAGAAGGGCGACGCGATCGCCGCGACCGGCGTCACGGTCGTCGCGAGCGCCAATCCCGGCTGCGCGATGCAGCTTTCGGCGGCGGCCCGCGAACGAGGGATGACGGTTTCGATCCTCCATCCGGTCGAGCTGCTCGACCGCGCCTACGCGCGTCGGTAGGGTGGCTCCCACACCCGATGAGCAGGGAGCCGACATGAGCGATCCCACCCCTCCGGACCGTAGTCCCGATCCGCCGTCGGGCCCCCCTCCGCCCCCCGTCACTCCGAGCGGAGCGCCGCCGGCTCCCCCGACCCCGACCGCGGACGCGCCACCGGCCCCGGCGACCGGTCCGATCGGGGCCCCGCCGCCGAGGAAGCGCAGCAAGTCGATGATGGCCTTCCTCATCATCGGCGCGGTGGTCGCGGTCCTGGCGATCGGCGGCGTGGTCCTCGCAGTCGCCCTGTTCGCCGGCGCGGGCAGCTACGAGGACAACGGCGTCGCGTTCGAGTATCCGAAGGATTGGGTCGAGACCTCCGAGAAGACCGTCGGCGCGCAGGTCGGTGACGAACTGTGGTCCACCGGCGCCGGACCGATCCCCGAGGACGGGAACACCGAGGAGCTGACGGCGGACGTCGTGCTCGTCACCGCGTACCGCCTCACCCAAGAGGTGAACGAGGAGAACGTGACGACGATCGAGCCCGAGCTCCGAGGAGTGCTCGATCAACTCGTCGAGCAGTCGGGCACCTCGTGGCCGGGCGAGCTTTCGCGAAGGACCGTGGACGGCTCGCCGGCGTTCGTCGCCGAGGGCGTCGAGGCGGTCGGACCGCAGCAACAACCCGTGGAGAGCCGCGTCGTGTTCGTGTTCGACGGGACGACGCAGTACTTCATCAACTGCCAGTACGAGCCGCCGCTGCGGTCCGAGATCCTGGCGGGCTGCGATCAGGTGCTCGACACGTTCAGCATCGACTGATCCCAGGATTTCCGTTCCGGACCAGGGCCCGGCTACGCTGCGGTCATGGCGACCACGCACGCGAAGGACGAGATCCCCGCGCCGCTTCGGCGTGAGGTCCGTCTGCTCGGCACGATCCTCGGACACGTCCTCGCTGAGACCGGCGGACGCGACCTGCTCGACGAGGTCGAGCGGATCCGTCGGGCGGCGATCGCGTTCCGCGGCGTGGCCAGCGCGGAGCGGCGCGATCGCGTGCTCGAGCTGATCGAGGACCTCGACGTCGGCCGGGCCGAGCAGGTGGCGCGGGCGTTCACGGTCTACTTCCAGCTCGTGAACCTCGCGGAACAACACCAGCGGATGCGGACGCTGCGCGAGCGAGCGCATCGCGGCGAGAGCCCGCGCCACTCCCTCGAGCGGACGATCGAGGGTCTGCGCGAGAGGCTGGGCGAGGCCGCGCTCGGGGACTTGCTCGACCGGCTGGAGATCACGAACGTCGTGACCGCCCACCCGACCGAGGCCCGGCGCCGCGCGGTCGTCGAGACCCTCCGCCGGATCGCCGACCAGCTCGAGCGGCTCGACGATCCGCGGCTGGCGCCCGCCGAGCAGGCCGACGTCGAACGCCACCTGCACGAGGAAGTCGAGGCGCTGTGGCACACCGACCAGCTCCGCCGCGACCGCCCGGAGCCGCTCGACGAGGTCCGCGCCGCGATGTGGTTGTTCGACGAGACGATCTTCACGCTCGCGCCCACGTTCTACCGGGAGCTGGACCGCGCGCTGCAACCCGAGGCGGCGGGAACGCGCCCGCCCGCGTTCGGGGCATTCCTACGGTGGGGATCGTGGATCGGCGGCGATCGCGACGGGAACGCGCGCGTGACCGCCGAGGTCACCCGCCGGGTGCTCGACGTGCACGCCGATCACGTGCTCCGCGGGCTCGAGAACGCGACGCGCCGGATCGCGCGCGAGCTGTCGGCCTCCGAGCGTGACGTGCCCCCGAGCCCGGAGCTGCTGACCTCGCTCGAGGAGGACGCTCGCGACTTCCCCGCGCTCGCGAAGTCGTTGACGCGCAAGCTCCCCGATGCGCCGCACCGCCGCAAGCTCGCATTGTCCGCCGAGCGGCTCGTTCCCACGCGCAGCGGGATCTCCGACGGGTACACGAGCCCCGCGTCGTTGTTGGCCGACCTGCGGATCGTTCAGCGTTCACTCGCCGACGGTGGTGCGGCCCGTCTCGCCTACGGCGAGCTGCAGCACCTCGTGTGGCAGGTCGAGACGTTCGGGTTCCATCTCGCATCACTCGAGCTCCGCGACCACGCCGCCGTGCACGCTCGGGCGCTCAGGGAACTGAGGGCCGATGCTCCCTCGCCACAGACCCAGGAAGTGCTCGACACGCTTCGCGTGGTGGCCGCCCTGCAGCGTAGGTTCGGGGTGGACGCCTGTCGTCGCTACGTCGTGAGCTTCACGCGCAGCGCCGATGATGTGCTCGCCGTGCATGAGCTCGCGGCGCTCGCGGTTCCCGACGGATCGTTGCGGATCGACGTCGTTCCCTTGTTCGAGTCGCGCGAGGACCTGCGCAACGCCTCCGCCGTGCTCGACGAACTGCTCGGCGAAGAGCGGTTCTCCGCGTGGCTCGCCGCCCGCGGCCGGCGGGTCGAGGTCATGCTCGGCTATTCCGACTCGACCAAGGACGTCGGCTTCCTCGCGGCGAACATCGCCTTGTACCAGGCGCAGCGCGATCTCGCGGCGTGGGCGCGACGCAACGACGTGACCCTGACGCTGTTCCACGGCCGCGGCGGCGCCCTCGGACGGGGCGGCGGTCCCGCCGGGCGCGCGATCCTCGGCCAGGCCCCCGGTTCGGTCGACGGCCGGTTCAAGGTCACCGAACAGGGCGAGGTCGTCGTTGAGCGCTACGGGAATCGCCGGATCGCGCTGCGCCACCTCGAGCAGGTCACGAGCGCGGTGCTCGCCGTCTCGGCCCCCGACGCCGTCACCGGCTCCGACGTCGAGGACCGCTTCGACGAACCCGCGCGCGCGATGGGCGAGGCGAGCGAGCGATTCTGGCGCACCCTCGTCGAACGCCCCGGTTTCGCCCGGGCGTTCTCGCTCGTCACACCGGTCAACGAGTTGTCGGACCTCGCGATCGGCTCCCGTCCCGCCCGCCGCGCGCCCGGCGAGGACCTGGAGCACCTCCGCGCGATCCCGTGGGTGTTCGCCTGGGGCCAGAACCGCTGCAACCTCCCCGGGTGGTACGGCCTCGGCACCGGACTCGAGGCGATCGGCGACCTCGCGCTGCTCCGGGAGATGTACGGGGCGTGGCCGTTCTTCACGTCCGTGCTCGAGAACGCCCAGCTGTCCCTCGCGAAGGCCGACCTGCCGATCGCCGAGCTCTACCTGAAGCTTGGCGAGGACGAGGAACTGACCCGGATGATCCGCGAGGAGTTCGAGCGGACGCAGCGGTGGGTGCTCGACGTGACCCAGCAGGAGGCCTTGCTGGAACCGCGGCCCGTGCTCCGCCGAGCGATCGAGCTCCGCAACCCCTACGTCGACGCGCTGTCGTTCCTGCAGGTGCGGTTCCTGCGTGAACTCCGCGCCGCGCGCGACCGCGGTGAGGACGACGAGCAGCTCCGCCGGCTCGTGCACCTGACGATCAACGGCATCTCCGCCGGCCTGCAGAACACCGGCTGAGATCATCGTGGTTCGCGAGAACGGGAACGACAGTTGGCCGCAACTGCCGAGCTGACTTCTCCCAGAGTCCCAACCCGGGCTCGACTAGCTGTGTAGGGCTCCGGCCATCAGTTCGTGCAGACCGCGAGACACCAGCGTTCGGAGGCGGGGCCGGGCGATGCGGCTGGTCCACTCCGCAAGCTTGCCTTCCTTGAATCCATCCGGAAGTTCCAGCTCCGGCATCAGGATCGGACCTCCCTGCGGGGCACGCAGGTAGACCGAGTCGAACAGCGCCTTCTCCGGCGTGGCGAGGTACCCGATGCCAGATGCGCCTTCGTAGCCGTCGAAGAGCTCCGGTGCCAGGTGATGGACCGAATACGTGCCGACCGTCGTGATGATGCGGCGCGAACGCCCCAGCGACGCGACGAAGATCTGACCGGGCATCTGCTCGATCATGCCGTGGCGCGCGAGGGCGGACCAGTAGGACACATACGCGGGGTAGGGCGCCGTCAGGTAGGGCGGAACGCTGAACGGATCGAGGTCCCTCTCCAGGACCCAGAGGCCATGACGGAGACGGCGGGCAAGTCCCGACTCCTCCAGTGAGCGGAGGATCTGACTCGCGCGGCTCGTGGAGAGTCCGAGTCGCGCAGCGGCCTCGCGCGTCGTGACGATCGGTCGCCGCATCGTGAGCAGGTCGCCGAGCGCGTCCGTCGCCTTCATCCGATCTCCGTGAGCCGTTGGGCGACGGACCTGCGCATCTGCTCCCAGGCGGCCGGGTCGTCGTAGAGCGCCGCGATGTCGGGCTCGAGGAAGGGCAGGACCTGATCGCGGAACGCGTCGACCGGCAACTCGAAGATCCTCTCGACGGCCACCTCGAGGATCCCCTCATCCATCAGTTCCACGCTGATGTCATCACGGTGCGTGCGCAGCAGCAGTTCGAGATCGAAGACATCGCGGGCCTGCGTCTGCGAGCGCCCGACGAGAGCCCGCACCTTCTGTTCCAAGGCAGCCCCGGCCGTGTAGTGAAACATCGTTGGTGGACGGAGTCCGTACGGATCCACCACGCGATCAGGCACCGCCTCCAGGATCCGGCGCGGGTCCGCGGATGGGTGACTGAACTCGATCTTGGTGCGCACCGGCACCCGGCGTCCCGTCACCGCGATCAGCACCTTCCAGCGTTGTGTCGTCTCGGTCTGCTTGGGCTTGCTCACCTGTTCCACGACAATGCCTCGGCTACGGAGCAGAAGGCTGATCGCCGGGGAAGCAAGAACCTCATCGACCTTCGATCCGAGGGCCCAAGACTCGATCGCCACGGCGTCGAGATCGACATCCTGTGAGTAGCGAAGGCTCTCGAAGAAGTAGCGGAGGTTGACGCCGCCTTTGACGACGTAACGAGCTTGGTCCAGGCGCAGCGGAAGGACCTGAAGGAAGGCCAGGTGGAAGAACTCGATGATCCGCGCATCATCATGCTTCTCTGTCATGATGCATCTAACGGTGCCAGATATTGAGCTAAACTGCAACTTCCTGCATCGTTAGGGTTGCCCCTCCTGGAGCTCTTGGCGTGCCTCGCGCTGCTCCTCGATCTGCTCGAGCCGGTCCTCGTTCCGGTCCTCCAGGAAGTCGGGATCGGCACCGATCCGCGCCGTGACCAGCAGCACCGTCACGGCCACGATCACGACGGCGACCGCGAGCGAACCCAGGACCTGGACCGTTCGCGAGGGCACGCCGGGTGCGGGTGGGGGTGTCTGTTGGGTCATCTCATCCTCCGAACAGCACGTCGCCCGCGGACGTGAACCACGTCACCGCGAGCAGGGCGAACACCGTGAAGCCGAGCAGGGGCAGGAACCGATGGAGCCTGGCGCCCCAGCGGACCGCGATCACCTTCACGGTGAACAGGACGATCGTCCCTGTTCCGGCGATCGCGTGGATCGTCAAGCGGGTCTCGTCGCCGTCGCCGTCGCCGAGGTCGAAGTAGGTGAAACACATCAGCGCGACGAGGAACGCGAGCACCAGGATCGTGTCCCCGACCGCCCGGTGGGTGAACGAGGCCGACCCCGACTTCAGCAGCCGTGACTTCACCTTCCGGTACCCGATCGCCATCAGGAACAGTTGATAGAAGGCGAGCGCCATGATCACTGACGCGAGCACGGTCTTCACTTGGGTGACGTTGCCCTGCGTCAGCGAGTCGAAGAACCCTTCCACCGACACTCCTCCACACTCGGGCGAGGTCGTTCCCCGCGGTGATCGGTCCCATGCCGCTCCGGGCTAGGACCGCGGGTCACCCTCGTCGATCTCCAGCTCGCGCACCCGAAGACGGCCGACCTCCAGCTCCTCGATCGCCAGGTAGGCGATCGCGCCCTTCTTGATCGCGAGCCGTCCGATCGCCAGTGCCCCGATCGCCACCGCGCCCGCAGCGAACGCGCCGAGCGCCATCGCGCCCACCGACGACGCGATCGCACTCGTGAGCCCGCTCGCCTTCGCAGGGGTCGCCGATGCTCGCTCGATATCCACCATCGTCTGGGTCATCCTCGTGCCTCCGTTTCCAGCGCCTTGCCCCATCGTTGATACGTGCGCACACGATCCTTGCGGAGCTGCATCTCGGCCCCATCCGGTGTCCACCCGTTCGACAGGTAGAACGCCTGCGCGCCGCGGTCGTCCTCGCGCACCCACAGGATGGCTGCAGAGAAACCAGAAGCCTGGATCTCCGCTTCGACTCCTGCAAGGAGCTGGGACCCGATCCGCTGCCGGAACCGAGCCGGCGCAACGGACAGCTCGTGGACTTCCGCCGCGCGATCGTGGTCCGGGCTCGGTTGCCTCACGCAGGCGAACGGTCATCGCTCTGCGAGCACCGTGGCGAGCTCTTCGAGGCTCTCGAGGTTGTGGCCGGGCAGGAACACGTCGATCGAAGGGAGCGCCGCCTGCATCCCCTTCGCCAGCGGTTCGTAGCGTGGGCTGCCCTTCAACGGGTTCACCCAGACGAGCTCGTGCGCCAGGCGGCGCAGGCGCGCCATCTGCTCGCGGAGCAGCTGCGGGTCTCCGCGCTCGAGCCCGTCGGAGCAGATCACCACGACCGATCCTCGCAGGGCGGCGCGCTGGCTCCAGCCGTCGAGCAGCTCCTTCAGGCTGGCGCCGATCCTCGTTCCGCCCTCCCAGTCCTCCACCGTTCGGCCGATCTCGCGGAGCGCCCGGTCGGGATCCTTCGCTCGCAGGATGCGCGTCGCACGGGTGAGGTGGGTGCCGAAGCAGAACACCTCGACCGTGCGCCCCGCGGCCATCGCGGCGTAGCCGAACTGCATCAGCGCACGTGCGTACGGACTCATCGATCCGGACACGTCGAGAACGAGAACGAGCGGACGGCTCCGGGTTCCCCGCGCGCGAAGGGCCCGGTCGAACGGCTCCCCCTGGGTGCGAGCGACCGGCGGATCGTGCGGCGAACGTCGAAGCGCGGTCCCTTCGGTGCCGGACGGTAGCGGCGGCTCGAGCGCGCCGGCAGCCGAACTGCCAGCCGCCGGATCAACAGCTCGATGCGCCGCCGTTCGGCCTCGTCAAGATCCGCGAAGGAACGTCGCTGGAGCACCTCTTCGGCGCTCGCCACGATCCGCAGCGTCGTCTCTTCATCATCGTCGTCGTCGACCTCGTCCTCGCCCCCGTCCTCGCGCGACGTCGCGGCGATCTGCCCCGACCGCATTCGGAGCTCGTCGGGATCCTCGCCCCCGTCGAGATCGCCCGGGACGGGTGTCGAGGGCATTGCGAGGAGCATCTCCGCCGGAATCTCGGTCACGACACCGGGCCGGAACCAGCCCTCGAACGCCTCGTCGAATACGGGGAGATCCTCCGGGCGCCCCAGCAACGCGGCGCGACCGGCCCAGTAGAGCTCCTCGCGACCCGCCGGCGACAGCGCACCCACGGCGCGGACGAACATCAGGATCCTTCCGGTGCCGACGGGCAGGCCCCGCGTCCGCAGGTCGCGGCCGAACCCGACGAGCCGGGCGAACGCGCCCGCGGCGGGGTCGGCCGGGTCAGCCATCCTCGGCGACGGCCTCGGGAGCGAGCACCTCCGACAGGCGGGCGGTGGCCAGCTCCTGATCCTCGTGGTCCTTCAGGACGGTGCCGAGCGTCGCCTCGGCCGTCTGCTCGTCGAGCCGGTCCGCACCCAGGAACGTCAGCGCGTTCGCCCAGTCGATCGTCTCCGCGACGCCGGGGCGCTTCGCGATGTCGAGCGCCCGCAGCCGCGAGACCGCGCCGGCGACGTCGCGCGCGAGCGCGGCATCGACCTCGGGCGCGCGGGCCCGGACGATCTCCACCTCGCGGTCGAGACCCGGGTGGTCGATCCAGTGATAGAGGCAGCGGCGCTTCAAGGCGTCGTGGAGCTCGCGGGTTCGGTTCGAGGTGACGATCACGATCGGCGGCCGCTCCGCGGCGATCCGTCCCACTTCGGGGATCGTGACGGCGAACTCCGACAGGATCTCGAGCAGGAACGCCTCGAACTCGTCGTCGGCACGATCCAGCTCGTCGACGAGCAGCACGGCGCGGGATCCGGCGCGGATCGCGGCGAGCAGCGGGCGTTCCACCAGGTACTCGGGACCGAACAGATCCTCGACGTGCGTCGTCGCATCGGCGGCGTCCATCGCGCGGACCGCGATCAGCTGACGCGAGTAGTTCCATTCGTACAGCGCCTGGTTCGCGTCGATGCCCTCGTAGCACTGCAAGCGGATCAGGTCCCGCCCGAGCATGGAAGCGAGCACCTTGGCGACCTCGGTCTTACCGACCCCTGCCTCACCCTCGAGCAGCAGCGGCTTGTCGAGCGAGATCGCGAGGTAGATCGCGGTCGCCAGCCCCCGATCGGCGAGATAGTGCTCGTGCCCGAGTGCCTGCGTGAGCTCCTCGACCGACCCGAACGCGGCTCCGCCATCCGTCATCTGCCCAGCGTACCGCGTGCGTCGGACCGGAAACCGCGGGAGTGCGTCGGCTCAGCCGAGCAGGTCGAGCAGACCGCCGGTCGAGCCGGGGTCGTGCATCGCGGCGCGGGCGGCGTCGGCGGCGGCACGCCTCGAGACGATGGTGCGCGCCACGCGCGAGGGGTTGGGCTCGTCGTTGTCGTTACCGGGAAGAACGAGGATCGCGTTCGTGAGCGGTCGCTCCCCGCCGTCGGAGGGGCGGTTCACGATCCCCCGACCGCGCACCCACATCGTCGCGCCACCCCCGCCGTCCAGGTTCACCGCGTAGCGGGCCCCGTGGTCGAGGAAGATCTGCGCGAACCCCTCCGGGGTGACGCCCTTCGACGAGCTCGAACGTCCGTCGACGGTGATCAGCAGCACCGTCCCGTCGGCCTTGACCCCGACGCCCGAGCGCGGGTTGCGGTCGCAGAAGTACCAGTCGCAACCGTCGTCGGCGACCTTGCGTCCGTTCTGGACGAGCAGCGGAGCGCCACCGATCACGTCCATCGTCTTGCGCCAGTCGGCGACGCGCCAGGTGAGCCGCACCTGGTCACCGCCGCTCATGTCGTTGATCACGTTGTTCGACGCGGACGTTCCGCGTCTGGCGGTCAAAAGCACCCCTCCGCCGAGGGTGGCCGGCGAGCTCCCGCAGATCACGCGATCGACCTCGTAGTCGCGGACGAGTCCGACGCCGCCGGCCCCGAACCGCATCGCGCCGTCGGGGAACAGCCGTGCCGCGCAGGCGTCGCGGGGCGGGTCTTGACGGCTGCCTCCGTTCGAGGTGAACGCCGACACGTCGCTGCCGCCCGGATCGCCCGCGTTCCACTCGTCGATCGCGAACGCGCGGCCTGACCGGACGTTGAGGCCCTCGACGCCGACGTTCTGGTTGTTCACGTAGGAGTCGAGCTCGTCGCGAGAGACCGCGAAGCTGGCGCCCTTGCTCAGGCCGGAGGTCATCAGCGTTCCGTCCTCGGCGAACGGGTGCACGGGCATGCCGCTGTCGGAGAAGTCTCCGTTGATGCCCGCGATCGCGTTGTGGTTTGACCCGATCGAGCTCAGCCGCGCGTAGTTGCCGAACTGTGTGCCCGCCATCGCGGTGTCGATCGAGAGAGCCTTCTGTGGCTCAGCCTTGAGGACGTAGTACTTCAAGGGGATCGAGGGCTTCGTCACGGTCGTGAAGGTGAGGCCCGGCGCGAGCGTCACCGAGCGCGACTTGGCCACCCGGGCGCGCGATGTGGATGCTTGCGCCGCCGGGTCATCGGCCCCGGCGGGAACGACGAGGGCCGCGCTCACGAGGGCGGCCACGGCCAGGGATGCGATGACCCGCCCTCGTCTCATGAAGAGGTTGTCGGCCGGAAGACCTAGCGAACTTGAGCTAAGGGGCGGTCGGGTCCCCGCCGGTCCGGAGCGCCGAGGGCTGCGTCGGGACCTTCACACCCCGCTCTTCCAGGCGCGTCGCGACCCGTTCGCGCAAGAGACGCTCGAGCGCCCAGCGCCTGCTCGGCGCCGTCTGGGCGACGATCCGCACGACGACGCCGGTCTCCCCGAGGGCCTGGATGCCGAGCACCTCGGGTCCGGACATGAGCGCGTCGGAGAATTCGGGGTCGTCGTGCAGCTCCCCGAACAGCTCCTCGAGCACACCGCGGAGCTTGTCTGTGTCCTCGCTGTAGGCGACGCGCACGTCGACGATCGCACGCGCCCAGCCCCGCGACTGGTTGCTGACGTAGACGATGTTCCCGTTGGGAACGGTATGGATCGTCCCGTCGTAGGAACGCACCCGGGTGGTGCGCATGCTCAGCTCCTCGACGGTGCCGGAGATCTGTCCGTTGCCGGTCTCGATCGCGACGACGTCTCCGACGCCGAACTGGTTCTCGACGAGGATGAAGAAGCCGGTGAGCCCGTCACGGACGACCGACTGCGCGCCGAACCCGAGAGCCACCCCGGCGACACCCGCGCTCGCGAGCAGCGGCGCGAGGTTAACCCCGAGCGCCGAGAGGATCATGAGGGCCGCGAGGAACCAGATCACGGCGACGATCAGGCGGGACAGACCGTGACCGACGGTGCCGGCGCGACGGATCGCGAGGTCGCGGGTGGAATCGCTGCCGACGTTCTCCATGCGTCGGCGCAAACGTCGGACGACGAGCTGGGCGGCGATCGTGAGCACGGTGGCGACGACGACGGAGATCGCGATCGCGAGCCATTGCTCGTTCGTCACGAGCCGTTCGACGTCGTCCACGAGGGTCTGGTTCTGCTGGGCGAACATGCAGGTATTGAAGCACGCTCTCCGCGGGGTGGGCCGGCGAGGCGCTGGTCAGTCCCCTGACGACCTCAGGCCTCTGTGTGTGGCCAGATCACGTCAGTCCCCTGACGACCTCGCGGCCCTATGCGGGGTGGGATCAGGTCAGTCCCCTGACGCGGTGTAAGGGAACTGACTGGATCCACCGGAATGCTCCGGCCACATGTCGTCAGGCGGTTGACCGGAGCGCGCACGTGCCCGAGCGCCTACGCGCCGCCCAGCACCCGCACCAACAGGATCGCCGGGTCGTCGGGCCACAGCTCGGGAACCTCACGCGCCGTCTCGAACCCCCGCGACCGGTAGAACGCGCGGGTCGCGTCGTAGCCGTCCACCTCGTCGTCGGGCTCCGAGGGCGAGACCGTGAAGGCCAGCAGCAGCGTGCGTCCCTCTGCCTCGAGTCGCGCGCACACCTCGTCGAGCAACGCCGTTCCCACCCCGCCGTGGCGTCGATCCGCGCGGACCGCCATCCACGTGATCTCCGCGCTCGCCTCGAAGTGCCGCTCGAACGTGAGGAACCCGACGACGTCCCCTTCCCCTGCAGCCGGATCCCGCTCGACCGCGACGAGGCCGTCCTGCGAACGCACCGCCTCGGCGCACAGGCGGCGGCCGTCCTCGTTCCCGAAGTGGTACGGCAGGCTCGCCACGACCGCGTCGCACGCAGCGGCGTCCTCGACGATCAGCGGACGGATGTCGGCGGGAACGGGCATCTCCCGACCGCTCGCTACGCCATCGCCTGTTCGAGCGCACGCTGCACGAGCACCTTCGACAGCTCCCGGCGGTACTCCGCCGAGCCGAACGCGTCCGAGGGCGGGCTCGTTCCCTCGGCAGCCAGCTGCGCCGCCGTCGCGGGATCGGCCCCCGCACCCAGCGCGTGCTCGACGGCGCTCGCGCGCAGCGGTCGGTCGCCCATGTTCGTCAGCGCGACCGTCGGTCCCGAACCGTTCGCGGCCAGAGCCGCGACCCCGACCAGCGCCCAGTCCTGCGCGCGGCGGTGGAACTTGAGGTAGCTCCATCCCCCCGTGTGCCGGGGAACCCGGATCTGGACGAGCACCTCGTCCGGCGCGAGATCGGGCTCGAACAGGCCCTTGAAGAAGTCTCCCGCGCCCACCTCGCGCGAGGCGCCGCCCGGACCGCGGACGACCATCGTCGCGCCGAGCGCGAGCAGCACCGTCGGCAGATCGCTGGCCGGATCGGCATGGGCGACCGACCCGCCGATCGTTCCGACGTGCCGAACGGCCGGATCACCGATCTCGCCCGCCGTGTGCGCGACGATCGGGCAGTTCGCCTGCAGCACATCGCTGTTCGCGACGTCGTGATGACGTGTGAGTGCGCCGATCACCATCGCGTCCGCCTCGTCGGAGATCTCCGACAGTCCGTCGACCCGCGAGATGTCCACGAGCTTCGAGGGTTGCGCGAGCCGCAGCTTCATCAGCGGCAGCAGGGAGTGACCACCGGCGAGGATCTTCGCCTCCTCGTCGGAGCCGAGCAGCTCGATCGCGTGATCGACCGACTCCGCCCGTTCGTAGTCGAACGCCGCGGGGATCACGCGCCACCCTCCGGGCCGTTGACCGCATCGCCGATCGCGCGCCCCACGCGCTCGGGCGAGGCGGCGTCGAGCACGGCCTTGACGATGTTCTGATAGCCGGTGCAGCGGCAGAGGTTCCCCTCGAGGGCCTGGCGCACCTCGGTCTCGCTCGGCGAGGCGTTCTCCTCGAGATAGCTCGTCGCGGCCATGACCATCCCCGGCGTGCAATAGCCGCACTGCAGCCCGTGGTTGCGACGGAACGCCTCCTGCATCGGGTGGAGCTGCCCGCCGGCGGCCATGCCCTCGATCGTCGTGACCCGTCTGCCGTCGGCCTGCACCGCGAGCATCGTGCAGGACTTCACCGCCTCGTCGTCGACGTGGACCGTGCACGATCCGCAGCTGGAGGTGTCGCACCCGACGTTGGTCCCCGTGAGACCGAGCCCCTCCCGGAGGAAGTAGACGAGGAGCTGTCGGGGCTCCACCTCGGCCTCGCGCTGCTCCCCGTTGACGGTGACCGCGACGCGCGTCATCGAGCGAGCCCCCCTCCGCCCGGGAACGCCGCCGTGGCGTTCGCCGAGCAGGGGTCGACCTGCGGCAGGTCCGAGCGCGTTCGGCCGGTGTCGTCGACCTCGATCGCCCTGCACACCCCGTCGTCCGCGCGCGCGACGCCGAGCCATCGGCCGTCGGTTCCCGCGACGCTGATCGTCATCGGGTCGTTCGAGGCGACCGTGCCCTCGACGAAACGCAGCTGCAGGTCGACCACGCCGAGCTCCTCGGGGGTCGCGGCGCTCCACGTTCCTCGCTCGTCGCGGACGATCTGCGCAGCGTCGGCCGCCGCATCCAGGTTCGTCGCGACATCGCGGGAGAGCGGGTCGGGACGGGTGACGACCGCCCCGACGGCCACGACGATCGCCGCGACGAGGAACCCGCCCGCGAGGGTCCAGAACCCCCGGTTCGACCGAGGTCGGGGCGCGGCAGGGGCGTCGGGTTGGGGGGCGGGAGCATGCTCCATACCCTCAGCGTAGCGGTCCGCGTAGCATCGCCTCCATGAGCGAGATCGCCGAGGTGCTCGCCGCGATCGAGGAGCTCTCCGCCCGTGGGGAGCCGATGGCGCTCGCCACGATCGTCGCCGTCCGTGGCTCGACCTACCGCCGTCCCGGAGCGCGGTTGCTCGTCCCGAAGGAAGGAACGCCGATCGGGAACATCTCCGGTGGCTGCCTCGAGGGCGACATCGCGGAGGTCGCGCGACGCGTGATCGACGACGGTGGCGCGCGACTGGTCGGCTGGGACCTGACCGCCGACGACGACGCGGTCTGGGGGACAGGCCTCGGGTGCAACGGCGCGATCGAGGTGTTCGTCGAGCCGGCCGAGCGTGCGGCCGAGGTCGCCGGAGCCCTGCGGATCGCGATCGAGGAACAGCGGCCGCTCGCCGTCGTCACCGTGCTCGAGTCCGACGTGGACGGCGCACCGGCGGGCTCCCGCCTGCTCGTGCGGCCCGGCGGCGAGACCGAGGGCGGCCTCGGCGACGCCGGGCTGGACGCGTCGGCACGCGACGCCGCGATCGAACGCCTCGCCACCGAGGCCTCGGAGGTCCGATCGCTCACCGGTTCCTCGGGGGAGGCGCGTGCCTTCGTCGAGGTGCTCGAGCCGCCGTTGCGTGTGCTCCTGTGCGGGGCGGGGCACGACGCGATCCCCCTCGTCGAGATGGCCTCGGTCCTCGGGTGGGGACCGATCGTGATCGACGATCGGCCCGCGTTCCTCACCCGGCAGCGGTTCCCGAAGGCCGCGGGGTTCGTGGCCGTCGCGACACCGGACGAGGCGGCGACGGCCGCCGCCGCGGACGAGCGGAGCTTCGCCGTCGTGATGACGCACAACTTCCTGCGCGACAAGGACTACCTGCGCGGCCTGCTCGCCTCGCGCGTTCCCTACATCGCGATGCTCGGACCGGCGGCGCGGACCGAGCGCATCCTCGCGGAACTTGCCGAGGAGGGCGTCGCGATCGGCGTTGCGGAACGCGAGCGGATCCACGCTCCCGCGGGACTCGACCTCGGCGCCGAGGGACCCGAGGAGATCGCCCAGGCGATCGCGGCCGAGATCGTCGCCGTCCGGCGCCGGCGCCCGGGTGGGTTCCTGAAGGAGCGTCCCGGGCCGATCCACGACCGTCTCGCGCAGGCCCGGCAGGCAGGTTCCCTCCCGACCGGTCGAGGGTAGGCTGCCTGCGTGCAGATCGAGAACGCGTTCACCGTGCCCACGCCGGTCGATCGACTCTGGGCGTTCCTGCTCGACGTCGAACGGATCGCACCGTGCATGCCGGGAGCCGAGCTCACCGAAGTGGTCGACGACCGCACCTGGAAGGGCAAGCTCAAGGCGAAGTTCGGTCCAGTGGCGATGAACTTCGCTGGAACGGTCACGATGGCCGAGCGTGACGACGCGATGCATCGCGTGGTGCTGCGCGCCAAGGGGATGGAGTCCAAGGGCAAGGGGGCCGCGGACGCGAGCGTGACCGCGTGGCTGGAGCCCGACGGCGCGGGAACCACGACCGTGAAGATGGAGGCCGACATCACGATGGCGGGCGTCGTCGCTCAGGTGTCGCGCGGACTGTTGCCCGACGTGTCGAAGAAGCTCACGCAGCAGTTCGCCGACTGCCTGCAGGCGAAGCTCGAGGAGGAGCATGAGGACGCCGAGGCCGGCGGCTCGGAGACAGGGGCCGGGGCCGACTCCGGACCGGTCGGAGGGGTGCGCCTCGGGCTCTGGGCGCTGCTGCGGGCGATCGGTCGCCTCTTCCGACGACTCACGGGGAAGTCCGACGACCACTGACGTCCGCCTGACCGCGATCGTCTTGGCCGCCGGGCGCGGAACCCGGTTCGGTGCGACGAAGCAGCTCGTGCCCTTCGACGGCAAGCCGCTCGTGCAGCACGCCATCGACGCGGCGGCCGACGCGGGGATCGAGGACATCGTCGTCGTCGTGGGCCACGATTCGAAGCGCGTGCGCGCGGCGCTCGCGCTTCCCGAAGGTGCGCGCGTGGTGGAGAACCCCGACTACTCCGAGGGCCAGGCAAGTTCGCTGCATACGGGGCTCCGTGGCGCGGAGGCCTCGTCGCAGGGAGCACTCGTCCTGATGGCGGACCAGCCCGGCGTGCGACCCGAGGACCTGCGCCGGGTCGCCGAGCGGTTCCGCGCCGATCCCTGGCGGGCCGTGCGCCTGCGCTACCGCGACGGCCCCGGACCCGCGGTGCTCCCTCGCTGGTTGTGGGATGAGACCTTGTTGATCACCGGCGACACGGGCGCGCGCGAGCTGTTCGACCGCTACGCGGAACGCGTCGACGACATCAGCGTGGACGCCGACACTCCCCCCGACGTCGACACCCCCGACGACGTCGACCGCCTCGAGTGAACTGGGAGCTCGTACGGCGTTCTAGTACGTCGTACGAGTGGCGGGACCAGCACGAAGTCGAGGCGCCTCCGTAGCGGAGGTTCCCGCGCGGGGTACCATCCGCCCGTGCCTTCCCGAGCAACCGCACCACACCGGACCGACCACCGTCACCGCCTCCGGGCCGTTGCCGCCGGGGGGGCGCTCCTCGTGGTCCTCGTCGCCGCCGGGTGCGGCAAGAGTGCGGAGGAGCAGGCGCGGGAGTCGCTCCAGATCGCTCTGAGCGCCCATGCGGCCGGGAACATCGAGGCTGCCCGCGAGGCGTACCAGGAGACCTTGAACAACGACCCGACCAACGCGTTCGCGCTCTACAACCTGGGCTTGCTCGCAGAGGAGGACGGCGACCCGCTCCTCGCCGAGGGGTACTACCGGCAGGCGGTCACTAGCGATCCGGAGTTCACCTCCGCGCTCTACAACCTCGCGATTCTCCGCGAGAACGCGGGCGACCTGGAGGAAGCCTCCGGCTTCTACGAGAGCGTCACCCAACTCAAGCCCGAGTACGCGCCCGCACATCTCAACCTCGGATTCGCACTGCGAGGTCTCGGCCAGACGGATGCCGGCAATGAGGAACTGAAGACCGCGATCGGGCTCGACCCGAACCTCGCGGATCGCCTCCCGCCGAACGTCCTCAACGAACTCGCCGCCGAGAACGCGTAGCCCACCAACGGGGTGACCTGACTCCTCCGTGAACGCCAGGGGGGGGGCCCGGGGCCCCCCCCCCGGGGGGTTTCTCTTTCGGCGTTGTGCAGTTACGAGGCGCAGATCGCGTAGACGGTTCGCGTGGCGGCCGCTCCGTCGGTTCTGATTAGCCAACCGGTCGGGACTTCGCCGTCGTCAGCCTCGTCGGTGGTCGAGTCCTGTTCCAAGGGAGCCGACCGCTCGACCACGTGGTTCGCATTGCTCGAGCCGCCGCCACCGCCGATCGCCTTGGCAGAGCCGGGGCAATCCACGCCCACCGTATCCGCTGCGCTGGTTGCGACCACGACGGTCACATTCGCCGAGGAGAACGTGCCATCGGCTCCGGTTTCACCCTGGATGCCCTGCTCGCCTTGCTCGCCGGTCTCACCCTGGATGCCCTGCTCGCCTTGCGCACCGGTCTCACCCTGGGCTCCGGCCGCGCCGGTCTCACCCTGGATGCCCTGCTCACCTTGGGCTCCGGCCGCGCCGGTCTCACCCTGGGCTCCGGTCGCGCCGGTCTCACCCTGGATGCCCTGCTCACCCTGCTCACCCTGTGGTCCGACGGGACCTTCAGGACCCTGGGCTCCCTGAGGACCCATGGGGCCGATCTCGCCCTGGATGCCCTGCTCGCCTTGCTCACCCTGGGCTCCGGTCGCGCCGGTGGCGCCGGTGGCGCCGGTCTCACCCTGGAGACCCTGCTCACCCTGGGCTCCGGTCGCGCCGGTGGCTCCGGTGGCGCCGGTCGCGCCGGTGGCTCCGGTGGCGCCGGTCTCGCCGGTGGCGCCGGTGGCGCCGGTCTCACCCTGGAGACCCTGCTCACCCTGGGCTCCGGTCTCGCCCTGGATGCCCTGCTCACCTTGCTCACCCTGGGCTCCGGTGGCTCCGGTGGC
>JBBECT010000006.1 GCA_040881665.1 Actinomycetota bacterium
TTGCATGTGTTAAGCACGCCGCCAGCGTTCGTCCTGAGCCAGGATCAAACTCTCCGTAGAAGATGCACCGTCGATCCGACCCCGGAGGGCCTGGTCGCCGGGCGCATCTGGTTCGGAGGTGGCCTCGGGAACTAGCACCGCTCCCTCGACCGCTTCCTGACCCGTCCGGCCGACTACTCCGGACGGTTCGTGTTTGTTTCGTACGACCCTTCGGTTCGGAACGCGCGTGAACGCGCCCTCCCCGACGGGGAACGCACTGGCTTTCATCGGCACACTGTTCAGTTCTCAAGGTGCGAGCTGCGCCCCGCTGAGGAAGGATCCTCGGAAGTGGGGACGCGCAACCGGTGATGATAGCTACATCGTGAGTTGTTGTCAAACAGTCGCACCAGTCACTCGTAAGCTATTTCCCCGCGAAACCCCACCGCCTTGGCCATGCCCAGTTCCCGGTCCTAGTCCCCAGCGTCGTCAGAACAATGGCAGCCACAGACTCATTCATGCCTCGCAATTCCACCTCGGCAATCATCCGCTCACGTCCTAGTTCCATCGACATTCTCCCCACGAACTCGTCCAAGAACGACGACGAAGCCATGGGCACTTTCGAAAAGTCGAGGACGATGCGCTCGCCGTTCGGTATCGCGTGCGCGAGGTTCATGACGCGGTTCTTAACTTGTCGGCCGCTCGACCGGGTTCCGAGGTCGGGTGCGTCGCCCGCGACGTCGAATACGAGTTCTCCACCAACCGCCTGCTCAAGTTCAAGGAGGGTGACCGGGTCCCTCTGACCGAGTGCGGCCGCTAGCTCAACCTGGCGATTCGTTCGCAGCTGGAGCTCCACAAGAGTTCCCACATGTGGGGCGAGTGTGGGGGTGTATCGCAAGAGGTCGTCGGAACCTCTGCCGACGACCTCTTGCGACAATCTCGACGACCCTGAGTAGACGATCATCTGACCTCGATTCGACCTGACAATCTGACGACATCCGGCCAGGCCGTACCCGGCATTTCGCTCGGGATTTCCGGTAACGCCCTGTTCGACCGCTCGCTTGATTGCTTCCTGATCCGTAAGTCCTGAGTACATCCCGGAGAGGGAGGAGCGAATCCCCACTCCGGAATCTACGACGAGAATGTTCACATGGTCTCGTTTCGCAAACGTGGACACCTGTACCCAGCCTCCATCGGCCTCTGCGTGGTTGAGCACGTTCTCCATCACCTCCCAGAGCGCCCACTGGACTGCTTCTGGCACCCACTTTGCCAGCCGACCCTGAGTCGTCACGACTTGCATCACGCTGGCCCGGATCTGATCGAGCTCCTCGACTGTTGAGAAGAACCTCACCGGTGTGAACTTCTTAGTGAAGGATGGAAGTTCGAGAAAGACGGGTTCAGGCATCTGCAAATACTCACTCCAGCCAACTCCATCGAAGACACCTCTCATGTTCCGGGTCGCCGGAAGCTCAACTGAGAAATCAACACCAGCATGGGATCTCAGGCTAGACAAGTACGAAATCAGGGGCAGCACCCCATCAGGAAACGCTCGGGCGCACGATCGGAAGTCGAGAACAAAACGGCTGGTACCACTTGCACGACCTTGTTCCACGCACAGAACGCACCACGTGTAGCCGTCGACATCGAACGGCGTTGGGATCTCTATTCGCTCAGGAGTCTTGGACGACAAGTCGTACGAACCTCCGTCGACCAATCTGCACGACCGAGTCGTGCAGATTCTCTACCGAGATTTCGAGGTTGGGGTCGGAAATCAGCCGGGAATCGATTCGAACACCCTTCTGGAGAATCAGGCGTCTGCCCTCAGAGCTTGAGGAAACAAGCTCCAGCAGAACTAGCAGCTTGGGGAGGAAGACCCTCCCGTTCGCTCCTATTGCCCCTTCTGGTACAGGAACAACCGCAATCTCTTCTGGCAGCTCTCGCTCCTTATGGACCCGGTCGAATGCGGCCTCGGCCTGCCGTCCGGCCCCCATCCCGTGGTAGAGATCGACGACCTCTCTGGCCATCCGGCGCTTCTGCTCGACCGCCCGGGCCGAGCCGTCGGCGAGCCCCCGCTCGACCTCATCGGCCACCTCGTGACCGAGGGCAGTGCACAGCCGCATGTACTTCGCGATCAAGCCGTCGGGGACGCGCATCAACCGCCCGAACATCTCCTCGGGGGGGTCGGTCAGGCCGACGTAGTTGTTGTAGCTCTTCGACATCTTCCGGACACCGTCGGTGCCCTCGATCAGCGGCATCGTGAGAACGACCTGCGGATCCTGGAGTGCGGCCTTCTGCAGCTCCCTACCCATCAGCAGGTTGAACGTCTGATCCGTGCCGCCGAGTTCGACGTCCGCTTCGACCGCGACCGAGTCTTGCCCCTGCAGGAGGGGGTAGAGGAACTCAACGAGCGAGATCGGCTTGTGCGCGGCGTAGCGAGCGTGGAAGTCGTCGCGCTCGAGCATCTGCGCCACGGTCACCGACGACGTGAGGCGGAGCACCTCATCCATCCCCATCGGCGCGAGCCACTCGGAGTTGCGGCGGAGCTCGAGGCTCTCCTCTTCCAGGCGGATGACCTTGCCGGCCTGGTCGAGATAGGTTCGCGCGTTCGCCTCGATCTGCTCGACCGACATCGACGGACGCAGTTCGGAGCGACCCGACGGATCCCCGATCCGCGCCGTGTAGTCGCCGACGATCAACACCGCCAGATGCCCCGCGTCCTGGAACTGCCGCAGCTTGCGCAGCAGGACCGCGTGCCCCAGGTGCAGATCGGGCCGGGTGGGATCGAGCCCGAGCTTGACGCGCAGCGGGCGGCCGAGCGCGAGCTTGCCCGGCAGCCCGTCCTGAGGCTCGATCAGCTCTGCGCCGGCCGTGAGCCGGTCCACGTCCGCGGCGCGTTTCATCGTGGCGGATGCTAGCAGTGCCTCCCGGCCCGGGTCCGTGGTCACGGGTAGCATCGAGGGGCATGAAGTCCCGCCTCCCACGCTCGATCATCGCGCTGTCCGGCGTCCTCGTGCTCGTGTCGAGCTGCCGCGGCCTCGCCGACCTCGAGGAGGCCGAGTCCGGTGAGGCGCGCCTGTCCCAAACCTCGTTCCTCTACGCGGCCGACGGCACCCTGTTGAAGGAGCTCCACGGCGGAGTCAACCGGATCGTGGTGCCCACCGGGAAGATCCCGCGGACGATCCGGGACGCGGTCGTCGCGATCGAGGATCGGCGCTTCTACCAGCATCACGGGATCGATCTGAAGGCGCTCGCGCGCGCGGCCTACGTGGACGCGGCGGCCGGGGAGATCGTCGAGGGCGGATCGACGATCACCCAGCAGTACGTCAAGCAGGTCTACGTCGGCAGCGATCAGACACTCGAGCGCAAACTCAAGGAAGCGTCGCTCGCGTGGCAGATCGAGGAGCAGTACAGCAAGGACCAGATCCTCACGCGATACCTGAACACGATCTATTTCGGCCGGAGCGCCTACGGGGTCCAGGCCGCAGCACAGGCGTTCTTCTCGGCCGACGCCCCGGAGTTGGACCTCGCCCGATCGGCGCTGCTCGCGGGGATGATCAACTCTCCCGCCGCATTCAACCCGTTCCGGCATCCGAAACGCGCGCTCGAACGCCGCGCCCTCGTGCTCCGTCTGATGCGCGAGCAGGACATGATCGGACGCGGCCAGATGCGCGCTGCGCTCGCGACGCGGTTGCGCCTTCGCCCGCCGCGGACCCAACGCACCTCCGCCCCCTACTTCGTCGACTATGTCTATCGATGGTTCCTGGTGACGCCGAGCTTGCAGCGCGTCGAATGGTTCGGCCCGCCGTGCCCCTTCGACGAACCGCTCGGGCGGAAGGCGTGCCCCCAGCGCTGGGACGCCTTCTTCGAGGGAGGGCTGCAGATCCAGACCACGCTCGATCCCGAGCTGCAGGTCGAGGCCGAGCGGGCCGTGAACGCGGTGCTGCGCTACCCGAACGATCCGTACGGCGCGATGACCGTGATCGACCCGAACTCCGGCTCCATAAAGGCGATGGTGGGTGGACGCGACTACTACGACCCGCGTGTGGAGTTCGCGAAGCTCAACCTCGCGGCCGGCGGAAGCACCGGGCGCCAGGGCGGCTCGACCTTCAAGCCGTTCGCGCTGATCGCCGCCCTCGAGAGCGGGCGTTCGCCGCAGGACGTCTATCCGGCTCCGGGTTCGATCGAACTACCCCTCGAGGGCGGGCGGGCCTGGAAGGTCAGCAACGCGGACGGCGGATCGTTCGGCAGCCTCACCCTCGAGGACGCGACGATCAACTCGGTGAACACCGTGTTCGCGCAGCTGATCCAGGAGCTGGGGCCGGAGGCCGTCAACGACGTGGCCACGCGGATGGGCGTGCGCTGTTGCTACCGAACGAGCTACCCGCGGACCCAGGAACTGCTCGACGAACCCGCTGCGGTCCTCGGGGCGAACGAGGTGAACACGATCGAGATGGCGAGCGCCTTCGGCACCCTGGCAGCCGGCGGATACCAACTCGACCCCACACCGGTCGCGCAGATCCAGGGCAGCGACGGCAAGGTCCTCTGGCGCTCCTCCGAGTCCCCCCGGCCGGCGATCGATCCGCAGGTCGCCGCGGCCGCGACCGACATCCTGCAGAAGGCGGTCCAGTTCGGCACCGGCACGGGCGCCAACATCGGCCGTCCGCAGATCGGCAAGACCGGCACCGACGACGGCTTCACCGACGCCTGGTTCGTCGGGGCGATCCCGCAGCTGGTTGCCGCGGTCTGGATCGGATTCCCCGAGGGACAGATCGCGATGGACACGCCGCGCACGCGGATCACCGTGTTCGGCGGTACCTGGCCGGCCGACATCTGGCGGACGTTCATGACGAACGCGGTGCGCGGGATGCCACGCCAACGGTTCCCGACCCCCAAGGTGCGCTACACGCAGGTCAAGGTGGACGTCACACAGAACTGCCTGCCGAATCGCTACACCCTTCCCCGCAACATCGACGAGGTGGAGTTCATCACGGGAACCCAGCCGATCCGCCAGTGCGAGGAGCCAACCTCGGCCCAGACCGTCGACGTGCCGTCCGCGATCGGGCTGTACGAGTCCGCGGCCCGCGACCTGCTCGAGCTCTCGGGCTTCTACACCGAGGTGCGCTACGTGAAGTCGAATCAGCCTCGGGGCACGGTGATCGCACAGAGCCCGCAAGGCGGACTGGAAGCCCAGCAGACGAGCACGGTGACGATCACCGTCTCCGGGACCTGACCGCCGTTCCCGCGGCCAGGTCCCCCGCGCCCCGCGCGCGGGAAACCCACCGATCATCGGCGATCTGGAACCGCCAGGGTCGGTCGAGGCCGGTGCGGATCCCCACACGCGTCGACACGAGCACCCGGCCGCGTGCGGGAGCTCGTCCCTCGTGGATCTCGAGGCCCGTTCCGCGGGCGAGATCCGCCCCGTTGTCGGTCCCGTCGATCCCCAAGGCCTGACAGAGCTTGCCGGGCCCCGAACACAGAGCGAGCACGTCATCGGTTCCTCGGTTCGCCGACATCTCGGCGATCCCCGACAGGGGCTCGGCCGATCGGAGCAACACGGCCGCTCCCACGCCGTCTTCCCCCGCGACCACGTTCATGCACTGGTGCACGCCGTAAGACAGGTACACGTAGCAGAAGCCGGCGGGTCCGAACATCACGGCATTGCGAGGTGTCGGTCCACGAAACGAATGGCTCGCCGGATCGTCGAACGCGTATGCCTCCGTCTCGACGATGCGCACCGCGAGCCGTTCGCCGCCCGCCAGGCGGTGTACGAGCACCCTTCCCAGCAGGTCACGCGCGAGCACCGGGCTCGGCCTGGCGAACCATCTGCGAGGCAGGCGTCGTCCGGCGCTCGTCACGACGTCGAGCGTCCACGGGCTGCGCCGCCCGAGCGCCCTGCGCGCAGGAACCGCTCCAGCTTGGTCCGCGGCCAGGTGTTGATCACGTCGTCGGGACCCAGCCACCCTCGCTGCGCGGTGCCGACGCCGTAACGAAGCAGGTCGAGGTGACTCACCGCGTGGGCATCCGAATCGATGGAGAACCGCACACCGAGGCGTTTCGCCCAGAGCACGTGCTCGTCCTTCAGGTCGAGGCGATCGGGATGCGCGTTGATCTCGAGGGCGGTTCCCGTCCTCGCCGCGGCCTCGAAGACGGCCTCCTCGTCGAACTCGATCGGATCGCGCCTGCCGATCTTGCGCCCGGTCGGATGGCCGATCACGTTCACGAGTGGGTGCTCGATCGCCCGCAGCAACCGCCGCGTCATCTGGTCCCGGGATTGGCTGAAGTGCGAGTGCACGCTCGCCACCAAGACCTCGAACCCCTCCAGGAACGCGTCGTCCCAATCGAGACCGCCCTCCGGATCGATGTTCAGCTCGGCGCCGTGGAGCACCCGCATCTTCGGCACGCGCTCCTGGAGCGACGCGAGGCGAGCTCGCTGCGTGAGCATCTTGTCCCGGGTCATCCGCTGCATCGAGAGCTGCTCGGCGTGGTCGGTCACCGCGAAGTACGCGTACCGATGCGCTGCTGCGGCCTCCACCATCTCCTCGAGCGCTCCGTGTCCGTCGGTGAGGTCCGTGTGGGTGTGCAGGTCCCCTCGGATCTGGCGTTGGGTGACGAGATCCGGCAACGTCCCCTCGAGCGCCGCTTCGATCTCGCCCCGATCCTCACGCAGCGTGGGAGCGATCCACGGGAGATCCAAACGCTCGTAGACCTCCTCCTCGGTCTCGGCGACGATCAGGCGCCCGCTCTTGGCACGGAACAGTCCGTACTCGTTCAGCTTCAGCCCCGCGCGGACGGCGCGCTCGCGCAGACGGATGTTGTGCGCCTTCGAGCCCGTGAAGTAGATCATCGCCGCTCCCCACACCTGGGGCGGGACGATCCGCAGGTCGACCTGTACCCCGGCGTCGGTCACGATCGAAGTCTTCGACTCCCCCGACACGAGCGTCCGGCCGATCCCGGGCGCGGATACGAACGCCTCGGTGACCGCCGAACCGTCTGCGGCCGCGACGAGCAGGTCGACGTCGCCGATCGTCTCGGCCATCCGTCGCAACGAACCCGCGTACGCGATGCGCTCCACGCCGCCGACCGCTTCCAGCTGGGCGAGGAAGAGCTCCGCGACGACCATCGCGGCGCCGATCGGGACCCGTCCCCCGGACGACGCCAGCCGGTCGAGCCCCCGCAGGACGTTCTCCTGGGTCTTGGCTCCGAATCCCTTCTGGGCGGCAAGGGTGCCGGCCTCCGCGGCGTGGCGCAGGGTCTCGAGCGAGTCGATCCCGAGATCTCGGTACAGGGTGATCGCCCGCTTCGGCCCGAGGCCGGGCACCGACATCATGTCGCGTACCCCCGGGGGGATCTGTGCGCGCAACTCGTCGAGCGCGCCGATCGTCCCTGAGTCGAGGTACTCCCGGACCTTCTCGGCGATCGAACGGCCGACGCTCGGGATCGCGAGCAGCCCCTTCGCGTCGAGCTTCCCGACGTCGCCCGGATGCGCGCCCACGGCGCGGCCCGCCTTCTCGTAGGCACGAGCCTTGTACGCGTCGTCGGACAGGATCGCGAGAAGATCCGCGTACTCGATCAGGATCTGTTCGACGTCATCGTTCGCGCGCGGCACGGGAGCTCAGCGCCGCACGCGGCCGGTCGCGCATCGGCTCACGCCAGATCGAGGATCCACAACAGGAGCGCCTTCGCGGTGTGCAGCCGGTTCTCCGCCTCGTCCCAGACCGCCGATCGGGGCCCGTCGATCACCTCGTCGGTGATCTCCTGACCGCGGTGCGCCGGGAGACAGTGCAACACGATCGCGTCGGCCGCGGCGAGGTCGACGAGCCGCTGGTTCAGTTGGTAGGCCGGGAACACCAACGATCGCTCGTCCGCCTCGGCCTCTTGGCCCATACTCGCCCAGACGTCGGTCGCGAGCACGTCCGAACCCGCCGCCGCTTCGAGCGGGTCCGTGAGCAACGCGACGCTGCCACCGGTCGCGCTCGCGATCTCGCTCGCACGGTGCACCACCTGCGGGATCGGCTCGAACCCCGGCGGTGTCGCGACGCGAACGTGCATCCCGCACTTCGCCCCGCCGAGCAACAAGGAGTGCGTGACGTTGTTGCCGTCACCCAGGTAGGTCAGCGTGAGCCCCGAGAGGTCGCCCCTGCGCTCGCGGATCGTCAACAGATCGGCGAGCGCCTGGCACGGGTGTTCGAAGTCAGACAGGCTGTTGACCACGGGCGCGTCGGACGCGCCGGCGAGCACCTCCAGGCGCTCCTGTTCGAAGGTCCGGAGGACGATCGCGTCGACGTATCGCGAGAGGACCCTGCCGGTGTCTTCGATCGTCTCGCCGCGGCCCAGCTGGAGCTCGGTGCTCGACAGCACGACGGGGTGACCGCCCATCGCCGCGACGGCGACCTCGAAGGACACTCGCGTCCGGGTCGACGGCTTCTCGAAGATCAGGGCAACGGACCGGCGACGCAACACATCGGCGACGCCGGCGGGGTCGGTCTTGGTCTTCGCAGACAGGTCGAGCAGCGTGAAGAGCTCCTCGCGCGAGACGTCGTCGATCGAGAGGTAATCCCGAGTCATGGACGCAAGTCTATCGGCTGGCTCGTCAGCCCGCTCGAAGCTCTGCGTCGAAGGCCGCTTCGATCCGACGCACGATGTCCGCCACGGCCGCGTCCGCCTCCCCGTCGGTGAGGGTGCGGTCCGGGGCACGGAACGCGAGTGCGAATGCCAGGCTCTTCCGGCCCTCGCCGACCTGCCCTCCGGTGAACAGATCGAACACGGCGACCTCCTCGAGGAGATCGCCGCCGGCCGCGAGGATCGCTTCCCGGACCGCCTCGGATGCCACGTCTTCTTCCAGGATGAAGGCGAGGTCGCGCCGCACCGGCGGGAAGCGGGGAGCCTCGTGGAGCTCGACATCGGCCGGGGTCCGTTCCATCAACACCGTCGCATCCAGCTCGCAGGTCGCGACCCGTCCGGGCAGGCCGGCGGGCTCGGCGATCCGCGGGTGCAGTTCCCCGACGGCGCCCGCGCGGTCGTCACCGATCCATACCTCGGCCGCGCGCGCCGGATGCCACGGATCGACCGTCAGCGGTGCGAGCCGCCAGTCCCGGATCCCCAGCCCGGCGAGGATCGCCTCGAGCATCCCCTTCGCGTCGAAGTAGTCCGCGGGGCGGTCGGCTCCGTGCCAGCCGCCGTCGAGGGGACCGGTCAGGATCAACCCCAGGTGGAAACGTTCATCGACCGGTGCCTCGGCATCACCGGTCAGCGCGAACACCGACCCAACCTCGAAGGCCGCGACGGGGGCCACCCCGCGGGCGAGGTTGCGAGCGGCGGCATGCACCAAACCGGGGAGCAGACGCGTGCGCAACAGCCCCTCCTCGGCGGACAGGGGATTCGCGATCGGCACGGCCACATCGGTGTCCCCGGTGAGGGCGATGTCCTCGGGCGAGGCGAACGACAGGAGCTTGAGCTCCACGAGCCCGGAGCGGACGCAGAGCTCTCGCAGACGATCGCGGAAGGCGTAGGCGGCCGGGACACCGCCCGCCTGGCGGATCGCCGGCAGGGTCGCCGGCACCGTGTCGTACCCGCGGACTCGCGCGACCTCCTCGACCAGATCCTCCTCGAGCCGCAGGTCTACCCGGTAGCTCGGAACGGTCACCGTCGCGACGTCGTGCTCGATGACCGCCGTGACATCGACGAGGCGGTCGAACGCCGAACCCACGTCCTCGGGCGTGACGTCGATCCCGAGCAGCCGGGATGCCCGGGACGAGCGCAGGCGGACCCGGGACCGTTCCGGGGCCTCCCCAACCTCGAGCACACCGGCGAGCACCGCGGCACCCGTCCACGACGAGATCAGCTCCGTCGCCCGATCGGCCGCCGGCCCCACGGCCTCTGGGTTGGCTCCCCGCTCGAACCGCGCCGAGGCTTCGGTCGACAGCCCGAGCCGGCGCGCGGTGCGCAGGATCCCCCGGGACGCGAACGAGGCGCTCTCGAGCAGCAGGTCCGTGGTCGTCGGCATCACCTCGGCGCTCGCGGAGCCCATCACCCCGGCGACGGCAACCCCGCGCGCGTGATCGGCGATCACCAGATCGTCCTCGGTGAGCTCGCGCTCCACCCCGTCCAGGGTCGTGATCCGCTCTCCGGCGTCGGCGAGACGGACGACGATCCCCGGTCCGTCGAGCTGCTGGAGATCGAACGCGTGCAGCGGCTGTCCGAGCTCGAGCATCGCGTAGTTCGTCGCATCGACGACGGCGGAGAGCGGACGCATCCCCGCGGCTGTGAGCCGCGCCTGAACCTGCACCGGCGACGGCCCATGAACCACCCCCCGGAGCACCCGCGCCCGATACCGCGGACAACGCTCGAGGTCGAGCACCCGGAGGTCGGCGACGGCCTCGGCCGCGTCGGCAGACTCGACGATCGACACCTCTCGCGGGGAGAAGGGAACGCCCGTCGCCATCGCGGCCTCTCGTGCGACCCCCACGACCGACATCAGATCCGGGCGGTTCGGCTCGATCTCGACGTCGAAGACGGCATCGTCGAGCCCCAACAGTGCCTTCACGTCGGTTCCCGGTTCCACGGCAGGGTCGAGGACGAGGATCCCCTCATGCAGATCGGAAACGGCGAGCTCTCGGGGCGAGCAGAGCATGCCTTCCGATCGCGCGCCACGGATCGTGCGTTCACCGAGTGGCTCGTCGAGGGCAGGGACGCGCGACCCCGGGCCCGCGTAGGGAACGAGGTCTCCCGCAACCATGTTCCGCACGCCGACCACCACGTTCCGCTCGGTCGATCCGGTCTGCACACGGGCCAGGCAGAGCTTGTCGGAGTCGGGATGGTCGCGAACCTCGAGAACACAGGCCGCGATCACGCCCTCGAGCCCATCCCACGGCCGAAGGACGTCCTCGACCTTGACCCCCTTCGCGGTCAGCAGCTCGGCGAGCTCGTCCGGACCGAGGTCGGTCGGGCAGAACTCCCGCATCCAGCCGAGGACGACCTTCACCGCACGCTCCCGAACTGCGCGAGGAACCGGACGTCGCCGTCGAAGAGCAACCGGATGTCGGGGATCGAGAACCGCAGCAGCGCGGCCCGGTCGATCCCCATCCCGAAGGCGAAGCCCGTGAACCGTTCGGGGTCATAGCCGACGTTGCGCAGGACGGTCGGATGCACCATGCCGGCACCCAGCAGCTCGATCCAGCCGTTCCCACAGACCCGGCACCCCGAGCCCCCGCACTTGAAGCACGAGACGTCGACCTGCGCTCCCGGCTCGACGAACGGGAAGTACGACGGCACGAGCCGCACCTTCGACGAGGCGCCGAACAGTTCGCGCGCGAACGCGCTCAGCGTTCCCTTCAGGTCGGCGAAGGTGATCCCCTCGTCTACGGCGAGCGCCTCGATCTGGTGGAACACGGGCGAATGCGTGGCGTCGGAGGTCTCCCTACGGAACACCCGGCCTGGCCCCACGATGGACACGGGGGGCGTGGTCGATTCCATCGTTCGGATCTGGATCGCGGAGGTCTCGGTGCGGAGCAGGAGATCAGCGCCGGGCACGTCGAGGAAGATCGAGTCCTTCATCGTCCGCGCGGGATGATCGGCGGGGATGTTGAGCGCCTGGAAGTTGTACCAGTCCGTCTCGACCTCGGGCCCTTCGGCGACGCGGAAGCCGAGACGCGTGAAGATCTCGACGAGCTCACGCTCCACGATCGTCAGGGGATGCAACGCGCCCAGCCGTGGTCGGCGTCCCGGCAAGGTCACATCCACGCCGTCGGCCGCGAGCAGCTGGGTCTCCGCGGCCCGTCCCAGGGTCTCCCGGCGCTGTTCCAGCGCCCCGGTGAGTGCGGTCCGAACCTCGTTCGCCAGCTTGCCGACCTCCTTGCGATCGGCGGGCTCGAGATCGCCGACCGAGCGCTGCACCTGGGAGAAGGGCGACTTGCGTCCGAGGACCGCCGTCTGGGCCGAGTCGAGATCCTCGAGCGAGGGCGCGGCCGTCAGGGTCGCGAGCCCACGCTCACGCTCGGACTCCAGGATGCGGATCGCCTCGGCACGGTCCATACGGGTTCGGAGTCTAGCGGGGAGGAACCGCCGCCCCGGTGCACGACGGCATCGAAACGAACCGCGACGCTGATCACGCCTCGGTCGCCACCGGAACCTCGAGGCGGAACTCCAGCCGCCCGTCGCGCACCCGCGCCGTGGCGGTGCCTCCCTGGGACTCGGCGATGCCGCGGGAGACGAAGAGCCCGATCTTGCTCCCCGACCCGGTTCCGGGGCGTCGCGGAAGGAACAGCGTCTCGGCGCCGTCGTCGTCGAGCTCGGTCCCGGTTCGGGTGACGACCACGACCAGCCGGCCGTCGTCGATCCGTGCGTCGACGTCGATCGCGCCCTCCCAGCCGAACCAGATCTGTCCCTCGACGAACGCGCCCAGGACCGTGCGGAGGCGGTCGGCGTCGACGAGCCCGGTCACCTCGCCTCCGGTCCATCGCAGACCGGGGAACTCCGGGTCGCGCCGCAGCGACGCGTCGAACTCGCGAACGAGCGAACCGATGTCGGTCTGCTCGGGGCTCAGCTCGAGCCGTCCTCCGACGATCCGAGCGGCGTCGACCAGGAGCGTGAGGATCTGATCCATGCGGTCGGTGTCGTGCGCGATCCCCCGGAACATCAGCTCGCGCTGTTCGTCGGTCATGTCCTCCCAGCGACGCTGCAGCGCGTAGGCGAAGCCCTTCATCGCCGTCAGGGGCGACCGGATGTCGTGTGCCGCGGCGGCGATCACCGCCTCGAGCGCCACGCGCCTGCCCTCCCGGCGGCGACGCGCCCACTCGAACAGGCACACCGTCGCGGCGGCCGCGAGGTTCAACGACTCGGCGCGGCCTCCCAGTGGGATCCGAGCGCGGACATCCGCGCGATCGGCGACCTCGGCGGGAAGCCCCCATGACTCGTTCCCGAACACGAACGCGATCGGTCGCTGAAGGTCGAGCTCGAACAGGTCGGCTTCGCCGTCGCCGGCCATCGCCAGCACGGTCCGGCCCTGTTCCCGCAACCGGTCGATCGCCTCCACGGTCTCGGTTTCCCGAACCACGGGCAGATGGAACGCCGACCCGGCCGAGGCTCGGACGGCCTTCGGGTTGTACGGGTCGACCGAGGACGCGGCGAACACCACCCCCTCGGCACCCGCGGCGTCGGCCGATCGGAGGATCGTTCCCGCGTTCCCGGGATCGCGTACCGCATGCAGCACGGCCACGCATCCCTGTCCGTCCAGTGCCTCGAGATCGCGGTCGACGATCGGCGCCACGCCGACGAGTCCCTGGGGCGTGACGGTGGAGGCGAGCTTGGCCATCACGGGCTCGCTCACCTCGAAGACCTCGACGCCCCCCGCCTGGGCCCGAGAGACCAGGTCGTGCGTGCCGGTATGGAACAACGACTCGAGCCGTCCCGCCGCGAGCGCCTCCGTCACGGTCTGTTCTCCCTCGACCAGGAAGCGCCGGTCGCGCTCGCGGAACGCGCGCTTGTGCAACCGGGCCGCGTCGGCCACCTTCCGGTTGTTCGGCGAGCTGATCACGCCCCGGCACACCCCTCGCGTGGGCGCGCCAGAGCGCCCGATGGGGGGAGTCTAGTCCGCGGACATCGCCGGCCGGGCTAGGCCGACGCCGACAACGCTGCGCGCGCGGTTTCGACGAGCTGGCCGAACACCTTCGGTTCGTGAACCGCGAGGTCTGCGAGGACCTTGCGATCGACCTCGACCTCGGCTGCCTTGAGTCCGGCGATGAACGTCGAGTAGCTCATGCCGTTCTGCCGGGCGCCGGCGCCGACCCGCGTGATCCACAACCGCCGGAACTGGGCCTTGCGGTCGCGACGATCGCGATAGCTGTACTGCAGGGAGTGGCGAACCTGTTCGGTCGCCATCTTCATCCGACGGTGCCGGCCACCCCGGTAGCCCTTGGCTGCCTCGAGGGTCTCGCGGCGCTTCTTCTTGGCGTGGACGGAACGTTTGACCCGGGCCATCGTCCGCTACCCCCCCAGCAACCGGCGGATCGTCTTGCGCTCGGCGGTCGTCTCGGACCAGCCCTCGATGCGCCGGCGCTTGCTCGACGACTTCTTGGTCAGCATGTGGTTGCCGGTCGCCTTCCGGTGCAGCACCTTGCCGGTCCGGGTCACCCGGAAACGCTTGTGGGTGGCGCTATGGGTCTTCTGCTTCGGCATGCCTAGCCTTCCTCACCGGCCGTCTGCACGACGGGCTTCTTGACCGGGGCGATCACCATGATCATGTTCCGCCCATCCTGCTTCGGTTGCGAGTCGACGATCGCCAGATCCTTCAGGTCGTCGACGAGACGATCGAGGATCTTGCGGCCGAGCTCCGTATGGGCCATCTCGCGCCCGCGGAACATGATCGTCACCTTGACCCGCGCTCCGGCCTTGAGGAACCGCACGACGTGACCCTTCTTCGTCTCGTAGTCGTGCGGATCGATCTTGGGTCGGAACTTGATCTCTTTCACCTCGACCCGCAGCTGCTTCTTGCGGGCCTCCTTCTGGCGGATGTCGCGCTCGTACTTGTACTTGCCGTAGTCCATGATCCGCGCGACCGGCGGATCGGCGTTGGGCGCGACCTCGACGAGATCGAGATCGAGGTCACGAGCCTGCGTGAGGGCGTCCTGGGTCGGCACGATGCCGACCTGATCGCCGTCGGGCCCGACCAGACGGACCCGGGGTGACCGGATCCGATCGTTTATGCGCGGGTCACTGGATACCCCGCATCACCTCCGTCCTCGAAACTGGGCGGCGCCGACCTCGGGTCGACGCCGCAGGTGGAACAACGGAAAACGCTTCCCGAGTATAGGGGCAGGCACCCACGGTGTCGACGGAGCCTGGCCTCCGGTGGACCCGACGGTCCGAGGGACCCCGAACGCGTGCGCTCACCAATCCGATTCCAGCGGGCGACCGTAGTCGTCCTGCAGGCGCAGCGTATCGTCCTCGGTCGTGTACCCGTAAGCGATCTCGAGCACCCTGCCCCGCGCCGGAGCGCCGTTCGTGATCCGATGGACCTCTTCGGCCGAGACGACGAACTCCTCCCCGGTCTTCGCCTGGACCGTGCGGTTGCCGATCTGGATCGTCAGCCCCGGATCGAGCACGACCCACATCTCGTCGCGCATCTGGTGGTAGTGAACGCTCGTCTCCTGGCCGGGTTCGACCGTGATCACCCGCACCGACGAGGGTTGGTTCAGGGCGTAGGTCGCGACCTTCCCCCAGGGCTTGTCGAGGATCACGGACGATCACCCTTCCTGCTTCGGGAGACGGTCCAGCAGCGACGCCGTCTCGAGGGCGGCCTGCGCGGCCTCCCATCCCTTGTTCCCGTGACGTCCCCCGGCGCGATCCGTGGCCTGCTCGAGGGTATCGGTCGTCAGGACACCGAAGATCACGGGCACTCCGGTGTCGCGCGCAGCACCGGCTATCCCGCGGGCAGCCTCTCGCGCCACGTGATCGAAGTGCGCGGTCTCTCCACGGATCACGGCCCCGATGCAGACAACGCCCTCGTAGACACCCGAACCGGCGAGCCGCCGCGCCACGAGCGGCAGCTCGAACGCGCCCGGCACCCATGCGACGTCGACGTCGTCCTCGGCCGCGCCCGATGCATGGAAGCAGCCGAGGGCCCCCTCGACCAGGGGTTCGGTTACGTGCGGGTTGAACCGGGCCGCCACGATCGCGAACCGGCGCCCACCCGTGCGCTGCTCTCCCCGATACTCCATCAGGGAACCTCCGTGACGGCTTTCGCGCCGTTGCCGGACGCTTGATCGAGGTCGCCGAGCAGGTGACCCAGCTTGTCGCGCTTGGTCCGCAGGTACTCGATGTTCTGCTCGGTCGGTCGCGTCGCCAGCGGCAGGCGCTCGGAGATCGACAGTCCGTACCCCTCGAGACCGGCGCGCTTCGACGGGTTGTTCGTCAGGAGGCGCATCGACCGCACGCCGAGATCGGCCAGGATCTGCGCGCCGATACCGTAGTCCCGAGGATCGGCCGGGAAGCCGAGGTCTTCGTTCGCCTCGACCGTGTCGCGGCCCTCCTCCTGGAGCTGGTACGCGCGCAGCTTGTGACTGAGCCCGATCGCGCGACCCTCGTGACCCCGCACGTAGAGCACCACGCCGCGGCCCTCCTCCCCGACCGCCGCAAGCGCCCGCTGCAGTTGATCGCCGCAGTCGCACCGCAACGAACCGAACACGTCGCCGGTGAGGCACTCGGAGTGAACGCGCACGAGGATGTCCTCGCCGTCGCCGATGTCGCCGAGCACCATCGCGATGTGGGTCCGGCCGTCGACCGTGCTCTCGTAGGCAGTCGCCCGGAACGCTCCGTGCTCGGTCGGGATGTTGGCCTCGGCAACCTTGCGCACGAGCTTCTCACGCGTGCGGCGGTACTCGATCAGGCCGGCGATCGAGATGATCTTGAGGTCGTGTTCGCGGGCCACCTTCACGAGCTCGGGCATCCGCGCCATCGAGCCGTCCGGGTGAAGCACCTCGCACAGCACCGCCGCCGGATACATGCCGGCGAGCACCGACAGGTCGACGCCGGCCTCCGTGTGACCCGCGCGGACCAGGACCCCTCCCTCGCGCGCCATCAGCGGGAAGATGTGGCCCGGCATGTGGATGTCCTCGGGTGCGAGCTGCTGATCGCAGATCGCGTTCACCGTCGCAGCGCGGTCGAAGGCGCTCGTCCCGGTGGTCGTCACGCCGCGGACGTCGATCGAGACGGCGAAGGCTGTTCCGTGGCTCTCGTTGTTCTTCGAAACCATCAGCGGGATCCGCAGCTCGTCGAGACGCTCGGGCGTCACCGGCATACACACGATCCCTCGTCCGTGCGTCACCATGAAGTTGATCGCCTCGGGGGTCGCCTTCTCCGCGGCCATGATGAAGTCGCCCTCGTTCTCACGATCGGCGTCGTCGACGACGATCACCATCTTGCCCGCGCGAACGTCCTCGAGAGCCTCGTCGATCGTCGAGAAGACCGATCGATCCGCGACCGGCGTACCCGTGTCCTCGTTCATCGTGTGTCCTCCATCGTCCTGTGCGGTCCGTCGGCGGATCCCGCCGCCACTGGTGCGTTCGTTCGATCCGTATCGCCGTCGTCCTGCTGAACGCCGACGTATCGGGCGACGTACTTCGCGATAACGTCGACCTCGACGTTCACCGGCGTTCCGGGTCCGGCGCTCCCGAAGGTTGTTGCCGCGAGGGTGTGCGGGATCAACGCCACCGTCAGGGAGGTGGGTCCGAGCGCGGCGACCGTCAGGCTCACGCCGTCGATCGTGATCGAGCCCTTCTCGACGACGTACCGCCGGAGCCCGGACGGCACCGAGAACGTGATCTCCGCGCCGGTTCCCTCCGATGACCGGCGGACCTGCAGCACCTCACCGACGCCGTCCACGTGGCCCTGCACGAGATGACCACCGATCCGGGTCGCAAGCGTCAGGGGCCGTTCCAGGTTGACCGGGTCTCCTCCGGTGAGCCGTCGCAGGCTCGTGCGCCGTTGCGTCTCCGCGGAGACGTCGAACGCGAGGCCCCCGTCGCCACGTTCGACCACCGTCAGGCATGTGCCGTTCACGGCGATCGAGGCTCCCACCTCAGCGTCGTCCGCCACCGTGGTGCAGGCGATCGCCAGGCGGTCGCCCTCGAACGATCGCACCTCGCCGAGCTCCTCAATGATCCCGGTGAACATGAGCCTCCACCCGCACGTCGTCGCCGATCCGATCGACCGCGTCGATCCGAAGGTCGAGGGCCTCGGTCACCGGAGCGAATCCGGTCCCTCCCAAGGCCCCCGGTGCCTCGATGCCTCCGAGCAGCTTCGGAGCCAGGTAGAGGACGACCTGGTCGATCAGTCCCGCGCTCGCGAAACCCCACGCCAACGTCGGCCCGCCCTCGAGGAGCACGCCCTGCACGTCCCGCTTCCCGAGATCTTCGAGCAGCGGTCGGAGGGCGACGAGGCCTCCCCGCTCGTCCTCGGTTCCGCGTGTCCCGTCCAGCACGAGCACCTCGGCACCGGCAGCTCGCCACGCGTCCCGCACCGAGCTCGGCGAGCGCTCCGTGGTCGCGACGAGCGTCGGCGGCGCACCGTCGAACAGCGCACCGCTCGCCGGAGTGCCGCCCGCGGCGTCCACGAGGACCCGCATGGTGGGCCTGGCGCGCGAGCCCTCGAGCTGGACCGTGAGCGACGGATCGTCGGCGAGCGCCGTTCCGGCACCGACGACGATCGCATCCGCCCACGCGCGCATCGCGTGCACGTCCCGGCGAGCCGCCTCGCCCGTGATCCACCGGGACGTCCCGTCGCGGGCGGCCACCTTGCCGTCGAGGGTCGCAGCCGCCTTCCATCGCACGATCGGAAGACCGGTGCGGACATGGTGCAGGTAGGCGCCGTTCAACCGGTCCGCCGCGCCGCGATGGGCACCCGCTCGCACCTGCACACCCGCCGTCCGAAGCCGTCGTGCGCCCCGGCCGTCCACGAGGGGGTTCGGATCCGGCGAGGCGTACTCCACCCGCGCGATGCCCGCATCGATCACGGCGGCGGTGCACGCCGGGGTCCGTCCCTGGTGATCGCAGGGCTCGAGGGTGCACACGAGGGTCGCTCCGCGCGCGCGATCTCCTGCCGCCCGGAGCGCGACGACCTCGGCGTGCGGCGTTCCGGGACCGTCGTGGAACCCGTCGCCGACGATCGCGCCGTCGCGCAGCACGACCGCCCCGACGAGCGGATTGGGCGACACGCGCCCGGATCCCCGCGCTGCGAGCTCGAGCGCGCGTGCGAACGCCGCGTCGAGGGAGGAGGTCCCGGTTGCCTGCCCCTGTTCCACGAACGACCTTTCCCGGAGCAAGGGTGGGAGCAACCACGGCCGCGAGCACTCGTGCCGAGGCACGACGCACCGGCCGACGTCTCCTCCCATCCCGACTTTCACGGTCGGTCCCGGAGTTCCACCGGGTCAGCCCTCGTGCGTGTCGCGCCGAGGGGTCGCGGACTCTCACCGCCGGTGGGGAATCGCACCCCGCCCCGAAGACGTAGCTATCTGCCAGGCAGTATACGCCTCCGTTCGAGAGGACGCTCAGGCCGGAGTCGGTCAGCCGATGACCCGCGGACATCCGGTTGACCACCGGGTCCCGGTGCTCGGATGATGGCCCGGTGAGCGGCGAGGAGACCACCGCCCCCGAGGGGATCTCGGTCGAGGAGCTGCAGCTGGCGACACGCAACCACGGGATGCCGCTCGAAGCGCTGCGCTACGACCTCACGCCGGCGGGGATGCACTACCTCCTGATCCACTACGACGTCCCCGAGGTCGACCCGGCGACGTGGTCCCTTCGGATCGACGGCGGCGTCGATCGTCCGGCGACCTTCGACCTCGCCGCACTTCGCGCGCGTCCACGCCGGACCGTCACGACGACGATGGAGTGCGCGGGCAACGGTCGGGCGCTGCTGACACCGCGTGCGATCAGTCAGCCCTGGCTCCGAGAGGCGGTCGGCACTGCTGCGTGGAGTGGCGTGCCCCTGACCGCTCTCCTCGACGAGGTGGGGGTGCGCGACGACACGGTCGAGCTCGTGTTCACCGGACTCGACCGTGGCATCGAAGGCGGGATCGAACAGGCGTACGCCCGGAGCCTGCCGGTGATGGAGTGCCGCCGTGAGGAGGTGCTCCTCGCCGACGTGATGAACGGGGCGCCTCTGCTTCCCCAGCACGGAGCACCCGTGCGGCTGCTTGTGCCCGGCTGGTACGGCATGACGAACGTGAAGTGGCTCGCGCGGATCGACGCGGTGTCCGAGCCGTTCCGCGGGTACCAACAAGAGAAGGGGTACCGGTTCCGCACGAACGAACACGACCCAGGCGACCCGGTGACACGGATCGCGCCGCGGGCGCTCGTCGAGCCCCCCGGCGTCCCCGACTTCATGACCCGCGCGCGATCGGCTCCCCCCGGCCCCACGCTCCTGCGGGGTCGCGCGTGGTCCGGACGAGGCCCGATCCGAGCCGTCGACGTCAGCACGGACGACGGCGCGACCTGGGCGACTGCCGAGCTCGGGCCGGAGATCTCACCGTGGGCGTGGCGATCGTGGCAGGCTCCGTGGAACGCGACCGAGGGCACGCACGTGATCCGTGCCAGGGCGCGGGATGCGACCGGGCGGGTCCAGCCCGATGAACCCACGTGGAACGTCGGTGGCTATGCGAACAACGCCGTGCAACGGGTACCGGTGCACGTCCAGGGCGGCATCGAAACCGCGGGGTGATCGTCCGGGCGCTGAGCTACTCGGGGGTTCGCCGGTCGACCGCGTAGGAGGAACCGGGCTCGCGCTTGGCGAACTGCTTCATCTCCGTCGCGACCGAGACGGCGTTCGCGTAGTGTTCGAAACCCCGTTTCGCCGTCGTGGCGACGCCGACGGAGATCGCGACGAGCGGGATCTCCTGCAGGACTCCCTTGCGATCCTCCATCTTCACGAACCCGCGCTCGAGGTCCTCGGGCTCGTAGAACTCGATCCGATGCTCGTCGAAGCGAGCCGTGATGCGTTTCGCGGCCTCCTCGGCCACCTCCGGTGGTACGACCGCGACGAAATCGTCGCCACCGACGTGCCCGACGAACCCTTCGGAGGCCCCGTACTCGGCGACGGCGTCCTGGATGATGCGCGCCGTGGTCTGGATCAACCGGTCACCGCGAACGAACCCCTTCTGGTCGTTGTAGGTCTTGAAGTTGTCCAGGTCGCAATACAGGACGGCGAACGGGGTCCCGTTGCCGACCATGCGCTCGATCTCCTCCTGGATGCGGATGTTGCCGGGAAGGCCGGTGAGCGGCGAGAGGTTCCGCATCTCCTTCGCGCGGCGCAGGGTGCCCTTCACGCGCGCGAGCAGTTCGATCGGGTCGAACGGCTTGATGATGTAGTCGTCGGCGCCGGCGGTCAGCCCCAACACCTTGTCGGTCGACAGCGCCTTCGCGGTGAGCATGATGATGCTGGTGTTCGAGGTCTTCGGGTTCTTCCGCAACCGCTGCGCGACCTCGAAGCCGTCGATCCGGGGCATCATCACGTCGAGGAGGACCAGGTCGGGGTGGAGCTCGTCGGCCTTCGACAGGGCCTCTTCCCCATCGCCGGCGACCGAGACGTCGTAGCCGGCCGAGCGGAGGTTGACCTCGACGAACCGTGCGATGTCCGGATCGTCGTCGACGACGAGGATCGTCTCGGGCATCAGGCCGCCCTCCTTCCACCCTGTGCGATCGCCGCGAGGCGTCCCGCGGCGTCCGCGATATCCGGTTGGCCGAACACTCCCGACGCCGCGATCAACACGTTCGCTCCCGCGTCGACGGCGCGCTGCGCGTTCGCGATCTTCACGCCCCCGTCGATCTCGAGATCCACGTCGAGACCCTGGCGATCGATCTCGGCGCGTGCCGACTCGAGCCGCGGGTACACCTCCTCGTTGAGCGTCTGCCCCGACCAGCCGGGTCGGATGCTCATCAGCATCAGGTCGTCGATCCGTTCCAGGTGCGGCGCGACCTCGTCGACCGGGGTCTCGAGGTTGAGGGTGAGACCGACGCCGAGTCCGGCGTCCCGGGCCTTGCCGATCGCGGAACCGGGGTCGCCGACCGCCTCGACGTGGAACGACACCATGTCGAGCCCCGCTTCGCGGAGTTCGTCGAAGAAGCTCTCGGGGGCGTCAACCATGAGATGGCCGTGCAGCACCCGCTCGGTCACGGGGCGCAGCGAGGCCACCACGACCGCCCCGAGGGCGATCGGGGGCACGAAATGCCCGTCCATGATGTCCACGTGGACTACCTCGGCGTACGGTTCCACGAGCTTGACCTGGTCGGCCAGGTACGCGAGATCCGCTCCGAGGATCGACGCTGAGAGCTTGCCGCTCGTGCTCACGAGGCCAATCCTACCGGGGCGAACCCCCCTCGCCGGGAGGCCCGCCCCCCCTCGGCGGAGACCGCCCTTTCGTGAACCCGGCGAGGAACATCCCGTCTGTGCCGTGCAGGTGCGGCCAGAGCCGGATCCGTTCGCTCGGCCCGTCGGGGCCGTCGATCGCCGTCGGAACCAGGTCCGGACGGGCGCGCACGAGGGCGTCGCACACGGCCACCGTCTCGGCCCGGGGGAAGGTGCAGACCGAGTACACGAGCCGTCCTCCCGGGCGCAGCAGGTCCGCGACGGCGGTCGCGATCGCTACCTGGAGCCGCGCGAGCTCGGACAAGCGCCCCTCGTCCGGACGCCACAGCAGCTCGGGTCGCCTGCGCGCCGAGCCGATCCCCGTGCACGGAGCGTCGACGAGGACCCGGTCGAAGGTGCCCGGGCGCAGGGCCGGGCGCCGAGCGTCCTGGACGAGCGGCGATGCGTCGGTCCGCAGACGACGAAGGGCCCCCGCCGCCAGCAGCGCCCTCCCGACGCCGACGTCCGCGGCGACCAGATGCCCGTCCGGGGCGACCGCGCACGCGAGGATCCCCGCCTTGCCCCCGGGACCCGCGCACGCATCGAGCACGCGCTCCCCCGCGAGCGCGCCGACCGCGTGTCCGACGAACGCCGACGCCTGGTCCTGGACCGCGAAGGCTCCGCGCGCGTACCCGGGAAGGTCCTCAACGGCGCTTCCCTCGACGAGGAGGCAGTCGGGCGCGATGACTCCCCGACGAGGATCCAGACCCGCCTCTCGGAACGACGCCTCGAGCTCCTCGACGTTCGCGACGCACGGGTTCGCGCGGACGCACAGCGGAGCGCGCTCGGCGAATGCGCCGGCGGCCCGCTCCAGGTCGCCGTCGCCGACGAGATTCCGCAGCTCGCCGACGATCCACGGGCTCATGCCCGCGCGGATCCCGATCGCGTCGTTGCCGTCCCCCTCGGGCAGCGGCGGAGGGTCGGCCGCGAGCGCCCGCAGGATCGCGTTCACGTAGCCGCGCTCCCGACCCGTGGCGAGCGAGACCGTCTCGCCCACGGCCGCGTGCGGAGGGATGCGCAGCTCCAACAACTGGTAGGTCCCGAGGCGAAGAAGCGTCCGGGCACGCTCGCTCATCCGAGGGACCGGACGGTCCGCGTCCCGTCCGATCGCGTGGTCGATCCGGCGCAGACGGCGGAGCGTTCCGTAGGTCAGCTCGGTGGCAAGATCGCGGTCGCGACGATCGAGCGCCGTGGCGCGCAAGGCCGACCGCAACGCCAGGTTCGAGTACGCGCCGCGCTCGCAGACGTCGCCGATCACCTGCGCGGCGATCCCTCGGGCCGTGCTCATCCCAGGCGTTCGCCGGCCTCGATCCGGGCGCCGCGCGCGAACGCCGCTCCGTCCATCCGGCCACGGCCCTCCGGTCCGACCTCCAGGAGCGCGACCGATCCGCTCCCCGTCGCCACGAGGGGCGTCGCGTCGGCTCCCGGGACGATCGTGCCCGGCGCGTCCGGGGCGTCCTGCGCGCCCGGGGGCGGGGCGTCCGCGTCGATCGCCGCGGCCCGGAACACCTTGAGACCCTTCCCACGGAACCTCGTGGTGGCCGCGGGTGCCGGGGACAGGGCCCGGACGCGCCGAACGAGCTCGCGCGCGGCGCCCGACCAGTCCACGACCCGGTCGGCGGGTCCGAGCTTCGGAGCCCAGGTCGCCTTCGTCGGATCCTGGATCCGCGGGGAGAGGGCATCGCGTGCCGCGGCATCCAGGGTCTGGACCAGCAGCTCGCCGCCGGCCGCCGCGAGCCGGAGTCCTAGGGCTCCCGCATCTTCGTCGGACCCGATCACGATCGGCCGCTGCAGAAGGATCGGGCCCGTGTCGAGTCCCTCGTCCATCCGCATCGTCGTCACGCCGGTCTCGTCCAGGCCGGCCAGCAACGCATGCTGGACCGGAGCGGCGCCGCGCAGTGCGGGCAACAGCGAGAAGTGCAGGTTCACGGCACCCCGCGGCGCCAGGCCGAGCAGCTCCCCGGTGAGCAGCTCTCCGAAGGCGACCACGACGAGGACGTCCGGTGCCGCCTCTCGCACCCGCTGCGTCCCTCCGCCGTCACGGATCGTCGCCGTCTCCAGCAGCGGCCGGCCCGCCACGTGCGCGGCGTCGGCGACCGCTGTAGGACGCAGCTTCGATCCGCGCCCCGCTGGACGAGGGGCCGCCGTGACCACCAGAGCGATCTCGTGGGCCGATGCGTCGATCGCGGCGAGCGCGGGCACCGACCAGGGATCGTTCCCGAGGAACACGACGCGGAGCGGGGCTTGGTCCACGACGCGGACGATACCCCCGTCGGGACTCAGGCCTCCGACGTTCTCGCCGCGCGCTGCAGCTCGAGCTGGCGGAGCTGGCGCATGACGTCCTTGCGACCCGCGTCGTCCAAACGGTCGATGTAGAGGAGCCCGTCGAGGTGATCGGTCTCGTGCTGGAAGATGCGGGCGAGCAACCCCTCGGCGACGACCTCGACATCTCGCCCCTTGAGGTCGTGTCCCCGGATCCTCGCGCGGGCCGCGCGCCGCGTGGGGTGGAACGGCCCGGGGATCGACAGGCACCCTTCGTCCTGGACCAACTCGCCCTCGAGGTCCTCGACCACCGCGTTCGCGAGGAAGCCCCGATTGCCCGCGCCGTCGTCGTAGACGAAGAACCGGCTCGCGATACCGACCTGCGGTGCGGCCAGTCCGACGCCCGGTGCGTCCTCCATCGTCTCGAACATGTCGTCGACGAGCCGTCGCAACGAGCGGTCGAAGCGCTCGACCGGCCGGGTCGCCTCGCGCAGGACGGGATCCCCCAGCGTTCGGATCGACATCAGCGACATCGTCTCTGCGGCTCCTCTCCCGTCCGCGTCGTCGCGCGGTCCCGGCGTGTTCGCTCGACCCGTTCGTGCGTGATCACAGGTGCGGCTCGGCTTCGACCCGCTCGAGCACCCCGCTCGCCGCGAGCTCGCGGGCACGCGCACCGAAGCGTGCGATCGCGTCCGGCTCGAGCGCGAGCAAGCATATCGCCTGTTCCCCCTGCCTCGAAGCGAGGAACGTGATCGGTGCGAGGGCTTCCAATGCGGCCGGCAGCTCGTCGGACCCGACGACGCGGAAGACCGCGGCCCCGACCGGGAACCCCCCCTCGGCGCGCCGGGCTCGCTCCGCGCGATGGAACCGTTCCGGCGTTCCCTGTACGAGCGATTGCACCGCGGGATCGTTCGGTCGCGACGACTGCACGATCACTCGTCCGCCCTGCGGCGCAGCCCACGCGGCCACCTCGGTCCATGTGGTGAGCGCGCGTTCGAGTGCGGAGATGCCCGGCCTGCGCGAGGCCAGGTCGGCGTCGAGGATGCCGACGAGGTCGAGCCCGAGCGGACCCACGTCCTTCACCGACTCGGGGCCGCCGACCACGACCTGGTCGCCGCCGGCGAGGGACGCGAGGGCCGAGGGGTCCGCCGAGGCCGATCGGACCGGAACGCGCGCCGCACGCCCTGCCCATTCCTCGACGTGCTCCGCGCCGCCACGCCGCAGTCCGAAGCTCTTCGCCCCGCACGATGCACACTCGCCGTCGCGTCCACACACGACGCAGCGCACCCGTCCTTGCTCCGCGCGCAGCACGCCTCCGCATGTCGCGCAGGCGGCGGGCTCGTGGCAGGCGCGACAGACCTGGGCGATCCCGTACCCGGGCAACGGCGCGTACAGGAACGCGCGCCGCGACGAGCGCAGCGACGCGGTCAACCGCGGGGCCCGGGCCTCCGGTCCGGGGCGCACCACCTCGACCGGTGGCCACCGGCGCTGCGAGGGCTCCACCCGGACGGCCTCGAGCACCGCGGTTTCGACCGACGGGGCGAGCGCCGACACGAGGCACGCGGCACCCTCGAGTTCGGCGCGCGCGAGGGCGACGTCTCGGACGTGGTAGTAAGGGGAGCGATCCTCACGATGCGCAGGATGGGACTCGCGCGCGACGGCGACGAGTCCCAACCTCGGCAAGGGCGCGAAGATCGCCGGGCGCGTACCGACCACCACGTCGTAGCGACCCGCGGCGATCTCGAGCCATCGCCGGTACCGCATCCGCTTGGACCCCCCGGCGAACAGTGCGGCACGCTCGCCGAACGCTTCGAGCACCGCCGTCGCCGTGAAGGGAACCGGATCGGCCTCGGGCACGAGCACGATCGCCCGTCGGCCACCCGCGAGTGTTCGGCCCACGGCGTCGACCACGATCGTGGCCTCGTCCGCGGGCGTGGGGCGCACGACGAACGCCCCACGGTGCTCGTCGAGCCCGGTCCGAACCCTCGCTCCTTCCCGGTAGGCGTCCCAGGGTCCCGCCGGGGGGGTCGGTGGCAGGTCCGTCCCGCGATCGGTCGCCACGAGGCCGGTCCACTCCTGTTCCTCGGACACGACGCGCGGCGGGGTCAACCGGCCGAGCACCGACGCGAGCGGAGCGACGTACCGCTGCGAGATCCATCGCGCGAGTTCGAGCAGATGCTCGTCGAACATGCGAACCGGAGAAACGCGCGCGCGAACCGGAAGCACGCGCTTGCCGAGCTCCCCCGCCGGGCCGAGGACCCAGCCTCGGACCTTCCGTCCGTGGAACGCGACCTCGACGAGGCTCCCGAGGCCCGCCTCGAGATCGGCGTTCAGCTCGTAGGTGAAGGGACGGTCGAGGGCGAGCAGGGGTCGGTCGACGCAGACCGCGACGGGTCCCGAAAGGATCGGCGGCTCGGGCGAGGGGTCAGCCGAGCGCGCGACGGAGGTCGTCGGCGCGATCGGTCGCCTCCCAGGGGAACTCCTTACGACCGAAGTGCCCGTAGGCCGCCGTGTCGAGATAGATCGGGCGGCGCAGGTCGAGGTCGCGGATGATCGCCGCGGGCCGGAAGTCGAACAGGTCCCACACCACGTCGACGAGCTTCGCCGGGTCGGTGGTCTCGGTGCCGAACGTGTCGATCGCGAGCGAGACGGGGTGTGCGGTGCCGATCGCGTACGCGACCTGGATCTGCACGCGTTCGGCCGTGCCGGCGGCCACGAGGTTCTTCGCCACGTACCGGGCCATGTACGCCGCCGAGCGATCGACCTTCGTCGGGTCTTTGCCCGAGAAGCAGCCGCCGCCGTGCGGCGCCATCCCTCCGTAGGTGTCGACGATGATCTTGCGTCCGGTGAGCCCGGTGTCGGCCTTCGGTCCGCCGATCTCGAACCGGCCGGTCGGGTTCACGAGGACACGGACGTCCTCGGAGTCGAGCTCGGGGAACTCCTTCAGCACGGGCTCGACCACCTCGCTCTCGACATCGGGAGCGAGCAGGGTCTCGACGTCGACCTCCTCGCGGTGCTGCGTAGAGATCAAGACAGTGTCGACCTTCGTGGGGCGACCGCCCTCATAGGAGATCGAGACCTGGCTCTTCCCGTCCGGTCGGAGATACGGAACGACGCCCGCTTTGCGGACGTCGGCAAGGCGCTTGGTGAGCCGATGAGCCATCGCGATCGGCACCGGCATCAACTCCTCGGTGTCGCGGCACGCGTAGCCGAACATCATGCCTTGGTCGCCCGCACCGAGCGTGTCGAGCTCGTCGGTTGAGTGCTCCTCGCGATGCTCGAGCGCGTCGTCGACGCCGCGCGCGATGTCGGGCGACTGCTCTTGGATCGACGTCACGACCCCGCATGTCTCGCCGTCGAGGCCGAACTTCGCGTCCGTGTAACCGACCTCGGACACGGTCCGGCGCACGATCGCAGGGATGTCGATGTACTCCGACGTGCTGATCTCGCCGGCCACCATCACGAGTCCGGTGGTGACGAGCGTTTCGCACGCGACGCGGCCGACCGGGTCGACGGTCAGGATCGCGTCGAGAACCGCATCGGAGAGCTGGTCGGCGAGCTTGTCCGGGTGGCCTTCGGTGACCGATTCGGAGGAGAACAGGTAGCCCTTGGACATGGCGCGGAGTATATCGGCCCGGACCGTCGCCGCCGCGACCGCGCGACCGGACCCGCTCACTTCAGCCGTACAGCGCGTCGAGCCGATCGCAGATCGCGGTCGCGAGCTCGCGCTTCGACCACGTGCGCAGCGGCGTCGCGTCCCCCGTCCTCTGGACGAGCATCGCGTCGTTCGTACTCGAACCGAAGCCGGTGCCCTCCCGCCCGACCTCGTTCACGACGATGAGGTCGAGCTTCTTCTTCTCCAGCTTCTGCCGGCCGGTCGTTTCGAGGGCGTCGGTGTCGGTCTCCGCGGCGAAGCCGACGAGCACCTGCGCCTCCTTGCGCTCTCCCAGCTCGGCGAGGATGTCGGTGGTGGGCACGAGCTCCAGATCGGGAACCCCGCCGTCCTTCCTCAGCTTGTCGTCGGCGGCCTGCGACGGCCGGAAGTCGGCGACCGCGGCCGCCATCACGACCGCGTCCATCGCATCGAACTCGGCGAGCACCGCGTCACGCATCTGCGCGGAGGTCTCGACGGGGATCACGCGGATGCCGGCCGGTGGAGCGACGGTCCCGGGGCCGAGCACGAGGGTCACCTCGGCACCCCGGGCGGCGGCCTCGCGTGCGACCTCGATCCCCATCAACCCGCTCGATCGGTTCCCGATGTAGCGGACGGGATCGATCGGCTCGTGGGTGGGTCCCGCGGTGACCAGGATCCTCCATTCGTCCAGGTCACCGCGAAGTCCCAGCGCCGCTTCGCTCGCGCGCACGATGTCCTCGGGCTCGGCGAGACGGCCCTGCCCCTCGTCCCCGGCCGCCAGCGATCCGTATGCGGGACCGACGATCGTCGCCCCTCTCGCCTCGAGGGAACGGACGTTGTCCTGGGTCGGCGGTGCCTGCCACATCCCGGTGTGCATCGCGGGAGCGAGGATGAGGGGACGGCCGGAGGCCTCGAGCAGCGTCGAGCTCAACAGATCGTCGGCGAGCCCGAGGGCGAGCTTCGCGAGGATGTTCGCGGTCGCCGGGGCCACCACGATCAGGTCGGCCTCCCGTGCCAGCTCCACATGGGCCACGCGGCCGGGCTCGTCCCAGAGCGAGGTGTGCACGGGGTTGCCGGTGAGGGCGGCGAAGGTGTCCGCACCGATGAAACGCGTCGCGTTGTCGGTCATCGCGACCGTCACGTCGGCGCCCGCAGCGGCGAGCAAGCGCGCGAGGTGCGCGGCTTTGTAGGCGGCGATCCCGCCCGTCACGCCGAGCAGGACTCGGCGTCCGGCGAGGGGGCTACTTGGTGACAACCTCGTCGGGGCGCTCGGCGCTGATCTTCGCCTCGGCGACCTCTTCGAGGGCCAGGCTGAGCGGCTTGTTCCGCAGTCCGGTCTCGACGAGCGGCGGCACGAACTCGCCGCGGCCCTCGCCGAGCTGGCTGTAGTAGTTGTTGATCTCCCGGGCGCGCTTGGCGGACACGATCACCAGGGAGTACTTCGAGTCCACACGGGCAAGCAGGTCGTCGATCTTCGGCTCGATCATTCCGGGATGCCTCCAGGCTCCTCCGCCGCGCGTCCGGGCGGGTGGTCGGGTGGGACCGGCATCGACCGGACCTCAGTCTCGGCCACGCCGTTCCTTGAGTATAGCCGCGACCTGGGTTGTTGCCCGCTCCAGGTCGTCGTTGACCACGGTCTCGTCTTGGAGCCCCTCCGCTTCGGCGATCTCACGGTCGGCCTCGGCGAGGCGCCGCACGATCTCCTCCTCGTGCTCGGTGCCCCGGGTCTCGAGCCGCCTGCGCAGAACCTCCCGCATCCGGCTGCGGTCGGGCGGGGCGAGGAAGAGGAGGAAGGCGTCCGGAGACGCCGCGCGCACCTGCCGGGCTCCCTGGACGTCGATCTCGAGCACGACGTCCTTGCCCTCGGCGCGGGCCCGGACCACGGGCTCGGCCGGGGTCCCGTAGAGGTGCCCGAACACCTCCGCCCATTCGAGCAGCCCGCCGTCATCGATCAGCTTCCGGAACCGTTCGTCGGAGACGAACCGGTAGTCCCGGCCGTCGACCTCTCCCGGGCGGGGCCGGCGGGTCGTCGCCGACACCGAAAGGAACAGCGCCCCCGGGTTCGACGAGAGGAGACGCGCGATCACGCTCCCTTTGCCGACCCCGGAGGGGCCGAAGATGACGTAGAGACCGCCGGTGCGGTTCAGCGGCCCGTGACTACTTGGCGAACTTCAGGAGCAGCTGCTCGCGCTGCTTGGCCCCGAGGCCCCGAACACGACGGCTCGCGGAGATGTCGAGCTCCTCCATGATCTTCGTTGCCCGGACCTTCCCCACGCCGGGCAGCGACTCGAGCACGTTCGAAACCTTCATCTTGCCGACGATATCGTCGGCGGAACGACCCAGGAGCGCGTCGAGCGAGAGCTTGCCGGACTTCAGCTGCGCCTTGATCTCCGCGCGCTTCTTGCGCGCTTCGGCAGCTTTCGCCAGCGCCTGCTTACGCTGCTCCTCGGTGAGCTGGGGCAGGGGCATGTAGGTGCCTCCTTCGTCTCGGGGTTGAGGACCTGGGGAGTATACGCACGGCGGGGAACCGGAGCAAAGAGAACATGCGCCGTGACCTGTGGTTTCCCTTCGACCCTCCACCTACTCCTGAGGGGGAGGTCCGTCCGCGGGGCGGCGAGGCGAAGGGTCGGTCAGCGCACCGACGCCACGATCGCGCGCGCGGCGCCGGCCGGATCGCTCGCGCCGGTGATCGGTCGTCCGACGACGAGGTAGTCCGCGCCCGCTTCGACGGCCTCCTCCGGCGTCAGGATCCGTACCTGGTCGTCGCCGTTGGATCCCGACGGCCGGATCCCGGGGACGACGAGCACGAACGCCTCCCCGACCACCTCGCGGACCGCCGCGACGTCCGGACCCGACACGACACATGCCGCCGCACCCGCCGCTTTCGCTTCGAAGGCAAGAGATGCGGGCGAGGCAAGGTCCTCACCGGACATGCTCGACAGCACGGTCACGGCCGTAACGAGCGGTGGGGAAACGCGCGCGTCTCGCGCTCCCTGTTCTGCGCCGCGTACCGCCGCGGCGATCATCCGCTCACCGCCGAGCGCGTGCACGGTGAGCATCAACACCCCGAGCTTCGCGGCGTTGCGCGCAGCGGCTTCGACGGTGTTCGGGATGTCGTGCAGCTTCAGGTCCAGGAACACGGGCGCGTGTTGCCCGACGCGACGGACCGCCTCCGGACCGTGCGCCGAGAACAACTCGAGCCCGACCTTCACCGCGCCGACGTTCGGCGCGAGGTCGCGGGCGAGGTTCTCCGCAGCCTCGATGTCCGACACGTCCAGCGCAGGGATCAGGGGGTTGTCTGGACGCGGGATCACGCGGATCCCCCGCTCTCGAACCGCGAGGGGGCGTCGGGACGCACAGCCGGCGCACGCATGCGTCCCCGGATGTCGCTGGGCGAGACGAGACCTTTGCCGCGCAGGTAGTCGGCGAGCCCGGAGGCCACCCGGCCGGCCGCGGCGGGATCGGTCAGCATCGCCGTTCCCACCTGGACCGCCCAGGCGCCCGCCAGCAGCAGTTCGGCGGCATCGCGACCGGTCCAGACGCCGCCGACGCCCATGATCGGGAGCTCGGGAAGCGCGCTCGCGACCTCGTGCACCGCCCGAAGCGCCAGCGGGCGCACGGCGGGACCCGAGAGGAACCCCTCGACCGCACCGAGCGAGCTCGCGAGTTCGTCCGCATCGACGGCCATGCCGGGAACGCCGTCGATCAGGGTGACCCCGTGGACCCCTGCGCGGGCACACGCTCCGGCGACGTCCACGAGACCGACCGGCATCGCCGGCAGTTTCGCGAACACGGGCACACCGGCACGCCGGGCGACGGCGCCCGTGACCTCCGCACACCGTTCCGGCCGGGCCGTGAACGCCTGGCCGTCGAGCTCCTCGTCCGGTCCGGCGAGGTAGACCTCGACCGCCACGACGCCGGGAGCCCCGTCGAGCATCGCCGTGACACGGACGTACTCCTCGACGGAGCCGCCCGCCACCGACACGATCACGGGGAGCCCGAGGCTGGCCATGTGCAGGAGATCGTCGGCCACGAACGCATCCGCGCCGGGGTTCTGGAGTCCGACCATCGACAGCAGCCCCGACGGTGTCTCCGCCGCCCGCGGCGAGGGCGCTCCTTTCCGGGGGCTCGCCGTCACCGTGCGGGACACGACACCGCCGAGTCCCCGCGCCTCGAACAGATCGCCGAGCTCGCGCCCCGACCCGAAGCATCCGGACGCCACCAACACGGCGCCCGGAAGCACCAGCCCGTTGAGATCCACGGCGAGATCGACGTCCTTCACGGCCATCGCCGCGACCTCCGGTCCCGAGGGATCAGTCCGGCCACGATCGCACCACCGGGGATCCCTCGGGAGGCGTCGGGACCATCTCCTCCGCCGAACGCTCGCCCATCCATTGATCCCACAGCACACGCGCGGGGTTGAACACCGGCCCGTCGACGCACGCGCGCAATGGGTCGTAGCCGGATCCGTCCTTACGCGCCACGGGGACGGTGCACGTGTAGCACAGCCCGTAGCCGCAGCCCATCCGCTCCTCGACCGCGATCTGCGCCGGCAACCCCCGGGCGTTGCTGAAATCCGCGACGCCCCGGAGCATCTGCTGCGGTCCAGCGGCGTAGAGCACCTGGGCCCGCGTCTGCTCGGCCATGCCGGAAAGCGCGTCGAGCACCGAACCGCGTTCGCCCATGCTGCCGTCGGCGGTCATGAAGGCGACCGTCTGGGAGAGGCGCTTGCCCTCGATCGGCTTGAAGACGTGTTCGAGGTCGCGCGCGCCGACGAGCAGATCGACTCGCTTGCCCTGCGCGCGCAGCTCCTGGGCGAGGAAATAGAGCGATCCGGCACCGTGCCCCTCGGCCACCAGCAGACAGTTCGTGAGCCGGCGCGGGAACGCGAACGGCGTTCCGATCGGGCCGAGCACGTCGAGGAACGAGTGCGCGCGTTGGTGCGCGAGCCAGTCGGTGCCGTGTCCGTGCTGCTCGAAGGTGAACTCGAGGGTGCCCGCCCAGCCACCACGCCGGGACGACTGATGGATCGAGAAGTGCCGCCGGAGCAGGAACGCCCGTCCCTCGGGCATCGCGACCGAGAGGAACTGTCCCGGCCGCGCGGTCTCGGCGATCTCCGGAGCGACGATCGTCACCGAGTGGTAGGCGCCGTAGCTCCGGTTCGACAGGATCTCTGCCCGCGCGCGCTTCACGGCGTCGTTTCGGGCGGCGCGGTGACCGCGGACGTGGACGAGGGGCCCGTCGTGGTTCGGCCGATCCCGAGCCGCCCCTGGATCGGCACCGCGGCGGCCTCGGCGTGGTACTCCTGGATCGAGCGCGGCTGGGTCGCGGGGGCGGCGACCGCCTCGATCCCGCGGACCGCGGCCAGCACGCCCGGGATCGTCGTGACGCACGGCACGCCGGCGATCGCGGCGGCGGTGCGGATCCAGTAGCCGTCGGTGCGCGCGCCGCGGCCGAACGGCGTGTTGATCACGAGGTCGACCTGCCCGCCTTTCAGCAGATCGACGATCGTCGGCGTCACCTCACCGGTCGCGCCCGGGCGCGCGTGCTCACCCTCGGCCGCTGTGCCCTCCGAGACCTTCTGGACGAGCTCGACGGGGATCCCTCCGCGTGTGAGCACGCCGGCCGTTCCCTTCGTCGCGAGCAGGTGGAACCCCATATCGGCGAGGCGCTTGGCCGGTAGCAGGATCGCGCGCTTGTCCCGATTGGCGACCGAGACGAACACCGTGCCCTTCACCGGGAGCGAGGTGCCTCCGGCGACCAACGCCTTCGCCAGCGCCGCGCCGGAGTCCTGATCGACGCCCATGACCTCGCCGGTGGATTTCATCTCCGGGCCGAGCACCGTGTCCGCGCCGGGGAACCGGTTGAACGGCAGCACCGCCGCCTTGACCGACGTGTAGCGCAGATGCCGGTAGTGGTGTGGATCGTCGGGCAAGACACCATCGTCGATCAGCTGCGCGATCGATCGGCCGGCGAGCAGCAGCGTGGCGGAGCGCGCGAGCGAGACCCCGATCACCTTCGATACGAAGGGAACGGTGCGCGATGCCCGCGGGTTCGCCTCGAGCACCCAGATCGTCTCGTCCTTCACGGCGAGCTGCAGGTTGAGCAAGCCGATCACTCCGAGCCGGCGCGCGAGCGCCCTGGTGATCTCCTCGACCCGGTCCATCTCGCCGTCGGAGAGCGTCTGGGGTGGGATCGCGCAGCTCGAATCACCGGAGTGGACCCCCGCTTCCTCGATGTGCTCCATGACCGCGCCGATGAACACGTCGGTCCCGTCGCACACCGCATCCACGTCGACCTCGATCGCGCCCTCCAGGAACCGGTCGATCAGCACCGGGTGGTCCGGAGACGCCTCCGCCGCCGTGCGCACGAAGTGCTCGAGATCCTCGGCGTCGTACACGATCTCCATCGCGCGCCCTCCGAGCACGTAGGAGGGACGGACGACGACCGGGTAGCCGATGTCCTGCGCGATCCGCCGCGCCTCCCCGAGATCGCGCGCCTCACCATGCGGCGGCGCAGGGATGTCGAGCTCGCGCAGCACCTCCGCGAACTTCCCGCGGTCCTCCGCCAGATCGATCGCGGACGGTGGGGTTCCGAGGATCCGAACACCGCGCTCGGCGAGGAAGTGCGCGAGCCGCAGCGGCGTCTGGCCGCCGAACTGGCAGATCACACCCTCGGGGCGTTCGGACTCCACGATCGCCAGGACGTCCTCTTCCGAGAGCGGCTCGAAATAGAGGCGGCTCGAGGTGTCGTAGTCGGTCGAGACCGTCTCGGGGTTGGAGTTGACCATCACCGATTCGAAGCCGGCCTCCTCGAGTGCGAAGGCGGCGTGCACGCAGGCGTAATCGAACTCGATCCCCTGCCCGATCCGGTTCGGCCCGGCGCCGAGGATCACGACCCGGGGTCGCTGCGCCGGCGTCACCTCGTCGGAGTCCTCGTAGGTCGAGTAGTGGTACGGCGTGCGGGCCGCGAACTCCCCGCCGCAGGTGTCGACGGTCTTGAACACCGGCCGGACCGCGAGCTCGCGGCGCCGCTCGGTCGCGGCACGCGCACCCGTTCCGGTCATGTGGGCGATCCGCCGGTCCGAGAGGCCGACCCGTTTGGCGCGCCGGATCTGTTCCGCGGAGAGTTCGGCGAGCGACCGTCCACGTAACGCCTCGGCCTCCTCGACCACCTCGGCGATCTGATCGACGAACCACGGGTCGATCGCCGAGGCTTCCGCGACCTCCTCGATACCGTGGCCGTCGCGCAGCGCGCGCTCGACCAGCAACAGCCGGTGCTCGGTCCCCTCGGCGATCGCGCTGAGCACATCACCCCCGTCGTCCCCCGGACCGTCGGCACCGAGGTCGAAACCGGTCCTCTCGATCGCGCGCCAGGACTTGCCGAGCGCCTCTTTGAAGGTTCGCCCGATCGCCATGACCTCACCGACCGACTTCATCGTGCTGGTGAGGGTCGGATCGGCCTCCGGGAACTTCTCGAAGGCGAACCGCGGCACCTTCACGACGACGTAGTCGAGCGTCGGCTCGAAGGCGGCCGGAGTCTCGCCGGTGATGTCGTTGACGATCTCGTCGAGGCGGTAGCCGACGGCGAGCAGGGCGGCGATCTTCGCGATCGGGAACCCGGTCGCCTTCGACGCGAGCGCGGACGAGCGCGACACGCGAGGGTTCATCTCGATCACGACCCGCCGGCCCGTCCGTGGGTCGACGGCGAACTGGACGTTCGATCCACCGGTCTCGACACCGATCGCGCGGATGCAGGTGATGGCGTCGTCGCGCATCTGTTGGTACTCGCGGTCGGTGAGCGTCTGCTGCGGGGCGACGGTGATCGAGTCCCCCGTGTGCACACCCATCGGGTCGACGTTCTCGATCGAACAGATGATGACGGCGTTGTCGGCGCCGTCGCGCATCACCTCGAGCTCGAACTCTTTCCAGCCCTTGACCGATTCCTCGATCAGGACCTCGGTCGCCGGCGATTCCGCGAGGCTCCGACGGACCAGCTCCACGAGCTCGGCGCGGTCGTCCGCGAAGCCGCTGCCGCCGCCGCCCAGCATGAAGGAGGGCCGCACGATCACGGGGTAGCCGATCCGATCGGCGATCGCGGCGGCGTCAGCGACCGTGGTCGCGGTCTCCGCCCGTGGTACCTCCAACCCCGCCGCGACCATCCTCTCCTTGAATCGGCTGCGGTCCTCGGCGGCGTGGATCGCATCGAGCTTCGCCCCGATCAGCTCGACACCGAGTCGGTCGAGCTCCCCGGTTCCGGCGAGCGCGACCGCCACGTTGAGCCCCGTCTGCCCGCCGAGCGTCGGCAGCAACACGTCGGGCCGTTCGCGCCGCACGATCGCCAGCACCGACTCCGGCGTCAGCGGCTCGATGTAGGTCGCGTCGGCGAACGACGGGTCGGTCATGATCGTCGCGGGGTTCGAGTTCACGAGGCAGACCTCGTACCCTTCAGCGCGCAGCGCCCGGCACGCCTGCGTTCCCGAGTAGTCGAACTCGCATGCCTGCCCGATCACGATCGGACCCGACCCGATCACCATCACTTTGCGGATGTCGTTTCGTTTAGGCACCTAGGATGCCTCCCGCATCGACGCGCGGAACTCGTCGAACAGGTAGCGGGAATCGTGCGGCCCGGGCGCGGCCTCGGGGTGGTACTGCACCGAGAACGCGGGCACGTCGAGGCAGCGGAGCCCCTCGAGCGTTCCGTCGTTCAGGTTCCAGTGGGTGAGCGCAACACGTCCCGACGCCGTCTCGACCACGGCCGGCTCGCCGGCGGCCGCCGCCTCGGCGGGATCGAGCCCGTCGTCCCACGACCGCGCGTCCACCGCGAACCCGTGGTTGTGGCTGGTGATCTCGACTCGGCCCGACCGGAGGTCCTTCACCGGCTGGTTCACCCCACGGTGACCGAACTTCATCTTGTAGGTGCTCCCACCGAGCGCGTGTCCCAACAGTTGGTGCCCCAGACAGATCCCGAACACCGGCACCGTCCCGAGCAACGCCCGCGTCGTCGCGATCCCGTAGCGCGTCGCCCCCGGATCGCCGGGTCCGTTCGACAGGAACAGCCCCTCGAACCCTCCGGCGGCGATCTCCTCGGGCGGCGTCTGTGCGGGGAACACCGACGCCTCGATGCCCTCCGCCGCAAGCAGCCGCAGGATGTTCCGCTTCATACCGAGGTCGAGGGCCGCGACCGCGTGGGTGCGCCCCTCATGCGCCTTCGCGGGGCCGACGAGCTCGCGAGCCTCGTAGGGCCGCGGAGCGCTCACGTTTTTGGCCAGGTCGGCACCCTCCATCCCCGACTGCTCCCGCACGCGGTCGGTCAGCGAGCCGGGGTCGAGATCGGTGGTGGACACCCCGCACCGCATCGCGCCCGCCTCGCGGATCCGCAGCGTGAGCCGACGGGTGTCGACATCTTCGATCCCCACGACGCCGGCCGCGCCCAGTTCCTCGTGCAGCGTGCGCCGGGCCCGCCAGCTCGATGCCCGGCGCGAGGCCTCACGGACCACGAATCCCGCAACCTGGACGTCCGATGATTCGGCGTCCTCGTCGTTCGTCCCGTAGTTGCCCTGCTGCGGCGCGGTCATCACGACGACCTGGCCGGCGTACGAGGGATCGGTGAGCACCTCCTGGTAGCCGACCATGCCGGTGTTGAACACGACCTCACCGAAGCTCTCCCCTGCCGCGCCGAACCCGCGCCCGTGGAATGCCGTGCCGTCCTCGAGCACCAGGAGCGCCTCCGGACCCCGGGTCACCGCTGGGCCTTCCCGTCCGCGACGACGAGCTCCCCCCGGAAGCACGTGTGGACCACCCGCCCCGTGAGCGATGCCCCGAGGAACGCGGAGTTCCGACTCTTGGAGACGAACGGCGCCTCCGCGGTCCACCGCGCGGCCGGGTCGAACACGACGAGGTTGGCCGGGTCGCCGACCTCGAGCGGGCCACCGTGGTCGGTCGCTCCCAGGATCCGAGCGGGAGCGCTCGAGAGCGCGTCGATCGCCCGCGACAGCGGGAGCAGTCCGGGCTCCACGAGGTGGGTGAGCACGGCGGCCAGCGCCGTCTCGAGACCGATCGTGCCCGGAGGGCTCCGGTCGAACTCGGCCTCCTTCTCCTCGACCGCGTGGGGGGCGTGGTCGGTGGCGATCACGTCGATCGTGCCGTCGGCCAGGCCGGCGCGCAGCGCGTCCCGGTCGTCGGAGGTGCGCAGCGGCGGGTTCACCTTCAGGTTCGTGTCGTAGGTGACGAGGTCGTCGTCGGTGAACACGAGATGGTGCGGCGTGACCTCGGCCGAGACCCGCAGACCCTCATCCTTCGCGCGGCGGATCAGGTCGATCGAACCCGCGGAGGACACGTGGCATACGTGGAGCCGCCCGCCGGTCATCCGTGCGATCGCGAGGTCGCGGGCGAGCGCCACCTCTTCCGCCTCGCGCGGACGCCCCGCCAGACCCAGGGAGTAGGAGTTGTATCCCTCGTGCATCTGTCCGCCCTCGACGAGGCTCGGGTCCTCACAGTGCTCGGCGATCACCACGTCGTCGAACGCGGTCGCGTACCGCAGCGCATAGCGCAGCACGCGCGCGTTCGGCACGCAGTTCCCGTCGTCGCTGAAGATCCGCACCCCCGCCTCGACCATCTCGCCGAGCTCGGCGAGGTCTTCTCCCTCGAGCCTGCGGGTGATCGCACCGACCGGGAACACGTCGCAGAGGCCCGCGCGGGCCGCGAGTGCCTGCACCTCTCGGATCACCGCGGCATTGTCGGCAACCGGATCGGTGTTCGCCATCGCCGAGATCGCGGTGAACCCTCCGGCCGCGGCGGCACGCGACCCGCTCTCGATCGTCTCCTTGTCCTCGCGGCCGGGTTCCCGCAGATGCGTGTGCAGATCGACGAGCCCCGGTGTCAGCACGAGCCCGTCGCACTCGACGATGTCCGCATCACCGGCCTCGGCCCCGTCGCCGATCGCGGCGATCCTGCCGCCTGAGACGAGCAGGTCGGCCGGGGTGTCGCGTTCCCCGGCGGGATCGATCACGCGAGCCCCCCGGAACAGCAGCTTCGCGCTCGCCTCAGACATCGTCGGCTCCTCGGGTCGCCTCGTCGTTCGGGCCTGCGGCCTCGAGCTGGTCCGGGCCCGATCCACCGAGGAGCAGGTACAGCAGCGACATCCGAACCGCGATGCCGTTCGTCACCTGTTCCTCGATCACCGCCTGGGGCAGGTCGGCGACGTCCGAATCGATCTCGACCCCGCGGTTCATCGGACCGGGATGCATGATCACGCAGCCCTCCGGCAGGGCGTCGACCCGTTCGCGTGTCAGGCCGAACAGCCGCGCGTACTCGCGCACGCTCGGGAAGAACTGCTGGCGTTGGCGCTCGCGCTGTACCCGGAGCATGTAGCAGACATCGAGCTTCGGAAGCACCGCGTCGATGTCCGAGCTCACGTGCACGCCCCAGGCGGGGGCATCCGGCGGGATCAGCGTCGGCGGACCGATCAACGTCACGTCCGCGCCCATCTTCACGAGCCCGAACGACAGCGATCGGGCAACCCGCGAGTGCAGCACATCGCCGACGATCGCCACGTTGAGCCCCTCGAGGCGGCCGAGCTTCTCCCGCATCGTGTACAGGTCGAGCAGCGCCTGTGTCGGATGCTCGTGCGTCCCGTCCCCGGCGTTCAGGACGCTGCCCTGGAGCCACTTCGTGAGCTGGTAGGGCGAGCCGGAGCTGGAGTGTCGGATCACCACGGCGTCGGCCCCCATCGCCTGCAGGGTGAGCGCGGTGTCCTTCAGGCTCTCGCCTTTGGAGACCGACGACCCGCTCGTCGTGAAGTTGATCACGTCGGCCGACAGCCGTTTGGCCGCCAGCTCGAAGCTGATCCTCGTGCGAGTCGAGTTCTCGTAGAACAGGTTCACGACCGTGCGCCCGCGCAGAGCGGGCACCTTCTTGATCACCCGGGTACCGACCTCGCGGAACGACTCGGCCGTGTCCAGCACCCGGACGACGTCCTCGGGGGTCAGGTCGTGCATCGAGAGCAGGTGTCGCTTCATCGGGGTTCCTCCACGACGACGGCATCCTCGCCGTCGACCTCCTCGAGGAGCACCCGCACGATCTCGTCGCTGCGGGTCGGAACGTTCTTGCCGACGTAGTCGGCACGGATCGGCAGCTCACGATGTCCCCGGTCGACGAGGACGGCGAGCTGGATCGCCTCGGCGCGACCGAAGTCGGTGACGGCGTCCAGCGCGGCACGGATCGTGCGACCGGTGAACAGCACGTCGTCCACCAGGACGACGACCTTGCCGGTCACGTCGAAGTCGATCCGCGTCTCGTGGACCTCCGGGGCCTCGGCACGCATGCCGATGTCATCCCGGTAGAACGTGATGTCGAGCGCCCCGACCGCCACCTTCGTCCCCTCGATCTCGGCGATCTGCTCGGCGAGCCGGGTGGCGAGGTCGTCCCCCCGGGCGGCGATCCCCACGAGGACCACGTCGTCGGCCCCCTTGTTTCGCTCGAGGATCTCGTGCGCGATCCGCGTGGTGGCCCGGCGGATCTCGCCCGCGTCGAGCAGTACCCCGGTCCCGGGATCCTTGGAAATCGGGGTCATGGAACAGGAAACGCCCGGCCGGCAAGGCACGGCAGGGCGCGGGTTGTGGGCCTCATCCTCGGTTGCTCCCTTCCCGGCCTCACCGGACCGGACTTAAAGGGGAAGTGCTGCCCAGAGAGGATAGCACTACACTTGAGGTCGCCCGAGACAAGGAGTCACCATGCTGGCCATCTCCCTCGGCCCGACCGAGATCGCGATCATCGTGGGTGTCGTCGCGCTGCTGTTCGGCGCCAAGAAGATCCCCGAGCTCGCCCGCTCGATCGGCCGGTCACAGTCGGAGTTCAAGAAGGGGATGAAGGAAGGCACGGCGGACGACGTGGATGAGGCCGACGCCGCGGACACCACTGTCGAGTCCACCGACACCAAGGCCGAGAAGACCACCGACTGAGGTCGGGGTCGGCACACCCCTTCAGTCGGCCGGCTCGCGTTCGCGGGCCAGCCGGCCGAGCACCCCGTTCACGAACCGTCCCGAGTCCTCCGTGCTGAGCTGCTTGACCGCCTCGACCGCCTCGTCGATCGCCACCGCCGCCGGGATATCGTCGCGGTGCACGATCTCGTAGACCGCCAGCCGGAGCACGCTGCGATCCACCGCCGGCATCCGCTCCACCGTCCAGCCCTCCGCGAGCCTGCCCAACACCTCGTCGATCTCGGGCAGCGCGTCCGTCGCTCCCTCGACCAGCTCGCGGGAGAACGGCGGCACGGCTCGTCCCGACGTCCCCCACTCCTCGAGCACGACCAGAGGATCGTGGTCCAGGATGTCGGCCTGACAGAGGATGTCCAGCGCGATCCTGCGGGCGTCGCGCCGCGACGCCACCGTCCTACTTCTCCCGCTCGAGGTAGTCGCCCGAACGCGTGTCGACCTTGACGCGCTCGCCCTCTTCGATGAACAGCGGAACCTGGACCACGACGCCGGTCTCCATCGTCGCCGGTTTCAGGGCGTTCGTCCGTGTGTCGCCCTTGACGCCCGGCTCGGTCGATGCGACGGCCAGCACGACCGAGGCAGCCAGCTCGACCGCGATCGGCGTTCCCTCGTGGGTGGAGACCTGCGCGGTGGCGCTCTCGCTCAGGAACTCCTTGGCGCCGCCCACGATCGAGGCCGGCACGTGGAGCTGGTCGAAGGTCTGCAGGTCCATGAACACGAGGTCGTCGCCGTCCGGGTACAGGTACTGCATCTCCTTGCGCTCGACGATCGCCATCCCGACCTTTATTCCGGCGTTGAAGGTCTTCTCGATCACGGCGCCCGTCTTGACGTTGCGCAGCTTCGTGCGGACGAACGCCCCGCCCTTGCCCGGCTTGACGTGCTGGAACTCGATGATCTGGAACAGCGCTCCCTCCAGGTTCAGGGTCATCCCGTTCTTCAGATCGTTGGTCGAAACGCTCACACAGACTCCTCGCGCCGTGCTCTTCGCCGATCGGACCACGAGAGCCTAGAGGCCGTCCGTGATCGCGTCACAGGACGAGCAGGTCCTTCGACGCGTCCGGCAGCGGGCGAGGGCCGTCCTCGGTGACCTCGACCATGTCCTCGATCCGCACGCCCCCGAGACCGGGGACGTAGATCCCCGGCTCGATCGTCACGACCGCGCCGTCGGGGATCGTGGTCCGCTCGTCACGGCGCAGGATCGGTGCTTCGTGGATCTGGAGTCCGACCCCGTGTCCGAGCGGATGCACCCAGGCGTGTCCGTACCCGGCCTCCTCGACGACCGCACGCGCGGCGGCCTCGACCTCGCGGACCTGGACCCCCGGCGTCAGCGCCGCCACGCCCGCCTCGTGCGCGCCGAGGACCGTCGCGTGGATCCGCCGGAGCTCGGGACCCGGATCGCCGAGGGCAGCGGTCCGCGTCATGTCCGCGTGGTAGCCGTCCACGAGGGCGCCGAAGTCCATCTTCACGACGTCGGCGGTCGTCAGCGCGCGATCGGTCGGGGCGTGGTGCGGCTCGGCCGCCCGCTCGCCGAACGCGACGATCGGCTCGAACGCCCGGTCGTCCGCCCCGGCCCGGCGCATCGCGATCTCGAGCTCGAGCGCGACCTGCCGTTCGGTGACCCCCGGACGCAGCCCCCCGATCACCGCGTCGAAGGCGGCGTCGGTACACGCCTGGGCTCGCTCGAGCGTCCGGACCTCGTCGGCATCCTTGGTCAGACGCTCCCCCTCGACCAACCCGGACACACCGATCAGCTCGACGCCGTCGAGCCGCTCCGCGAGGTCGCCGAAGGACGCGTACGGCAGCGACGTCTCGAACCCGATCCGCGAGGCGCCGGCATCCACCGCGCGTTCGGCGGCCGCACGGAGCAGCCCGGTGGCCGGCGTGAGCACCTCGACGCCGGATCCCTCTCGTCTGGCCTGCTCGGTGTACCGGCCGTCGGTCAGCAGGAGGGCGGGTCGATCTCCGCTCAGCAGGAGCACTCCCGCGCTCCCGGTGAATCCCGTGAGGTAGCGCACGTTCGCCCGATCGGTGACGAGGATCGTGGGGACCCCGATCTCCGCCAGACGAGCCGCGACCCGTGTGCGGCGCCCCGCGTGATCCACGCCGGTTACAGGCCCGAGACGGCTTCGAGCGCGAGGTGATACCCGAGCGTTCCCGCGCCGGCGATCGTGATGCGCGAGACCGGCGAGATCACGGAGTGTCGCCGCCACTCCTCCCGCGCATAGATGTTCGTCTGGTGCACCTCGATCACGGGCGCCTCGCCCGCTTCGATCGCGTCCCGGAGCGCGTAGGAGGAATGGGTCAGGGCCCCGGCGTTCAGCACCACGGCCTCGAAGCCGTCGCCCGAGGCTCCGCGCACCCATCCGAGGATCTCGCCCTCGTGGTCGGACTGACGCCACTCGACCTCATGTCCGAGCTCGGCGGCGCGCTTGGCAACACCCTCCATGATCTCGGGCAGCGTTTGGGTCCCGTACTTCTCCGGCTCACGCTCGCCCAGCGCTCCGAGGTTCGGACCGAACACGTACAGCACGCGCATATCCCGTGTCTCCCTCTCTCCGCGTCGGTGGTCGGTCCCCGTCGGTCGCCGGCATGCGCGACCCTCAGGCCGGCGCTCCCATCGCGGTTAGCGTGGCACGGATCCGGTCCCGGGGCACGCCGTCGACGACCTCGGGCTGTCCGATCCCCCGCAGCAGGACGAAGCGGATCCCGCCCTGGAACTTCTTGTCGAGGTGAAACGCATCGAGGATCTCCTCCACCGGAGGGAGCCCGACCTCGGCCTCCAGGCCCAACGAGGTGAGCAGCCGCACGTGCCGGGCGGTAAGTCCCGGCTCGGCGATTCCGACGGCCTCGGCCAGTCGGGCCGCGAACACCATCCCGATCGCGACCGCTTCGCCGTGGGTGTGCCCGGCGAAGGACTCGATCCGCTCGAGCGCGTGACCCAAGGTGTGCCCGTAGTTCAGGAAGAGCCGCGTTCCCTCGTCCTTCTCGTCCTCGGCGACCGTGCGCGCCTTCGCCTCGACGCAACGCGCGACGAGCTCGACCATCACCTCGGGCTCTCGCGCGAGGACGACGTCGAGCCGCGTTTCGAGCAGCGCGAGCAGCTCGGTGTCGAGCGTGAGCCCGTACTTCGCGACCTCGGCCAGCCCGGATCGCAGATCCCGATCCGGCACCGATGCGAGCGTCCCCACGTCGGCAAGCACCGCCGAGGGCTGGTAGAAGGCGCCGACGAGGTTCTTGCCCTCCGGGAGGTTCACCGCGGTCTTGCCGCCGATCGCAGCGTCGACCTGCGCGGTGAGCGTCGTCGGGACCTGCACGAAGGGCACGCCACGCGCGTAGCTGGCCGCGACGAACCCCGCGAGGTCCCCGACCGCACCGCCGCCGAGCGCCACGACGAGGTCACCGCGATGCGCCCGTTGCGTGGCGAGCTGGCGCACCAGCGTGCCGTGGACCTGAAGCGTCTTGGCCTCCTCGCCGGAGGGCACCCCGAGCAGCACCGGCTCGAGATCCCGCTCACGCAACGAGGCTGCGAGCGGTTCGAACCACGTGTCGGAGACCGTGCGGTCGCTGACCACGAACGCGCGCGAAGCCGCGGGAAGCTCGGGGAGGTGCTCGCCGGCGGCGGCGATAAGCCCCTCGCCGATCGTCACCTCGTAGGGCCGGCCGGGGATCGCGACGCTCACGCGACGCACGGGCGCTCCCGCTTCACGCGCTGCCTCGCAGCTCCTGCTCGATCGCCGCCGCAACCGCTCCCGGCGTGCCGCTGCCGTCGACCACGTGCGCGGCGAACTCCCGGTAGGCCGGCTCCCTCTGGGCGAGGAGCAGCTCGAGATCACCTTCTTCGTGGATCAGCGGTCGCTCGGCCGCGGGCCGCACACGGCGTTTCAGGATGTCGATCGGGACGTCCAGGAACACCACGTGGCCCGTGGCACGCAGCGTGACGCGGTTGGCCGGCTCGATCACGACGCCGCCTCCGCACGCGACCACGCTCGGATCGTCGGCCGCCGCCTTCGTCAGCACCTGCGCTTCCAGCGCCCGGAAGGCCGGCTCGCCCTCGTCGGCGAAGATCGCCGTGATCGACTTGCCCGCCTCCCGCTCGATCTCGTGATCGAGATCGACGAACGGAACGCCGAGCCGGCCCGCGAGCTCCGCGCCGACGACGCTCTTGCCCGACCCGGGCATGCCCACGAGATAGACGATCACGCGAGCGTCTCCCGGTAGGACTCGAGGTTGCGACGGGTCTCGCCGACGGAGTCGCCGCCGAACTTCTCCAGCACGGCGTCGGCGATCACGTACGCGGTGGCCGCCTCCCCCACCACGCCACCGGCCGGGACGGCGCAGACATCGGTCCTCTGCTTGATCGCGACGGCCTCCTCGCGGGTGACGATGTCCACCGTCGACAGGGGCTTGGGCACCGTGGAGAACGGTTTCATCGCGGCCCGCACCCGGATCGGCTGACCGGTGCTCATCCCGCCCTCGATCCCGCCGGCGCGCATCGTCCTGCGGGTCAGCTCCCCACTGCGCGAGACGATCTCGTCGTGCGCCTTTGATCCGAGCCGGGCGGCGAGCGCGAATCCGTCCCCGACCTCGACACCCTTCACGGACTGGATCCCCATCAGCGCGAGCGCGAACCGGGCATCGAGCTTGCGGTCGTAGTGCACGTGCGAGCCGAGGCCGGGCGGCGCTCCGTACACGAGGACCTCGAACGTGCCGCCGATCGTGTCCCGCGACTTCCGTACCGCGTCGATCTCGGCCACCATCTTCTTGGAGACCGTCGGGTCGAAGCAGCGAACGGGCGACGCATCGATGCCCTCGAGGTCCTCGGGCCGCGGTGGCTTGGCGGTCGCGAGAACCGCGACCTTGCCGATCCTCACGATGTGGGACAGCACCCGGATCCCGAGATCGGCCAGGAACGCCTTCGCGAAGCACCCGACCGCTACGCGCGCCGCCGTCTCCCGAGCGCTCGCGCGCTCGAGCACGTTGCGGACGTCGTCGAAACCGTACTTCTGGACGCCGACGAGGTCCGCGTGTCCCGGCCGGGGCCGCGTGAGCCGGTCATCGGGGTCGATCTCGCCTTCGACCCCCATCAGCTCGGAGTACTTCGCGTCCCACTCCTTGTTCGGGATCACCACCGCGATCGGGCTCCCGAGGGTGCGACCGTGCCGGACGCCCGTGAGGATCTCGAACAGATCGGATTCGAACTTCTGTCGGCCGCTGCGCCCGTGCCCGAGGCGGCGGCGGGCCAGCTCGTCGGCGAGCTGCTTCGGGGAGACGGGCACACCGGCCGGCAGCCCCTCGAGGGTGGCCACGAGCGCCTGCCCGTGGGATTCCCCGGCCGTCAGCATCCGCAACATGCGTCTCATCATAGGGAGTGAACAGGGGCGACGACCCTCGGAAGTCGCGTGGCGGCGTGCCTCCGGACATGGAAGAGGGCGGCCCCAATGGGGCCGCCCTCGAACCGGCGACCGCTCCCCCCGTGGGCGGAACGCCGGTGACCTTTGCTCCGTTCGCTACTTCGGAGCGTCCGAACAGAGGCGGAACGACTCGTCGCCGTACACGAACGTCGCGCAGCTGCTCGTCGTGTCGATCGACCGCACCTCGTAGTTCTGGTCGAACGTTCCTCCGACCGCCTCGTCGTAGACCTTCCCCTCGACATCCACGGTCACCCGGGGCGTTCCCCCGCGTGTGTAGACCGTGGTGAGGGTCACCTGCTTGCCGGCGACGTTCGAGCTCTGGTCGTCCGCGGGCTTCGCCGGATCGGTCTCCGGGTCCGCCGTGGTCTCGGTCGAGGTCGGGCTCGTCGTCGTGGTCGCCGTCACGGTCGGAGAGGGAGCCAGTTCCGGTGGCGTCGAGAATGGGTCGCGCCCGCTGAAGTTCACGACCTCCTTCGGCGACTTCGTCGGCGTCGGCGAGGCGGTGGTCGGCTCGGGCTCGGGAGCACCGCTCGCAGGAACCGGAGCCGGTGTCGGTGCCGCCGTCTCCTCGTCTCCTCCCCCGAGCACCTGCGTGACCAGGAAGAAGGCGACGGCGATCCCCGCGATCACGCCGAGGATGATCAAAGCCCGTCGGTCGCGCTCGGTCATCGCCATCAGGCACCTCCCTCGGTCGCGGGTTCAGCAGCAGCGTCTTCGCTCGGACCCGGGACGGAGTTCGGCCCGGCACTGATGTCCGTCGTGAAGAACTCAACGGTGAACTGCCCGGTGAGCTCGGCCGTCGTCGCGGTCGTGGTGTCTGTGGCCGTCTCTTCCGTGGTCGTCTCCTCCGTCGTCGCCGCGGTCGTCGTGCCCCCGGTCAGCGATACCGACGTGACCTTCGCGGCTCGAGGGAGCGTCTCCAGGTTGTACAGGAACTCCTCGAGCGCGAAGTAGGTTCCGCTCGTGTCGAGCGTGACGATCACCGTCGAGTACTCCGCGCCCTCGGCCGCGACCGGGTTGGCGGTCGAGATCGACAACGGATCGACACCCGCGCGGTCAGCCGCGCTCTGCAGTAGCAAGATCATCCCGGGCTGGTCTTCCGTCGGCGGGATCATCGTGCCGATCTGCCGGATCTTCTCGTTCGTCACCGGGGCGTCCTCTCTCGCCGCCTCGAGTTGAGCGAGCGTCAGCTGCAACGAGGTTTCCTGCTGCTCCGCTTGGTCGAGCTCATCCTGCTTCTCCGAGACCTGTGCTCGCTTCGGCATGACGAGGAAAAAGATCACGAGCACCGCGAGTAGAACTCCGGCCACGGCTGCGATGAGCGGCGCACGCTTGTTCACGCGATCTCCTCAACTTCCCGGCCGCGTTCGGTAACGACGTCGTCGGTCAGGTCCGCCGAGCTGGAGAACGTGTACTGCCTGCTCCGCGGCGACGTTTCCGTCAAAACGGACGAGAACGGGTTCACCCAGCCATCGACCTGCGTCTGCCTCGTCAGCCAGACCGTAGCCGCCTCGAGGTTGGCCACGGTGCCCGTGAACGTCAAGGTGCCGATGATCCCCGTGTCCGCGAGAGTGGGATCGACGACGGTCGCCGCCGCGCCGGTGGCCGCGGTGGTTCCGCTCAAGTTGTCGAGGACCGCGTCGGGCGGGATCACGCGCGAGACGTCCAAGAGGATGCCCGACCACGCGACCTCACCGGCGAACACCTGCGCTTCGAGCGCCTCCTTCTCCGCGAGATCGGTCTGTAGATCGCCGAACTCCTGCAGACTCGCGATCTTCGTCTGAAGGGCGGCATTCGTTTGTTCCTGCGCCGCGAGCTCGTCCTCGACGCTCGAAAGGTTCATCGTCTGAAGCACGTAGTACGCACCGATCAGCACGAGCACACCGACCACGCCGAGGATCACCAGGGCCGTTCGCTGCCGCAGCTTCTGCCGCTGTTTGATCTCGGGGGGGAGGAGGTTGACCTGGCTCACTTGCCTCCTCCTTCCGGGATCGCAAGGCCGACCGCGGTGGCAAGCACCGGCTCGGCCTCTCCCATCGCCGCGTCGGAGAGCTTGAGCTGAGGTCGCACGGTTCCGAACGCGTGGCCGCGTTCGACCCGGACGGGGATCCGCTCCTGCAGCATCTCGAGGAAGCCCTCGAGCTTCGAACCGCCACCGGTGACCAGGAGGCGGCCCACACGAGCGCCGGGGACCTGTGCCGTGTAGAACTCGAGCGACGAGCGAACCTCGTCGACGAAGGCGCTCGCTCGCGTCATCGCGACGCGGTGCACGTCGTCGAACGACGGGGCGCCCTCGAGCTCCTCGCCCTTCTTCACGCGTTCGGCGACGTCGTCCTCCAGCCCGAGGTCGCGGGCGATCGTGCTCGTGACGTCCTTGCCTCCCGACGGGAGGATCCGTACGAAGCGCGTGATCCCGTCCGCGTGGACGCAGATGTTCGTCACGTCTGATCCGACGTCGATCACCGCCTCGTCGCCGGGCGTCTCGAGCTCCATCCCCGCCTCGGCACTGCCGATCGACCGAACGAGGGCGAACGGGATCAGATCGAGACCGATCGGGACGAGCTTCGCGCGGTCCACGGCGTCGACAAGGGCCTCGACCATCCCCTTCTGGGCCGCGACGAGGAGGATCCGCAGCATCTTGCGGTCCTCCTGCTCGAACTCACCGAGCACGTCGAAGTCGAGCACGGCCTCGTCGACCGGCATCGGGATGAACTCCTGCACCTGGAATCCGAGGGACTCGCGAAGTTCCTTCTCCGGGAGCCACGGAAGGGCGACCTCGCGGACGACAACGCGTTGGTTGCCGACACCCAGCACGACCTGGCGTCCCTTGAACCCGCCGCGGCTCCACAGTTCCTTGAGGGCTTCACCGACGATCTCGGGATTGCGAACCTCACCGTTCTCGACGGCACCGACCGGCAGCGCGACCTGGGCGGCGCGCACGAGGGACGGAGGGTTGCCGCCGCCGAGCTCGACCGCCCGAACGCTCGTCGAGCCGATGTCGAGTCCGATCCGGGTCCGTCGCGGCACGCTACTCGCCCTCCACCCAGACCGAGCGCTCCGAGAGGTAGCGTTCGATCTCCGACTCCCGGATCCGGTAGTTCTTGCCGACACGGATCGCCGCCAGCTGCCCGCTCTTGATCAGGCGGTACACGGTCATGTTGGACACGCGCATGATGTCCGCCACTTCAGCGACGGTCAGCAGGCGGTCCCCCACTCCGGACTTCTGGCTCACCGGCTCCGTCTCCACGTGTGGCTCGGGCGCCACGTCGGCAACACTTGCAACATCACGCTCAGATCGCCTCTCCGACGCTCCTGAGCCACAAGCTCACGGAACGTAGCCGTCTGCCACAGATCGTGTCAATGCGGTTCATCTCTGTACCCTCGGCAATCCGAGCGTAATTACGTAGGTGTGATTCCCAAGTGCCCCAAAGATTCACACAGGTAACGACAATGCTCTCCCCCGACAGACCTGCGGCGGGGTGGGCCGATCGGGTGATGCGGCGCGGTCGACGGGCGATGGCCCGAAGGGATCAGCCCGGCAGGGTCAGATCGAGGTAGGCCCTCGAGATGGGTTCGGCGAAGAATGCGGCGATCATCGCGCCGGCCGCGAGGTAGGGCCCGAACGGGATCGCCTGCTTCCGCCCGAGCCCGATCAGCAGCGCGACGATCGACCCGATCCCCCCGAGCAGGATCCCCACGCCGGCCGCGACCCCCACGTAGCGCAGGCCAAGAGAGCCAAGCACGAGGCCGATCAGCGCCACGAGCTTCACGTCGCCCATCCCCATGCCCCGGGGGACAACGACCGCGATCAGCAGCAGCGCCCCCCCATAGATGGCGAGCCCGAACCCCGCTCGGGCGAGGTCGACGGGCGCTCCGAACAGCCGGGCGATCACCAGATACACGGGGAAAACGATCAGCGCCGGATAGGTGATCAGGTTGGGGATGATCCGGTGGCGGATGTCGATCACAGCGATCGGCGGCATCAGCGCGAGGAACAACGCCATCATCACCGCCACCCACAGATCGTCGAAGACGAGCGCTGCAGCGACGAACAGCCCGGCGGTCCCGAGCTCCACGATCGGATAGACGACCGAGATCCGTGCGCCGCACGAGCGACATCGGCCGCGAAGGAGCAGCCACGACACGACGGGGATGTTGTCGACGTTCCGGAGCTCGGCGCCACACGAGGGACACCTCGAGCGCGGCGCGACGACAGACTCCCGGTTGGGGACGCGGTGCACCACGACCGTAAGGAAGCTGCCGATCGGCAGGCCGAACAGACCGAAGATGATGGCTCGTAAGGTCGTCATCGGGACGGGAGCCTATTCGGTGATGCGGCTCCAAGGTGGGACCCGGCGTCTAGAGGCAGGCCCAGGGGTCGCTCGTCGGCCGGCACTCGTTCCACAGCGTCTGCTCGAGCCCGGTGCCGAAACCCAGGATCCGTTCGATCCGGGAGTTGTAGACGATGTCGAATCCGTTCTTGATGTTCATCGAACCCGCGTAGAGGGCACCCTCGGCCGAGTTGGAGGAGTTCTTGAAGGCCATCTTCCCCGGCGTGTACAAGACGCCGGCAACACCGTCGTCGGGGTCCGTGGAAGTGCCCGAGTCGAACACGACCGAGTTCTTCCCGTAGATGCTGCAGTCACCGCCGTTCGTCGTGCACGTCGTCCCCGTGGGTGGCACGTAGAGCGAGACGATCACGACCGTCACCCCGGGCACACTCGTGCTGATCGTGCCCGTGTTACCCAAGTCGATCGGCGCGTTCGTGATGATGGTCAGGTCTCCTCCGAGCGAGAGACCATCCAGATCGATCCGCGTCGTCTTGCTCGGCTGCGTCTGCCAGATCGCGAACGAGCCGGACATGTCCGATTTCGAGACCGCGTTGAACTGCGTCACCGCGGTCGCCGAAGTGTTCGTCGCTCCGCACGTCCCGCTGCTCGGGTAGCAGTTCAGCGACGGGTAGTTCGTCGGGTCAAAGGTGAACGCCGGCAGCGGAACCACGGCGGGGGGCTCGGTCAGGGTGCGCGGCTGGGCCGGTAGATTGGGTACCGACGAGGTGATCGTGCCGCAGGCGGTTGCCTGACCCTCGACCGTACCGCCGGTGATGTTGTAGAGCGCCTGCGTAGCGCACCCGGGACTCACGCTCGACGGTGCGGAGGCCTTCGCGTCGCCTTCGGTCCTCGCGCCGTTGCTCATCGCGATGCCGGGCTCACCCCCCGTCCAGACACTGCCTTCCTTGTCGGTGCATTCGTGTCCGCTGGGGAACGTGTGGGACTTGAGCACCACGGAATTGTTCGCCATCGTCACGCCCCCGTTAGCGCTGAGCACGCTGCCGCAGATCGTGGTGTTCTGGCCGATCGTGACGCTGTTCGTGGCGTAGATGTCCCCGGCGATGTTCTGGTCGTTCTTGACCTCCATGTCGGACGCGGAGAACAGGGCGTAGCGGAACGTCGGGATCGGCTCCAACAAGATCTGCACCTTCCGGATCTGTCGCGCACCGGTCATCGTCGGGTAGTACCCCACGGATTCGATCTCGACGTCTCCGGCGCCCACCGTGCGCCAACTCACTTGGTACTCGCCGTCCTGACCGTCGATGGGCGTGCAGACATCCACCGGATCGTCGACCGCACAGTCCGAGGTCGCGGCCCGGTCGGCGGTGAGCCGGCCGATCGCGTCGTTTAGTCCGGATTCGGCTACCCCGAGGGTGCGCGACCAGCGCGCACCGTTCTCCGCAAGGTTGAACGCGGCGTTGCCCGCTGAAAGGGCCACGACCATCAGCAGGGTCATCACCGTCAGCAGGATGATCGCGGTCACGAGGGCGAAGCCCTCTTCCTCGCGTCGAAGCCTCGAGAGCATGGTGTCCGATCCCTCCGTTAGGTGGTCGTCGCGTTGCGCAAGAAGACGTCAGCCTGGATCGGCACATCCTGCGTGTGCGTATCCAGGTCCAGCGAGATGTCGACCGAGAGGTCGTCGGGATAGGTGAACACCTGGTCCGAAGCAAGTTGCGAGAGCTGCGGTACCGCGGTGCCCCCGTCGACCGCGCGGACCAGCGTGTAGGGGGCAGAACCCCCCTGGACGCGCCACGAGATGTCGTGCGGGTCTCCGTCGATGTAGGTGTCCACGTCGATCCGGCTTGCGGTGCTCGTCCCCGCGTCGACCGATACTCCCTGGCGCAGATCCTTGGTCAAGCGCTGCAGTGCGATCTGGCCGTCGCCGAGCACGTCGCGGCGGTTCGAGATGATGCTCGTATCCTTGAACGCCCTCATGGCGACCCCCAGAACGGCGGTCGTGATGATGCTCATGATCATCAGCGTCACCATGACCTCGACGAGCGTGAACCCGCCCTCCCGGGGATCAGACCGAGACGACATTGCTGGCTCCACCGATATTGCCGGCGAGATCCTGGACGACGACGTAGAACTGGTAGTCGGTCTGGTTGTTCAGACCGCTCACTCGGCACTTCGGCTGTGGGCTGCCTTCCGTCACACAGGTGACCTGCGAGTAGGGCAGGTTCGGCGGTGTCGTCGCGCGCTGGTAGACGAGATATCCACCGAAGTCCGCGGGGAGCGGTGACGGGGCAGTCCAGCTCAGCACGGTCGAGAGGTTGTTGACGGCCCTCGTACCGATCAGTCCCGTCGGCACGGCCGCTGGAGCTCCAGTGTCGAGGAGGATCGAATCTGACGCCGTCGCGCCGTGCTTGCCCAACGAGTCGATGAACCGCACGTAGACGGTCTTCGTCCCGTCTCCCGACGTCAACGTATACAGTGGGGAGGTCGCGTAGGTCAGAGCGGCACCCCACGTCAGTCCGTCGGTCGACAGCTGCATCTGAGTGGCACCAGCTGAGGACAGGTTCAATGTGACCTGGGCCGAGGTCGTGTAATCCTGCCCATTCAGGATCGAGATCGTGCCGTTCGGTCCGCCGTTCCCGCCTCCGCCTGCCGTGGAAACGGTGACCGTGCAGTTCGCCCCGGCGTTGGACGCGGTGGCGCCGTCGTCGTCGTAGACGGTGTTGCTGATCTGATAGGTCCCTACACCGGCGTAGGTGTGCTGCTGGTCCACGCCGCCGTCGGTGACCGAGGCACCGTCACCGAACTCCCAGTCGATGCGATCGATCGTGCCGTCGGTGTCCGACGCGCTCGCTGTCAGGTTCACGGTGAGGGCGTTCGCGGTGATGTCCGGACAACCCACCGAGGGCCCCTGATTCGTCGACGATTCGGGTACGACGTAAGGCACCTCGCCGTTCGAGAACAGGGACGAGATCTTCAGCTGTCGGGCGAAGGGCTTGGGGTTGTCCCAGGTGACGACCGCGGTGACTCGCTTGAGGTCTTCGGTCGATCCGCCGTCATCCAGATCGACCCACGTGACGTACACGTACACCTCGAACTCGGTGTTCCCTCTGGAGAACGGATCCTGCACGTGCGTCAGCTGAGGCGTGCCCGGCTCCTCGGGCGTGACGATCAACGGCTCGTAGCAGGTGCTCCCACCCCCGACGCACGCTGCGCCCGTGGGATTGTAGGTTTGGGCATCCTCGTCAACCCAGAAATCGGGATTGCTCTCGTTTGCCGAGTGCGGCACTTCGCCTCCGACGAGCGAATCCTGGTTCAAGGCCAGAGCTTCGTAGTTGAGGGATCGCGCGAACTCCATCTGCTCCTCAGCGCCGGCTTGCGCCGCGAGTCGCTCGCGGGCGAGTCCACTCGTCGTGAGGCCGTAGCCGAGCGCCTGGGCGACCGCAAAGGCGCCCACGGCGAGGATCATGCCCGCGACCATCCCCTCCACGAGGGTGAATCCACGCTCGTCAGCGTGAAGGCGGGCGTGGAACCATGTGAACAGGGATCCGCGCATACGCAATACGATCAGCCTCTCTGAGCCTCTCTTGGCCTTATCGGCCCAGGTCCCACGGAACTGAAGGCGCCGAAGCGGAAGGGAACGAAGAGAGGCGGCCCTCGGGCCGCCTCTCTTGCGTTCCTTCCTTTTTCCGTTACGACCTACGAGAACGACGGATCCGCGACGTTGGCCTCGTCAGCCGCGGCCCAGGCACCTGTGCAGGTCCCGCTGTCGGCGTAGAACGTGCCGGGCTCCGCACCGCCACCGGTCCCCGCCGTGTCGCGGATGTGGTAGCACGTCTGCGAGTCAGACAGCGCGGAGGCACCGAACGTTTGTCCAGCACCACCGACGGCCGAGACATCGAAGCTGACGACCGTTGGTCCGGTGGAAGCGCCCGCTTGGTAGTCCAGCGACCCTTCCGCGTCTTCCAGGGACGAAATCGTCACTGGCGTGTACGTGTTGTTGTCCGTGTAGATCGTCTTCGCAGCGGCCAGGCCGTTACGAAGGCTTGACTGCGCTGCCCGGTTCTGGGCACGCTGCCTGGCGCCGAGGAAGGTCGGCAGAGCGATGGCGATCAGGATGCCGATGATCAGAACGACCACCATCAGCTCGATCAGTGTGAAGCCTTCCTCGTCACGGCGCCGCTCTCTGAGGCGCTGGATCATGGAGACTCCCCCTTTCGAGGACTCCGTCGCGGATCCCGATGACCCGCGCTCTGCAAAAGGTGTCGGCCCCACGCCTTCCTGGCTGTAGTTGGCCTCAGGCGGATTTCCCAATGCAGCGGAGCCCATGCCCCGATAGTCCGAACGAACTACCAGCAGAAGGACAAGTTCTTGCAGCACACCGAAACACACGCATGCCCGCCCCCTGAGGGAACGGGCCCAGCGCGCTGCAATCGGGACTACTGGATCAGGTTGATGATGTTGAACATCGGCATGTAGAGAGCGATCACCGCGGCTCCGACCGCACCACCGATGACCGCGATCAAAAGCGGCTCGATCAGAGACGTCAGAGCGTCGACCGTTGCCTTGACCTCTTCCTCGTAGAAGGCCGCGACCTTCTCGAGCATCGTGTCGACGGCGCCGGTCTCCTCACCGACCGCCAGCATCTGCACCACCATCGGCGTGAACACCGCGTGCCTACCGAGCGGCTTGGCCATCGACTCACCCTCGCGCACGGCCGACTGCACGTCGGTGACGGCGATCGCGATCACCTTGTTGTTCACGGTGTCGATCACGATGTCGAGGGCCTGGAGGATCGGAACGCCCGACTTCAGCAGCATCGCAAGGGTTCCGGAGAACCGCGCCATAGCCGTCTTGTGGAACAGCTGGCCGAACACCGGGACGCGCAACTTGAACTTGTCGACCACGAGACGTCCTTGCTCGGTCTTCTTGTACTTATTGAGACCGATCCAGAAGCCGATCCCGGCGATCAGGAACATCCACCAGAAGGTTCGGAGTGCGTTCGACGCGTTCAGCAGGAGCTGGGTCGGCAACGGGAGCTTTCCACCCAATTGCGCGTAGATCGTCTCGAACTGAGGAACGACGAAGAGCAGCATCGCGCTCATGATCAACATCACGAGGATGACCACGACGACGGGATAGGTCATCGCCGACTTGATCCGCCGCCGGAGCTCGACCTCCGACTCGATCTGGTCCGCCAGTCGCAGCAGCACCAGGTCGAGCACACCGCCCATCTCGCCGGCCGCGACCATCGCCGTGTACAGCTCGTTGAAGCACTTGGGGTGCTTCTCCAGGGCCTTCGTGAGCGAGGAGCCTTGCTCGACATCGGTGCGGACCTGCACGAGGATCTTCTCGAGCTCGGAGTTATCGGTCTGGTCCGCGAGGATCGAGAGGGCGCGCAGGATCGGCAGTCCGGAGTTGATCATCGTCGCGAACTGGCGGGAGAAGACCGACAGGTCCTTCAGCTTCACGCGGCCTGGGCGGAGGTTGATCTCCATCTTGAGGCCGGCCTTCTCCTTGTTGACCTCCAGCGGTGCGTAGCCCATCTCACGCAGCTTGTTCAGCGCGAGGGACTCGCTGTCGGCCATCATCGTCCCGGTGACGACGTTGCCGGTCTTGTCGCGGACCTTGTAGGCGTAGGACTCAGGCATACGGCGAACCACCCCCCATCGGTGCACTCATCGGTGTTCCGCCGTTGGCGCTGTAGCCATCTTGAGGCGGTGGCATGCCGCCGCCGCTCCCGACGAGGCGCTGGAGCTCCTCGGGGTCATGGCAGCGCTCGAAGGCCAGCTGCTGGCTGATCTTGCCCGCCTTCAGCAGCTGCGACAGGGACATGTCCATCGTCTGCATCCCGAACCGGCCGCCCGCCTGCATCACCGAGTAGATCTGGTGGACCTTGCCCTCGCGGACGAGGTTGCGGACGGCGGGGGTGGTGACGAGCACCTCGGACGCGACCGCACGGCCACGGCCGTCGGTCGTCTGCAGCAGCTGCTGGGTCACGATGCCCTGCAGGGTCGTGGCCAGCTGCACCCGCACCTGCTGTTGCTGGTGGGGCGGGAACACGTCGATGATGCGGTCGATCGTCTGCGGGGCGTCCTGCGTGTGGAGCGTGGCGAACACGAGATGACCGGTCTCGGCCGCCGTGATCGCGGTGGAGATCGTCTCGAGGTCGCGCATCTCACCAACCAGGATCACGTCGGGGTCCTGGCGCAACACATGCTTGAGCGCCGGAGCGAACCCGTGCGTGTCGGTGCCGACCTCACGCTGGTTCACGATGCACTTCTGGTGGCGATGGAGGAACTCGATCGGGTCCTCGACCGTCATGATGTGCCCGGAGCGTTCCTTGTTGACCACGTCGACCATGCCGGCCAGCGTGGTCGACTTCCCCGAACCCGTCGGACCGGTGACGACGACGAACCCACGCGGGAACCGTGCGAGATCGGCCACCACCGGTGGCAAGCCCAAGGTGTCGAGCTCCTTAATCTCGTAGGGGATCAGCCGGAACGCGGCCCCGATCGAGTCGCGCTGGAAGTACACGTTCACGCGGAACCGGGCCTTGCCCGGGAGCGCGTAGGACATGTCGAGCTCGAGCTCCTGCTCGAGCCGCTCCCGCAGTTTCTGGGGGAGGATCGCGTAGATCATGCCCTGCAGCGACCTCGGGCCGAGCACCGGATACTCGGCGAGGCGCTCCAGGTCTCCGTGCAGGCGCACCGTCGGCGGCGCGCCCGCGGTCAGGTGCAGGTCCGAACATCCCCGCTCGAGGACCGCCTCGAGCAGCTCAGGGATGGGCACCTGCACATCGTCGTTCACGACTTCCATGCCGGGGATACTCATCTGCTACTTCACCACCCTCGCGACTTCCTCGATCGATGTCTGTCCCATCCTTGCTTTGGTCAGACCGTCGTCTCGCAGGGTGGACATCCCCTGCTCGATCGCGACCCGCCTCACATCATCGGCAGACGAACGCTCGACCGTGAGCCGTTCGATCTCCTCGCTCATCTGCATCACCTCGTACAACCCGATCCGGCCTCGATAGCCCGTGTTCGTGCACGCCGAGCAGCCCTCGGCGCGGAACAGCTCGGTAATCTCGTCCCACTGGTACTCGGGGTAGCCGGCGGCCTCGAGCTCGGGCTGATCCGGCGCGTATGCCACGCGGCAGCGCTCACAGAGCTTGCGCGCCAGGCGTTGCGCCACCACGCAATCAACCGCCGAAGCGACCAAGAAGGTCTCGACGTCCATCTCGGTGAGCCTGGTGATCGCCGAGGGAGCATCGTTGGTGTGCAACGACGAAAGCACGAGGTGACCGGTGAGCGCGGCCTCGACCGCGATCATCGCCGTCTCGCGGTCGCGGATCTCTCCGATCAGCACGATATCGGGGTCCGATCGCAGGATCGATCGCAGCGCCGTGGCGAAGGTCAGGCCCGCCTTGTTGTTGACCTGGATCTGGTTCACGCCGGGAAGTCGGTACTCGACCGGATCCTCGACGGTGATGATGTTGCGCTCCGGGTCGTTGAGGATGTTCAGCGTCGCATACATCGACGTCGACTTCCCCGACCCGGTCGGGCCGGTGACGAGCAGCGCGCCATACGGCTTGCGGAACGACTGCTCGAACCGCTTGTAGCTGTCCTCGAGGAACCCGAGCTCCTCGAGGCGGATCAGCGCGTGGCTCGTGTCGAGGATCCGGATCACGATCTTCTCGCCGTAGACGGTCGGCAGGCTGGCGAGCCGCAGGTCGACCTTTCGACCGCCGACCGTCATGCCAATGCGGCCGTCCTGGGGGAGGCGCTTCTCCGCGATGTTGAGATCGGCCATGACCTTGAGCCGGCTGACGAGGCCGTTCTGGACGTTCTTCGGGACGCGCTGCATCGCCTCGTGGAGCACGCCGTCCACGCGGAAGCGGACGCGGACGTCCTTCTCCCCCGGTTCGATGTGGACGTCCGATGCCCGGTCGGCGACGGCCTGGGTCATGATCGAGGTCACGAGCTTGACGATCGGTGCGTCCTCGACCGCCGCCTCGACGTCGCCCAGACCGTCCTCACCGGCCTGCACGTCCGCCGACGCCTCGGCGACCATGTCGTCGAGCTGCGCATCGAGCGACGCGAACTTAGCGATCGCCTGTTCGACGTCGCTGGCCGTCGCCACGACCGGCTTCACGTCTCGGTTCGTGATCGCCCGGATGTCGTCGAGCGCGTACACGTTGGCGGGGTCGGACATCGCGACGAGCAGCTTGTCTTCGCGGGTCGCGATCGGGATCGCCCGGTAGCGGCGGGCCAGGGTCTCCGGCAGCAGGGAAGCGGCCATCGGATCGATCTGGAAGTCGGAAAGGTCGACGAACTCCAGGCCGACCTGCTCGGAGAGGGCGCGCACGAGGTCGGCTTCCTTGATGAAGCCCTTGTCGATCAGGACGCGGCCGAGCGCCTTCGGCGTCTTCTTGTGCTCGTCGAGTGCCTGATCGAGCTGTTCCTGCGTGAGGAGCCCCTGCTCGATCAGGATCTGACCGAGCTGCTTGGGCTTGCGCTTCGCCATATCCTCCCCTTGGGGTCACGCCCCTCGCTGGCGAGTAGTTCGGACTACTTAGGACTCTTCGTCATCGACGCTGGTCTCCTGAAGGAGTCGGGAGAACTCCTGGGCGAGCAGCACCCGATCCACCTCCCCGTCCTCTTCCGGCGACGGCTTCGGTGCCTTCGCCGGCGGGTCCGCCGGAGGCGTCTGCGCGGCCGGCTCGGGCTCCGCCGCAGCCGGTTCCGGGGCCGCCGCCGGCTCCGGAGCGGGCGCGTTCCCGGCGGGTCCGGCGCCTTCGCCCGGGCCACCGGCCGCCCCTGCGGCGGTCTGCTTGGATTCCGCGGCGATGGGCTGCTCGACCGGCGCCTTCGCGTCCTTGTGCAGAGATGTCCGCGGCTTGCCGCTGGGAGCGGCGGGAGCGTCGGGGATCTTCAAGGCGTCCTTCTTCGCGCGCCCCTCCTCGGCCTGCAGCAGTGCTTGCTCGAGCTGATCGATCAGCAGTCCCGGACGGATCGTCGTCCCCCCCAAGGCGAACGCGCCGTACGGACCGCGACGGACATAGACCCAGAGTTCGTCGGCGAACTCGAGGAAGCCTTTGTCGGAGTCTCCGAGCGTCGCGAACCGGAGCCAGGCCGGCTTGATCTCCTGCTCGGCGTCCGGGGGGAAGGCGCCCAGGACCAGACCGTCGCGTGAGACGATCAGCACGCCGCGCAGGTCGTTGAACGACACCGCGATCCGTGACGCGAGCGCCGCGAAGTCTTCCAATCCCGGATCTCCTCTCTGAGGAGGCATCGGGAGCGCATCCGGAGCGCTTGAGGCTCCCCGCGCACGCACGACCGGGAACCATCACAACGGCCCATCCCGGCGTGGTTCCGCCGTGGAACGACGGTCCTACGAGGGCTCGGCCAGCTCCACCAGCGCGGCCGCCGACATCCGCTCGAGCGGAGGCGTTCGGCCGGTCCAGAGCTCGAAGGCCAGCGCCGCCTGGTGCAGCAGCAGGCCCAGTCCACCGAACACCGTCGCACCCGCCGCCCGAGCGGCGGTCTGCAGCGGGGTCACCGACGGCCGGTACAGCAGATCGACGACGAGCACGTCCGGGTGCAGGGCGGGGTGTGGCAGTTCCTCCCCCTGGGCGCCGAGCGGGGTGGCGTTCACCACGAGCGGCACGTCGAGCCCGGCCGCATCGGCGATCGGAACGACCGAGACCTCCGTGGACATCCCCTCCAAGCCCGACGTGAGGGCACCTGCGCCGGCCGGGTCGCGCACGGCGACGTGGAGGCGACCCAGGCCCGCTCGTGAGAGTGCGAGTGCACACGAGCGTGCCGCTCCCCCGGCGCCGAACACGAGCGCATCACGATCCGCCGGATCGAAGCCGGCGTCGAGCCGAAGGAAACGATCGAACCCCGGTGTGTCGGTGTTGTGTCCGACGAGTGCGGTCGGCGTCACGACGATCGTGTTCACGGCCTGCAACCGTTCCGCGTCGTCGGAGAGCTCGTCGCAGATGGATGCCGCCTCGGTCTTGTGCGGCATCGTCACGTTCGTCCCCGAGAACCCCAGGACCCGCAGACCGCGTACCGCGTCGGCGAGCCCGTCGGGTGGCACCGGGAGGGGCACGTACACCCAATCGAGATCGAGCGCACCGAACGCCGCGTTGTGGATCGCGGGCGACAGGCTGTGCTCGACGGGCCACCCGATCACCCCGACCGTGTGGGTTCCTCCGCGCACCCGCATCGCGTTCCCTTCCTCAGCCATCAGCCGAGACAGCGCTGTTTGTCGGCGAGGAACTCGTCGTAGTCGTCGGTGAACTCGTGGCTGCCGTCCTCTCCGCACAGGACGTAGTAGCGCACGTTCGAGTCCGCCGGCTCGAGGGCGGCTCGGATCGAGTCCAGGCCCGGGTTCGCGATCGGTGTCGGCGGCAGACCCTTGAACAATCGCGTGTTGTACGGGCTGTCGATCTCCAGGTCGGACTGGGTCAGCCCATCCTCGGGATTCGGGTCGATGTACTGCAGGGTGGCGTCGATCCCGAGGATCTCCCCGACCTCGAGACGGTTGTAGATCACCGCCGACACGAGCGGCCGTTCGTCCGTGACGGAGGCCTCACGCTCGACCATCGAGGCGATCGTCACGATCTCGTACGGCGTGACGCCCAGCTCCTTCGCGTTCTCCCACGGGAGCTTCGCGACCTGGGAATCGAACTGCTGTAAGAGGACGTCGATCGCTTCGCCGGGGTTCGTTCCCTTCGTGAAGAACTCGTAGGTGTTGGGGAACAGGAACCCCTCCGTCGTCTCCGTGCCCTCGGGGAGGGAAGGCGGCAGCGACCGAGACCCGTCGGTGGCAGCCGTCAGGAGCTTGTTCTCCGACAACCCCAGCTCGTCGGAGAGCACCTCGACGATCTGCTCGACGGTGTAGCCCTCGGGGATCGTGACCGTGGTCGTCGGAGTGGCCGGGGGCAGGGGTTTCGACAGGATCCTGATCGCCTGGTCGAGGGAGATCTCGGTGCGCAGCTCGTGTTCGCCCGCGCGGACGTCCTCGGCCTTGTCGTTGCCGTTGAGCAGGATGCGTCCGATGAACCCGCCGCACCGGATCACCTCCTCCTCGCTGAGCACCTGGACGACCTGCTCGCCGGTCGCTCCGTCGGGGATCGTGATCGTGATCGGCTCGTGGCGATCGCCGCTCCCCTTGCACCACGAGTAATAGGTAGCCGCCCCGGCCACGCCTCCCGCGACCACGAGGAACGCGACGATCAGCGCCACGAGGCCCCAGCGTCGTCGGCGCCGGGATCTCCGTGACTCCTCCTGTGGGTCGGGTCCGGGGAGGTTGCCGAGCAGGGTCTGCGGGTCGTGTGGCATCCCGGCGAGGATAGCGGCCGGGGTCAGGTCCGGCTCGGCCCGGCGGTCGCGCTCGTGCCCCGGCGCCGGTCGAGCCAGGACTGCAGGATCACCGTCGCGGCCGAGCGGTCGGACGCCCGCTTGCGCTCACGTGCCGACGCACCGGCCGCTGCGAGCGCGCGCTCGGCCTCCGCGGTGGACAGGCGCTCGTCCTCCAACTCGACGGGTACCTGCAGGAACGTCCGCAGGGCGCCCGCGAACGCCTCCGCGTGGTCGGCCCGGGTCCCCGCCGCGCCCGACATCGACAGCGGCAGGCCGACCACGATCGCCACGATGCCGTGCTCGCGAACGAGCGAGGCGACCGCCTTGAGATCGGCGGCAGCACCCGTGTGGATCGTGCCGAGCGGCACGGCGAGTCGCCGGCCGGGATCGGAGATCGCGACACCGATCCTGGCGTCGCCGTGATCGAGGCCGAGCACCCGGCCGGTCGCGGGAACGGCATCCCCGCCCTCAGTCACCGGCGGTCAGGAGCTCCTGGAGCCGCGTGGGGATCGTCGCGAGCGCGTCCGGGACGGCGTCGCCCTTCTTGCCGCCGGCGAACGCGAGGATCGGTTTGCCTCCGGCTCCGCCGCCGACCTGCTTCGCGGCGGCCTCGAGCAGCTTCGGCGCCTCGACGCCGCGCTCGAGCAATCGCTTGGAGACGGCGGCCACCAGCAGGGCCTTCCCCTCGGAGCCGTTGCCGAGCACGACCGCGGCTCCGCCCTTGCCTTCGAGCTTGCCGACGGCCTTCTGGGCCAGCTCGCGCAGGGAGTCGGCGTCGGCGTCCTGCGCCGACGCCACGAGTCTGGCTCCTCCGACCTCCGAGGCGCGCCCGACGATCTCGTCCACGAGCCCGACGACGTCCTGCTTCTTCAGCGATCCCAGCTCGTTCTGGAGCCGCTTCAGCTCCGCCATCACGTGTGACGCGCGTTCGGGCGCCGAGCGCAGGTCCCCCGCGCGGAGCACCTCGCTGACCTCCTCGAGCAGGCGGCGTTCCAGGTTGATCTCCCGGATCGCGTCGGGTCCCACGAGCGCCTCGACCCGGCGCATGCCCGCACCGATGCTCGACTCTCCGAGCACCCGGAGGATCGCGACGTTGCCCGTGCGGAGCACGTGTGTTCCCCCGCACAGCTCGCGGGAGTACTCACCGATCTCCACGACCCGGACGAGGTCTCCGTACTTCTCGCCGAACAGCGCCGTGGCTCCCAGACGCTTCGCCTCGTCGAAGGTCGTCTCGAAGATCCGGACCGACTCGTCGTCGGCGAGCCGGCGGTTCACGAGCTCCTCCGCCTGTTCGAGCTGCTCGCGGGGCACCGACGCATGATGGGAGAAGTCGAACCGGAGCCGCCCCGGCGCGACGAGGGAACCCGCCTGCCGGGCGTGCTCCCCGAGCAGGTGCTTCAACGTCCAGTGGAGCACGTGCGTGCCAGTGTGCGAACGCGCGGTCGACGCGCGGAACAGCGGGTCGACGGCGGCGTGGGCGTGCTCACCGACTCGGATCTCGCCCGACGCCACGAGTCCGCTGTGCACGATCACCTCGCCGGGCGCCCACTGTGCGTCCGTGACGCGGACCACACCACCCGAGGTCCGGATGACGCCCTGGTCTCCGACCTGCCCTCCGGCCTCGGCGTAGAACGGGGTGCGCGGCAGGATTAGGCGGACCTCGTCGCCCTCGCCCGCGACCTCGACCCCACCGACGGGCGTCAGCAGCGCGGCGATCTCGGCGTCGGACTCGAGCTCGCGGTATCCCACGAAGTCGGTGGCGCCGGTACGACCGACAGCGTCGGCCACCGCCGCGTCGACCGATCCCTTCTTGACGGCGTCCTTCGCGCGGCGCCGCTGCTCGTCCATCAGTGCCTCGAAACGATCGAGGTCCACCTCGAGACCCGCGTCCCCCGCGAGCTCGAGGGTGAGTTCCTTCGGGAAACCGAACGTGTCGTGCAGCTTGAACGCGTCGTCGCCCGAGAGCTTGGTTCCCGCGTCGGTTCGATCGATCGCCTCCGCCAGCAGGTCCCGGCCTTGGCGGAGCGTTCCGGAGAACCGTTCCTCTTCCGAGCCTGCGACCTGGGCGGCGAACGCCCGGTTCTCGCGCAGCTCGGGGTAGGTATCGCCGAGCAGCTCCACGGTCGTGTCGACGAGCGGCTCGGTGACCGTGCCCGCGATCCCGAGCCGGCGGGCGTGGTCGACCAGCCGGCGCAGCATGCGCCGCAGGACATAGCCCCTCCCCTCGTTCGAGGGTTGCACGCCGTCGGCGATCAAGAACGTCGTCGCCCGCCCGTGCTCCGCCACGATCCGCAGCGAACGATCGGTCACCTCCCCCTCGCCGTAGCGCTTGCCCGACAGCGACTCCGCCACCTCGACGAGCGGACGCATCAGGTCGGTGTCGTAGAACGAGTCGAGCCCGTTCAGCACCGTCGCGAGCCGTTCGAGGCTGGCGCCGGTATCGATGTTCTTGCGCGGCAGGTCCCCGATGATCTCGTCGTTCACGTCGACCTCGTTCTGCATGAAGACGTGGTTCCAGATCTCGACGAACCGCTCCTCGTCGACGGCCGGACCGCCGTCGGGTCCGTACTTCGAGCCCCGGTCGACGAAGATCTCCGAGGACGGACCGGCCGGGCCCGCTGCGTGCATCGACCAGAAGTTGTCGACCTTCCCCCGCTTGACGATCCGATCGCGCGGGATGCCGATGTCGTGCCAGATCTGCACCGCCTCGTCATCGGTCTCGTAGGTGGTGACCCACAGCAGGGCCGGATCCAGTCCGTAGACCTCGGTGACCAGCTCGTAGCCCCAGGCACACGACTCGGCCTTGAAGTAGTCGCCGAAGGAGAAATTGCCGAGCATCTCGAACATCGTGAGGTGCCGCGCGGTCCGCCCGACGTTCTCGATGTCGTTCGTCCGGAAGCACTTCTGGGCGGAAGTCGCCCGTCCGAACGGGGGCTCGGCGATCCCCAGGAAGGAGGGGATGAACTGGTTCATGCCCGCGTTCGTCAGCAACAAGCCGGACTCGGGTGGGGGGATCAGCGACGCGGACTTGACACGCGTGTGCCCGCGCTCCTCGAAGAAGCGCAGGAACCGCTCACGGATCTGGCGACCCTCCACGGGGGGTGAGTCTACCGGCGGAGGCTCAGTCGGCCGGCAGGCGAGGAACGTCGCGGCTCTGCCGGCCGCGCCGCGCGGCGTCGAGTCGGTCGCGCGAGTCGTCCTCGGCGGCCGCCATCGCACGCTTGCCCTCTTCGAGCGACTCGCTCACGAGCTTGGAGAACTCGAGGAGGCCGCCCTTCGCCTCGCGCGCGATGCTCGCCGGAGCGACCCTGTTGGCCTGCTTACGCGTCCAGCGGGTCGCGGCGACGCCCGCCACGGCGCCGGCGCCGAGTCCGAACGCGAGCCAGAAGATGCGCCGCACGTCAGGCCTTGGAGCCCTTCGAACCGCCCATCCGGGAGGCGAAGTTCTTCAGCCCGGCCGAGAACCCGATGAACTTCACGAGCGGACTCGATGCCGCCTGCTCGACGAGATCGGTGATCCGCTCGACGCGGGCGACGATGTTCCCCGCCGATTCCAACATGCCGTCGACGCGCTCGAGCTCCTTGTTCACGTTCTGCACCGAGACCTTGACCTCGCCCATCAGAGGGAGGGTCTCCTGACGCACGCCGTCGATCAGCATCTTCGTGCTCTCGAGCACGCGGAAGGTGTTGAGCAACACGACGCAGAGGAACAGCACGAGCAGACCCCAGAAGGCGGCCAGGATGATGAGGGCGATATCTCCCCCGGAGGCGGCAACGAACATCGGCTTCTCTCCTCTGGACTCGAGACCTGGACGCGGAGGCCGTAGTCTACCCACCCGGTTCCCGGCGGTGTCTACTCGGAGCGGTCGCCTCCGTGCCAGGTGACCGACTCCTCGCCCTCGCCGCTGGGCTCGTAGTACCGCTCGCCCTCGAACCGGGCCGGTCGATGTGCCTGCTCGACCCAGTGACCCGGCGCGTCGTGCGGATACCGGTAGCCCTTCCCGTGCCCGAGCTGCTCCGCTCCCTTGTAGTGGGCGTCGCGCAGGTGCAGCGGGACGGGCTCGGCGCTGCGGGCGTCCTGGGTCGCCGCGCCGAGCGAGGCGATCACGCTGTTGGACTTCGGCGCTCGCGCCAGGTACAGCGCGGCGTGCGCGAGGTTGAGCCGAACCTCCGGCATCCCCACGTGCTCCACGGCCTGGGCCGCCGCGACGGCGACGAGCAGCGCGCGGGAATCGGCCAGGCCGATGTCCTCGCTCGCATGGACCACGAGCCGGCGCGCGATGTACCGGGGGTCCTCGCCCGCTTCGAGCATGCGGGCGAGCCAGAACAGGGTCGCGTCCGGATCCGAGCCGCGGATGCTCTTGATGAAGGCGCTGATCACGTCGTAGTGCGCGTCTCCCTGACGGTCGTACACGATCGCGTTCTTCTGCACGGCGTCCGACGCGATCGCGAGATCGATCTCGCCGCCGTCCCCGACCGCGAGCGCGGCCGCCTCGAGTCCGGTGAGCGCAACGCGGGCGTCACCACCGGAGAGCTCGACGAGGTGCTCCCGGGCCTCGTCGGTCACGCTCACGCCCATCGAGCCGAGCCCGCGGACCTCGTCGGTCAGCGCCCTGTCGAGCAACGCCCGGAGCGCGTCCGGTTCCAGCGGTTCGAGCCGCAGCAGGATGCTTCGCGACAGCAGTGGGGTGTTGAGCGAGAAGTACGGGTTCTCGGTCGTCGCACCGATCAGCGTGACGGTGCCGTCCTCCACGCCGGGCAGGAGCACGTCCTGCTGCGTTTTGCTCCAACGGTGGACCTCGTCCACGAACAGGACCGTGCGGAACAGGCCCGGACCTCCCTTGGCCGCATCGAGCACCTTCCGCGCATCGGCCACGCCGGAGGACACCGCGGACAGCTGGACGATCTGCGCGCCGACGGCGTCGGCGAGCAGGTGGGCGAGCGTGGTCTTCCCGGTTCCCGCGGGACCCCACAGCACGAGGGAGGGGAGGTGGCCGCCCTCGATCAGCTTCGTGAGCGCCTTCCCGGGCCCCAGGAGGTGCTCCTGCCCGACGAACTCGTCGAACGCGCGAGGCCGCATCCGCGCGGCGAGGGGTTGGTCGGTCACGTCGTCAGGCTAGACATCGCCCACGGATCCGTCGGGCGGCTCGTGCGGTCGCAGCAGCGCGAGATTCAGCTCGCGCAGCTGCACCTCGTCGACCGGGGCGGGAGCGCCGGTCATCGGATCCGACCCCGACTGCGTCTTCGGGAACGCGATCACCTCGGAGATCGATCGCTCCCCGGCCAGCAGCATCACGAGACGATCCCAGCCGAACGCGATCCCGCCGTGCGGCGGCGCGCCGTAGCGGAAGGCCTCCAGCATGTGTCCGAACTTCTCCTCCGCCTCGTCCGGGGAGATCCCGAGGACATCGAGCACCGCGCGCTGCATGTCCGCGCGATGGATCCGGATGCTGCCCCCGCCGAGCTCCAGCCCGTTCAGGACGAGGTCATAGCCCCGGCCGGTCGCCGTCGCAGGGTCCAGATCGTCGGGGTCGGTCGGCGCGGTGAACAGGTGGTGGACGGCGCTCCACCGCCCGTCGTCCTCGCTCCACTCGAACAAGGGGGGCTCGGTCTGCCAGCAGAACGCCCACTCCCCCTCCGGGATCAGGTCGAGCCGTTCGGCGAGGCTGCGACGGAGCCCGTCGAGGGCCACCGCGACCCGGTCCGGTTGGTCGGCCACGAGCAGGATCAGGTCGCCGTCGTCGGCGCCGGTCGCCTTCACGACACCGGCCAGCTCCTCCGGGGTGAGGTGCTTCTCCACCGGTGACCGGAAACCGCCGTCCGCGTAGACGATCCAGACGAGCCCGGCGGCTCCGCGGCCCTTCGTGTCGGCGACGAGCTGATCGAGCTCCTTGCGCGAGAGCTGGGCTCCTCCCGGCGCCGCGATCCCCTTGATCGCTCCGCCGCCGTGCAGGACCGATGCGAACGCTCGGAACCCCGTTCCCTCGAACACCGGCGCCTGGTCGGCCAGCTCCATCCCGTAGCGCAGATCGGGCTTGTCGCTCCCGAACCGGTCGAGCATCTCCGCGTAGGTCATGCGCGGGAACGGAGCCTGTACGGTCGCGCCCGCGAGCTCGGCCAGGAGCTGCACCATGAGCCCCTCCATCAGCCGGATCAGGTCCTCCTCTTCCACGAAGGACATCTCGAGATCGAGCTGGGTGAACTCGAGCTGACGGTCCGCTCGATGATCCTCGTCCCGGTAGCACCGGACGATCTGGTAGTAGCGATCCTGCCCGGCGACCATCAGCAACTGCTTCAGCTGCTGCGGCGACTGCGGCAGCGCGTAGAACGCTCCCGCGGACTGGCGGGAGGGAACGAGGAAGTCGCGCGCGCCCTCGGGCGTGCTCCGTGTCAGCGTCGGGGTCTCGATCTCGGTGAACCCCCGCTCGTCGAGGTAGCGACGGGTCAGGCTGTTCACGGCAGCCCGCAGCCGCAGGCGCTCGGTCATCTCCGGCCGGCGCAGATCCAGGTAGCGGTAGCGCAGGCGGAGCACCTCGTTGGCCTCGACCCGGTCCTGGATCGGGAACGGCGGGGTCTCGGCGGGTGAGAGCCGGTCCACCACGCTCGCCGCGACCTCGACCTCACCCGTCGGCAGCTCCGGGTTCACAGCGCCCTCCGGGCGGGGCCGGACCAGCCCCTCGATCCGGACGACGTCTTCCGAGCGCAGCTCCTGCGCCGCGGCATGCGCCTGGGGCGCGTCCTCGGGATGGAAGACGAGCTGGATCAGCCCGTCACGGTCCCGCAGGTCGACGAACGTGACCCCGCCGTGGTCGCGGCGGTTCGCGACCCACCCGCACAGCGCCACGTCCGTGCCCGCATCGCCCGCCCGCAGGGCTCCGCACCGATGCGTGCGCATCGAGGTCGACAGATCGGTCCGTTCCTCGCTCACGCGCGCTCCTGTTCCACCGTGACGAGGCGCGCCACCGCCGTCTCGATCGGGATCGTCTCCTGCTCTCCGTCGGCCATCCGCCGGAGGGTCGCCTGCCCGGCCGCGATCTCGCGCGCTCCCAGGATCGCCGTGAACGTGGCGCCGCTGCGGTCGGCCATCTTCAGCTGCGCTTTCATCGGGCGGTCCTCGAGCGCCGTGGTGACGGGGACACCGGCGGCGCGCAGGTCGGCGATCAGCGTTCCGGCGGCCGCGCGCGCCTCGTCCCCGAGTGCCACCACGAAGCAGGCGGGGGCGGTCGAGGGAGCGGGTGGTGCTTTCTCCGCGTCCGCCGCCAGCAGCACGCGGTCCAGCCCCATCGCGAACCCGACACCGGGTGTCGCCGCCCCGCCGAGCTGCTCGGCGAGTCCGTCGTAGCGCCCGCCCGCGTTGATCGTCGACTGCGCCGCGTCCAGCGCGCTCGAGATCCACTCGAACGCTGTCCGCGTGTAGTAGTCCAGACCGCGGACGAGCCGAGCGTCCAGCTCGTAGGCGACGCCGGCCCCGTCCAGCCCCGCCCGGACCTGAGCGAAGTGCTCGGTGCACGCCTCACAGAGATGCTCGACGATAGCGGGCGCCGACCGGACGAAGTCCTTGTTCCCGTCCACCTTGCAGTCGAACACCCGCAAGGGGTTGGAACGCAAGCGCGTCCGGCAGTCCTGGTCGAGCTCGTCCAGGTGCGGTTCAAAGTGAGCCACGAGCAGCTCCCGGTAGGCCGGACGGCAGGCGGCGTCGCCGATCGAGTTGAGGTGCAGGACCTGGTCGCGTAGCCCGCGATCGCGGAGGAAGCGCTCGCCGAGCTCGATCACCTCCACGTCGGCGTCCGGTCCGGCCACCCCCAGGACCTCGACCCCGAACTGGCGGAACTCCCGCAGACGCCCGGCCTGCGGGCGTCCGTGACGGAACTGCGATCCGACGTAGTAGGCGCGGAACGGCGCACCGAGATCGTGCTGGTGGGTCAGGTAGGCGCGGACGACCGACGCCGTGTTCTCGGGTCGCAGCGTGAACGATCGGCCCTTCGTGTCCTCGAACGTGTACATCTCCTTGGTCACGACGTCGGAGGTCGCGCCAGAGGTCCGTGCGAACAGCTCCGTGTGCTCGAAGGTCGGCGTCTCGACGTAGCGGTAGCCGTACAGGCGCGCCGTGCGGTGCGAGCGTTCGTACAGATCGAGCATCGCGTCCGCGCGCGGGGGCAACAGGTCCGCGGTCCCCCGCGGCGGCGCGAGCTCCATCAACGCGTCCCGAGGAACCCGCCCGGTTCGAGGAACGGGTTGGTCGCGCGCTCGCGCCCAAGGGAGGTCGACGGCCCGTGGCCGGGATGAACGGGGAGCGCGTCGTCCAGCTCGAGGAACCGTCGCAGGCTCTCCCGGATCTGGGACGCGGAGGAGTTGGGGAAGTCGTGGCGCCCGATCGAGCCGGCGAACACGAGGTCACCGGAGAACACGAGCCCATCGGTCCGGAAGCACACGCTCCCGGGCGTGTGACCCGGCGTGTGGAGCACCTCGATCTCGAACCCCGCGAACATCAGCCGTTCGCCGCCGGCGAGCGTGCGGACGTCCTTGACCGGAACCGGGGGGGCGGCGTACCCCGCACCCCAGGTCTCGGCGTCGGACAGCGCGAGCGCGTCGGCCTCGTGGATGTAGAGCGGGACCTCGTCCCCGCAGAGGTTGGCGGCGGCGCCGATGTGATCGTGGTGCCCGTGGGTCGCGAGCACCGCCACGGGTCGCTTCCCCGCCTTCTCGAGCTGGCGGAGCACCCGCGGGGCCTCGAACCCGGGATCGACGACGACCGCGTCGTCGCTGCCCTCGGCCGCCACGAGCCAGCAGTTCGATGCCATCGGGTTGTCGTTGAACACGTCCAGGAACATGAGGCCCCTATCCTAGCGGGGCACCTGCGGCCGACCGGGGTCCGTGGGCTTGCCGAGGCCGGGACCTAGAAGGTCTTCTCGGAATCGAGCATGAGGGTCACGGGGCCGTCGTTGTTCAGCTCGACGTCCATGTGCGCGCCGAACCGGCCGCGTTCGACGCGAACCCCGCGCTCCTCGAGTGCACGAGCGAAGGCTTCCACGCCCTCGGCTCCCTGCTCGGGAGGCGCGGCTCCGAGCCACGAGGGGCGACGGCCCTTGCGCACGTCGCCGTAGAGCGTGAACTGCGAGACGACGAGTGCCGCTCCGTCGACCTCGGCCAGCGGCAGGTTCATCTTGCTCTGCGCATCGGAGAACACGCGCAACCCGACGATCTTGTCGGCGAGCCACGCGACCTGCTCGGGCGTGTCCTCGTGGCCGGCCGCGACCAGAAGCAGGTACCCGCGACCGATCTCCCCGGTGACCTCGCCGTCGACGGTCACCGATGCGCGCGAGACGCGCTGCAGGACGATCCGCATCCGCGAGCGCGCGCCTTACCGGGGAACGACCCGGTACGCGTCGTAGACACCCTCGACCTTCTTCACGGCCGACAGCACGCCGGTGAGATGGGTGATGTCGGCGAGCTCGAAGGTGAAGCGGAGCTTCACGATGCGGTCCCGATTCGTGGTCGAGGTCGCGGACAGGATGTTCACGTGATTGTCGGACAGCACCGTGGCGACGTCGGAAAGCAGCCGCGTTCGGTCGAGCGCCTCGACCTGGACCGCGACCGTGAAGATCGTCGGCTTGCCCTCGGCCCAGCTGACGTCGATCAGGCGCTCGGGTTCGCGCGCGAGCGCCTTCGCGTTCGGACAGTCTGTGCGATGCACGGACACGCCCTGACCCCGCGTCACGAACCCCATGATCTCGTCCCCCGGCACGGGCGTGCAGCAACGGCCGAGCCGTACCCACACGTCGTCGGCGCCGGGAACCACCACGCCTGCGGTGACGTCCGGGCGGGCGATCTTCACCGGTCGCGCGAGGGGGACCTCGGTGACGTCCTCCTCCGGCGTGCCGGCCAGCATCCGGGACATCCGGGCCACGATCGACTGCGGCGACACCCGGTTCTCCCCCACCGCGACATAGAGCGCGTCGAGGTTCGGGTAGTGCAGCTCGCCGGCGATCTGGTTCAGCGCCTCCTCGGTAGCGCGGCGCTTCAGTGGGGCGTGCTGCTTGCGCAGGACCCGCTGGAGGGTGTCCCGCCCTTGCTCGAGGGCGTCCTCGCGCCGCTCCCGAGAGAACCACTGCTTGATCTTGTTGCGCGCGCGCGGCGTCGCCACGAACTGGAGCCAGTCCTGCGAGGGACCCTCCATCCGGGACTTCGAGGTGAGCACCTCGACCGTGTCCCCGGTTCGCAGCTCGTAGTCGAGCGGCACGAGCTTGCCGTTCACCTTGGCGCCGATCGCGCGGTGACCGACCTCGGTGTGGATCGTGTAGGCGAAGTCGACGGGCGTCGCGCCGGTCGGCATGTTCACCACGTCGCCCTTCGGACTGAAGACGAACACCTGCCCGCCGTAGAGGTCGACCTTGAGCCCCTCCATGAACTCGCGCGGGTCGCGCATGTCCTTGAGCCACTCGAGCATCTGTCCGAGCCAGGCCAGGTCGGCGTCACCCTTGGACTGTTTGCCGCCCTCCTTGTAGCGCCAGTGCGCGGCGATCCCGTACTGCGCCGTGCGGTGCATCTCGCGCGTGCGGATCTGGAATTCGATCGGCGTACCACCCGGGCCGAGAACGGTCGTGTGCAGCGATTGGTACATGTTGTTCTTGGGCATCGCGACGTAGTCCTTGAAGCGACCCGGAACCGGCTTCCACAGCGCATGGATCGCCCCGAGGGCGCCGTAGGTGTCGCGCACCTGATCGACGAGCACCCGCACGCCGACGAGGTCGTAGATCTCGTTGAACTCCTTGCCGCGCAACACCATCTTCTCGTAGATCGAGTACAGGTGCTTGGGTCGCCCTTCGACCTCGCCCTTGATGCCGAGCTCCTTCATCTTCGAGCGCGCCTGCTCGAGGACGTCGTCGATCAGCTCCTGACGCTCACCCCGTCGCTTGTCGACCAGGCTCGCGATCTCGCGGTAGGGCCCCGGGTGCAGGGTCTTGAACGACAGGTCCTCCAACTCCCACTTGATCTGCTGCACGCCGAGGCGATGTGCGAGCGGCGCATAGATCTCGAGGGTCTCGGTGGCCTTCGCGCGCTGCTTGGGCGCGGGCATGCTTCCGAGGGTGCGCATGTTGTGGAGCCGGTCGGCCAGCTTGATCAGCAGCACGCGGATATCGCCGGCCATCGCGACGATCATCTTGCGAACGTTCTCCGCCTGTTCCTGCTCGCGGCTGCGGAACTCGATCGCCTCGAGCTTGGTGAGCCCGTCCACGATGCCGGCCACGTCCGGGCTGAACCGGTGCTCGAGCTGCTCGATCGAGACCTCGGTGTCCTCGACCGTGTCGTGCAACAGCGCCGCGACGATCGTCGTCGTGTCCAGGTGCAGGTCGGCCAGGATCTGCGCGACCGACAGCGGGTGCTCGATGAAGTCCTCACCCGAGACGCGCTTCTGTCCGGCGTGGGACGCCTCGGCGAGCCGATAGGCGTCCTGGACCTCGTCGAGGTCCGCCTTCGGGTTGTAGGACTTGATCACCCGAAGGAGCGGCTCGATCCCCTCGGGCGGGGCCTCCGCCGGCCGCAGGCGCGACAGCAGACGAGGTCGACGCTCGCTCCTGACCTGCTCACGGCTGTCCACCGGCGTTCCTCCTCGTCACAGCCAGTGTAGCCGCGCAGGTCCTCGACCCCGGGCAGCCGATGTGGAGAGCTGATGGGGGCCCGGAGGTCTCCAGGGTCGCACTGTCGAGCAGACCAAAGTCCCGGAGCATCGTCTGCCCAAGCACCCGTGCGTTGATCCGGGCAACATCGTCCGCCGTCAGGTACTGCATGCCGCCTTCCCTCTCTACAGGTCAGCGAGCTTTTCGAGCGCCACCGCGTATCGGTCCTGCGCCCGCCGAGCGAAGCTGTCGACGGCATCCCGGTGCCCCTCGTTCGACAGGTAGTCACGAACCGCTCGCAGCACGATCTCGTTCGCGCTTACCTCGATTGCCACCGACAACGTCCGGATGGCCTCGTGCACCTCCTCGGGAACGCGGACCGTGAGCTGCCGAGTGGCGCCTTCCCTTCCGTTCTTGGATCGCTTCCGCATGTCCTGCATGGCCCAGGCCTCCCAAAGGACCCCGCCCGGGATCCCTCCGAAGGTAAAAGTATGACCTCATGCTGTCATGCTGTCAATGGCCTCTGTGGTATCTGCCCGACGGGACAACAGGAGGCCGTAAAGACACCGGGAGAAACACCCAGCCAAGGAGGGCTGTACCCCCCGCCTGGAGTGAGGCGTCTCTCAGTACTCGAGGAGCGTGAACAGGTCGTAGCCGTCGACCTGCTTGGCGCCTTCGAGGAACCCGAGCTCGATCAGGCAGGCGATCCCCACGACCTTGCCCCCGATCCGCTCGACCAGGTCGGCCGTGGCCTTCGCGGTGCCCCCGGTGGCGAGCACGTCGTCGACGATCAGCACCCGCTCCCCGGGGTTCACGGCGTCCTTGTGGATCTCCAGGGTCGCCGTCCCGTACTCCAGGGAATACTCCGCGGCTTCGGTCTCCCAGGGCAGCTTGTCGGCCTTGCGCACGGGGACGAACCCGGCACCGAAGTGGTAGGCGACCGGCGAGGCGAGGATGAAACCGCGCGCCTCGATCCCCACGACCTTGTCGATGTTCCCTCGGCCGAAGTGGACCACGATCAGGTCGATGATCGTCGAGAACGCGATCTCGTCGGCCAGCAACGGCGTGATGTCCTTGAAGACGATGCCTTCCTGCGGGAAGTCGGGGACGTCCCGGATCAACGACTTGATGGCTTCGATCTGCACCGCTTACCTCCGTTTGGGCTTCTTGGGTGGCTTCCGCTTGCTCTTGGGTGGCGGCTTGGAGCTCCGTCCCGCGCCCGAGGAGGGCTTCGGCCGGGCGCTCACGGCGGCGGCGGTCTCATCGGCCTCGACCGACCCGGTGGCCCGCGCACCCGCAGCTGCGGCCGCCACCTGACGGGTCTTCGAACGTTCGCGGAGCTGGCGGTAGCGCGGATCGCGCTCCTTCAGCACCACGAGCGCCGGCGCCGCGATGAAGATCGACGAGTAGGCGCCGGTCAGGGTTCCGATGAACATCGCGAAGGCGAAGTCCTTGAGGGTCTCGCCGCCGAACAGGAGCAAGCTGAGGATCGGGAGCAGGACGACGACCGAGGTGTTGATCGACCGCATCAGGACCTCGTTCATCGAACGGTTCACGACCCCGTCGTACCCCTCCTTGCCGACGGCGGCGAGGGAGGCCGCGTTCTCCCTGATGCGGTCGTAGATCACCACCGTGTCGTAAAGGGAGAACCCGAAGATCGTGAGGACCGCGATCACCGTCTCGGGGGTGACCTCGCGGCCGGTGAAGACGTAGACGCCGGCGGTGATCGCCACGTCGTGGAACAGCGCGATGATCGCGCCGATCGCCATCTTCCACTCGAACCGCAGGGTGATGTACAGGGTGATCGCGGCGAGGACGACGACCATCCCCGTCAGCGCCTTGCGCGAGATCTCTGCGCCCCAGGTGGGACCCACGTCCTCGAGCGTGACCTCACCCTGTGGCACCCCCACCGCTTCGGCGATCGAGGCGATCACGTCCTGGGCACCGCCGGAGCCGAAGCTCTCGGTCCGGATCGTGATCGTGTCCCCGCCCACCTCCTGGACCTCCGCCCCGGACACCCCGGCCTCGGTCAGGACGTCCTCCACCTGCTCGACCGTGATCGCGTTCGGGTTGTCTACCGTGATCAGCGCACCGCCCTCGAAGTCGATCGAAAGGTTCAACCCGGGCCAGAACAGCCCGACGATCGAGACCGCGATCAGCACGCCGGAGATCGCGAACCAGATCTTGCGCCTGCCCATGATGTTGAATTGGGGCGTCTCCTGACCGCGGAAGATCGCTACGGCGTGCGACATCGTGCTCATCGCTCACCTCCCGCGATCGGCGCCGTCTCCGCGTCGTGTGCGATCCCGAGCCCCGCCTTGAGGCCGATACCCGGGATCGACACGAGGCGTTCGTTCCGAGCGATCAGGAACGCGACCGGCCGTTTGAAGAAGTAGACGACGAACAGGTCGAGGAACACCGCCACGCCCAGGGTGAGCGCGAACCCGCGCACCGAGCTGACGGCCGTGACGTAGAGGCCCATCGCCGCGATCCCGGTCACGACGTCGGCGGCGACGATCGTGTGCCACGACTTCGCGAACGCCGGCTCGACGGCCGTCCGCGGGGTCTTGCCCCTTCGGACCTCGTCCTTCAGCCGTTCGAAGAACACGATGTAGGAGTCGGCCGTCACGCCGAGCGAGATCACGAGCCCCGCGACGCCTGCCAGCGTGAGCGAGTAGCCGAACGCCTCGCCGCCGAGCGAGATCAGGCCGAGGGCGAGCACACCCCAGGTCGCCATCCCGAGCCAGGCGACCAGCCCGAGGATCCGGTAGTAGAAGAACAGGTACGCGGCCAGCAGGAACAGTCCGGCGATCCCCGCGATCAGGCCCTGCCGGAGAGATTCCTCACCGAGGGTCGGGCTGACGGTGACGAGCTGCTGCTGGGTGAGCTGCACCGGGAGCGACCCGGCGTTGAGCGTCGTGGCCAGATCGCGCGCCTCCTGCTCGGTGAAGTCGCCGGTGATGTTCGCGCGGCCGCCCGTGATCGGCTCGTTGATCGATGGGGCCGAGACCACCTCCTGGTCGAGGACGATCGCCAGCTGGCGGCCGACGAGCTCGGTGGTCACCTCGCCGAACGTGTCCGCTCCCGCCCCTGTGAGCTGGAACTCGACCGACCACCCCGCGGCACCCGTGGTCTGCTGACCCGGTGCGCTGAACACCGCGGTCGCACGGCGGATCGCATCTCCCGTGAGCCGGACGGGGCCGAGACGGTACTTCGGCGCGGTCTCCGGATCGCCCGGGCCTCGGAACACGACCTCTTGATCCTCGAGCGCCTCGAACGAGCACTCCTCGGTCTCCTGTTGCTGCAGGGTCGCGCAGGTGACCTCCGCCTCCTCGAACCCCGGAACCCCGGGTGCGAGCGTCTCGAGCACCTCGCGCTCCTCGAGGCGGGCCGTCGCCCCGATCAGCTGGATCAAGCGCTCCTGGCCCGTCTCCTGCAGGCGCGCCTGTGCGGCGTCGCGCGTGAAGAAGCATCCGAGGTTCTGTTCCGCCGAGGACACGACGCAGAACCGGCGGTCGACCTCGCGGATCTGGACGGAATCGAGCAGCTCCTGCGCTTCCTCGTTCGTCGGGAAGCAGTCGACGTTCTCGCCGTCCGCGTCGCGCACGCACGAGGCGGTTTGCTCCTCGATCCGTAGGTCCTGGACGAACGCCTCGGCGTCCGCCCGCTCGGGGAAGCAGCGCAGGTTGCCGCCGCCCTGGCTCGTCACGCAGAACTGGTCCCCCTGGCGGGCCACGTTCGCCGAGTCGAGCGATGCCTGCGCGTCGCGCTCGGACCCGAAACACCCGAACTGCCCGTCGTCCCCCACGATGCAGTACTGCGGCGGCACGTCGACCACCTCGAGCTGATCGAGCACCGTCTCGGCCTCGGCCGAGGTCGGGAGACATCCGAGGTTGCGGTCGCCGCGCGCGATCAGACAGGACTGCGGCTCACGGTTCTCCTGGATCGTTCCCTCGGCGAGTCCGGGGATCTGGACCTCGATGCTCGTTCCCGTGACGAAGATCTCGGGTTCGGCGACGCCGAAGGCATCGACGCGGTTGCGGATGCTCTCGAGCGCTCGGTTCATCACCGGCTGGGGCGTGCCCTCGGGCGCCGAGAGCGTGACGGAGACCCCGCCCTCGAGATCGAGGCCGAGCACCGGGACGATGCCGACGATCCATCCCACGATCGAGGCGGCCACGAGGGCGACCGAGAAGAAGATCGACAGCCACCAGTTGCGCGTGCGCTTCTTCACGCGAGCTCGGCCTTGTTGATCGTGAGCTTGAAGCTACAGCCGAGCTTCTCGGCCGCGAGCCTGCACATCTGCATCCTGCCCAGGAAGATCTCGAAGTACTCCATCACTTGGCTGATCTGGGTGTCGATCGTGAGCTCGAGGGTGATCGTGCGGGCACCGGAGTCTACCCGCAGGAAGCTCTGCTCCGCCGCGTAGTTCACGCGATCGTGGATGTCGAACTCCGGCCGGCCGGACTTGCGCACCCGGCTGCGGTGCACGTCCGACTTGTCCGCGAGGATCACCGCCGCCGACTCGATCGAGATCCGCGACCCCTCGGGTTCCTCGTGGTTCGCCACGGCCGCGACGATCGTCGTCAGATCCTGCGGGGAGACCTGGTCACGGAGTGCCTCGTAGACGAGCACCGCACCGGTCTGCCCGTGCATCTCTCTAGAGATCATGTTCCCGACGTCGTGCAGGTAGGCCGCGACGCATCCACGGACCGCCTGCTCCTCGTCGAAGTCGAGCCTCGCGAGGACCTGGTAGGCGATCTGCGCGGTCAGGTTCGCGTGGCGGAACCCGTGCTCGGTGTAGCCGAGCCCCTCCATGACGCGGTCGGCGGCCGCGATGAAGCTCGACAGCTCCGGATGATCACGGACGAGCTCGAGCGTGATGCCACGGGCCTCGGGAGCGTCGACCGGGTCCTCGGGGAGGATCGCTCCCCCCGTCTCCGCGCCGGTTGCATCATCGGGTGGGCCGGGAACAGTGGCCATCGCTGCGTCGGCTGCGCGTCGGCGTGACGCCCGCTCAGCGGGTCCCGCGCTCAGCGGGTCCCGCGCTCGTCGGCCGCGTCGTCCGCGTCGTCGAGCTCCACGACCTCGTCGTCCTCGTCGACGTAGGTCTCGTCGTCCTCGTCCACCATCTTCTGGGAGATCGCGCGACGGACCATCCGCGTCTGGACGCCGGGGGCGATCTCGACCGTCACGATGTCGGCATCGTCATCGATGTCGATCACGGTGCCGATCAGCCCGCCTGCGGTCATCACCTCGTCGCCCGTCTCGATGCTGGAGAGCAGCGCGGCCTGGGCGCGAGCGCGCTTCTGCTGCGGCCGGATCAGCAGGAAGTAGAACAGGCCGCCCATCAGCACGAGCGGCAGCAGGAACCCGACGATGTTGCCGCCCCCGTCCGAGGTCTCTGCGGCGATGGATGCGATCAGCTGGGTCATGATGTGGGGGCCCCTCCTCGAGCCTCGGGGAGCTTACAGGCTACCGCCGCCGCCCCCGGAAGGTCGATCGGCGCAGCTACAGGGGCAGCGCGCCCTCGGCGGCGATGCCCAGGTGCCGGTAGGCACGCTCGGTCGCCACCCGCCCACGGGGGGTCCGGTGCAGGAACCCGAGCTGGAGCAGGTAGGGCTCGTAGACGTCCTCGACGGTGTCCGACTCCTCGCCGACGGCGGCTGCCAGGGTCGACAGCCCCACGGGACCTCCCCGGAAGCGCTGCACGATCGCCTGCAGGATCGCCAGGTCCACCTTGTCCAGGCCCTCGTCGTCGACCTCGAACAGCTCCAGACCCGACCGTGCGACGTCCGCGGAGATCCGGCCGTCGCGTCGCACCTGCGCGTAGTCGCGCACCCGCCGCAGCAGCCGGTTCGCCACACGCGGGGTGCCGCGCGAACGTCCCGCGATCTCGGCTGCCCCCTCGTCGTCGAGCTCTGACTCGAGGATGCCCGCGGACCGGTGCACGATCGTGCCGAGGTCGTCGGCGGAGTAGTAGTCCAGCCGGGGTGAGAACCCGAAGCGCTCCCGCAACGGCAGGGTGATCCGCCCGGGCCGGGTCGTCGCCGCGACGAGGCTGAAGTGGGGAAGCTCGAGCCGGATGCTCCGGGCGCTGGGGCCCTTGCCGAGGATCACATCGAGCTTGAAGTCCTCCAGGGCCGGATACAGGATCTCCTCGACCGCGCGCGGCATCCGATGGATCTCGTCGACGAACAGGACGTCGCCTTCCTCAAGGTTGGTCAGGATCGCCGCGAGGTCGCCCGCGCGCTCGAGCGCCGGACCCGACGTCGGCTGGAACCCGACCCCCATCTCGTGCGCGACGATGCTCGCCAGGGTGGTCTTGCCGAGCCCCGGTGGACCGCTGAACAACGTGTGGTCGACGGTCTCGCCGCGCGACCGGGCGCCGTCCATCAGCAGCTGCAGCTGTTCCTTGACCTTTGCCTGGCCGACGAACTCCGAGAGCGTGCGGGGGCGGAGAGCGTTGTCGAAGGAACGTTCCTCCTCGCCCAGCTCGCCGGTGTCCACGAGCCGCGCACCTTCGCCGAGATCGACGACCGCATCCGCGTCTGCGTCGGTGCCGTGGGGCTCGCCGGTCATGCCCGTCCCACCTTCTGCAACGCCTCGCGGAGCAGTTCCTCGGCGGGACGGGTTCCGTCCGGGCCGAGCTCGGCGATCGCCTCGGTCGCCTCCTGTGGCGTAAGCCCCAGCGACAAGAGCGCCTCGCGCACGTCGGCAAGCGGACCTTCGAGCACGATCACGTCGCCGCCGAACGTGTCCTTCAGGTCGAGGACGACCCGTTGCGCGACCTTCTTGCCGACGCCCGGAACGACGGTGAGCGCCGTGACGTCGCCGGCCAGGATCGCCCGACGCAACGCATCCGGCGTGAGGGCGGACAGGAACGCGAGTCCGACCTTCGGACCGACCCCCGTCACGCCGGTGAGCAGATCGAACAGCGTACGCTCGTCGGGAGAGGAGAACCCGTACAGGGTGATGCCGTCGTCGCGCACGACCATGCGGGTGTGGATCTTCGCGGGCTTGCCGACCCCCGGGAGCCCCGCGACGGTCGACGTCGGGACCGCGAGGTCATAGCCCACGCCCCCGGTTTCGACCACGACGCGGTTCGCGCCCTTCTCGGCCACGGTCCCCGACAGGAAGGCGATCATCGCGCCACCGCCCGGTCCGCGGCCCGGCGCAGACGGGACTGCGTCACGTGGCACACGGCGACGGCGACGGCGTCCGCTGCGTCCGGTTGCGAGGGCACCCCGCGGAGCCCATGCGCGGACACCAGGGCGGCGTGGACCTGTCGCTTGCTCGCGTTGCCGACCCCGGTGATCGCCAGCTTCACCTCGAGCGGACCGTACTCGGCGACGTCGATACCGGCGTCGGCCGCGGCCAGCAGCACGACACCGGTCGCCCGGGCGACCTGCAGACCGCTGGTGACGTTCCGGTTCCACGCCACACGCTCTACCGCGAGCGCGGCGGCCGCGTGGGCGTCGATCGCGGCGCGCACCGCCGCATAGATCCGCGCGAGCCGGTGCTGCTCGCGCTGATCCGCCGGCGTGCGGACGGTCTCGGTCCACAGCAGATCGGGACGGCGGTCGCGACGCGCCACGGCCGCGATCCCGAGCGAGGCGATCCCCGGGTCGACGCCGAGGACACAGGAATCGAACATATGTGCGGAGTCTAGGTCGCCCGCGAGACGTGGGCAATCATCCCCCCCGGGCGCTTTCCGGGAGCGAGCGCCGACGACCTGAGAACATCGACCACATGGAGGAGCACGCCCCCGAGTTGATCGCGACGATCGCGATCGCGCTGCCGGCCGCGTTCGTCGGGGGGTTCGTGGCTCGTCACCTGCGCCTGCCTGCGATCGTCGGCTACCTGCTCGCGGGCGTGGCGATCGGGCCCGCCACCCCCGGACTGGTCGCGAACACCGACATCGCGCTCGAGCTGGCCGAGATCGGCGTGATCCTGCTGATGTTCGGCGTCGGCCTGCACTTCAGCGTCCAGGACCTGCTCCGGGTGCGCTCGGTCGCGCTGCCGGGGGCCGTCGGCCAGATCACGGTGGCCATCGGGCTCGGCATGGCCGTCGGGCTGGCGATCGGAGGCGACCCGCTGGAGTCGTTCGTGCTCGGACTGGCGATCTCGGTCGCGAGCACGGTCGTCCTGCTCCGCGCCCTCGAGCGACGCAACGCGGTGAACACCCCTCCGGGGCAGGTCGCGGTCGGGTGGCTGATCGTCGAGGATCTGTTCACCGTGATCGCCCTCGTGCTGCTTCCTACCGTGGCGACCGCGTTCGGGGCCGAAGGTCAGCCCGGCTCGGAGGGCTCGGCACTCGTGTCGGTGGCGGCCGCGATCGGGAAGGCGATCGTGTTCACCGCGCTGATGCTCGTCGTCGGGGCGCGCGTGCTGCCGTGGATCCTGGATCACGTCGAGCGCGACGGGTTCCGTGAGATCTTCACGCTCGCGGTGCTGTCGATCGCGCTCGGCATCGCGTTCGTCGCCAGCGTCGTCTTCGATGTGTCGCTCGCGCTGGGCGCGTTCCTGGCAGGAGCCGTCCTGAACGAGTCGCACCTCACCGAGCGCGCGGCGAAGGACATCCTTCCCTTGAGCGACACGTTCGGGGTGTTGTTCTTCGTCGCCGTCGGCATGTTGCTCGATCCTGCGATCCTCCTCGACAGTCCGGCCGCGATCGCGGCATTGGTCGGCGTCGTCGTGATCGGCAAGTCCCTCGCCGCTCTGTTGATCGTGTTGCTCCTTCGACGGCCTCTATCGATCGGCCTGACCGTCGCCGCGGGCCTGGCGCAGATCGGTGAGTTCTCGTTCATCGTCGCAACCGCGGGCACGCAGCTGGGGATGCTGTCCGACGAGGGGTTCCAGCTCGTCGTCGCGACCGCGGTGCTGTCGGTCTCTATCAACCCGCTGTTGTTCGCCGCGATCGAACCCGTCGAACGCTGGGTGCGCCGACGCCCGTCCCTCGCTCGCACCCTGGAGCCGGGATCGGCAGACGTCACCTGAGCCGGCCGCTGGGCCACCGCCTGCTCAGCCGAGCTCGGCCATGACCGCCTCGGGGATGTCGAAGTTCGCGTAGACGTTCTGGATGTCTTCCAGCTCTTCGAGGGCCTCGATCAGCGCGAGCACCTGCTTCGCCTCGCCGCCCTCGACCGGGATCGTGCTCTTGGGGATCATCGTGATCTCGGCCGAGAACACCGGCACGCCCGCCTGCTCGAGCGCACTCTGCACGGCCTTGAACGCCGAGGGGTCGCACACGATGTCCCACGAGCTCTCGGAATCCCGCAGATCCTCGGCGCCGGACTCGAGCGCCAGCTCGAGCATGCGCTCTTCGTCCGGAGCGAGCGACTTCTCGACGACGGCCAGGCCCTTTCGCTCGAACATCCACGCCGTGCTCCCCTGCTCGCCGAAGTTGCCGTTCGAGCGTGTGAACGCGTGACGGACCTCCTGACCGGTCCGGTTCCGGTTGTCGGTCAGCGCTTCGACGAGCACCGCGATGCCGCCGGTCGCATACCCCTCGTAGAGCAGCTCCTCGTACCGCGCGCCCGAGTCGTCCTCACCGCTCCCGCGTTTGATCGCCCGGTCGATGTTGTCGTTCGGGACCGACAACCCCTTCGCCTTCTCGATCGCCGATGCGAGGGTCATGTTCCCGTCGGGATCTCCCCCACCTTCGCGCGCCGCGACCTCGACCGCGCGCAGCAGCTTCGCGTACATGTTCGAACGCTTGGCGTCGTTCGCCGCCTTCTTGCGCTTGATCGTCGCCCACTTGGAGTGCCCGGACATCCCCGCTACACCTTCTCCAGCCAGTACGCGTGGAGGCCCGTCTCGCCCACCAGCTCCGGGTGGAACGACGCGACGAGGACGTGCTCGTGCTCCAGGACGACGGGGCGGCCCTCGTGTTCGGCGAGGACCTCGACTCCGGGACCGATCCGCTCGACCCAGGGAGCGCGGATGAAGACCCCACGCACCGGATGCTCGATCCCGCGGACCCGCAGATCGGCCTCGAACGATTCCACCTGCGGTCCGTAGGCGTTGCGCCGCACGCTGACGTCGAGGAGCCCGAGCAAGGGTTCGCCGTCGAGCACTTCCGCTGCGAGGACGATCATGCCCGCGCAGGTCCCGAGCACCGGCATCCCGGCGTGGACGCGATCGCGGATCGGTGCGACGAGCCCGGCGGACACCGCGAGCTTGCCGATCGTCGTCGACTCGCCGCCGGGGATCACCAGCCCGTCGACCTCGGCGAGATCGGCGGGTGTCCGGACCTCGAGCGGCGTGGCGCCGGCGTCGGCGAGGGTGCGAACGTGTTCGCGGAAGTCTCCCTGCAACGCGAGCACGCCGACCTTCATCGCGCAACGCCTCCCGGTGCTACCAGCCGCGCGTCTGCAGCAGGTTGTCGCCGAGCTCGGCGATGTCCAGGCCCGGCATCGCGTCGCCGAGGTCGTGGGAGACCTTCGCCACGACGTCCGGGTCGTTGAAGTGTGTCGTCGCTTCGACGATCGCGCGCGCCCGGCTCGCCGGGTCCGAGGACTTGTAGATGCCCGAGCCGACGAACACCCCGTCGACGCCCAGCTGCATCATCAGGGCCGCGTCGGCCGGGGTCGCGATGCCCCCGGCGGCGAAATCGACGACCGGAAGTCGCCCGGTCGAGGCGACGTCGCGGATCAGGTCGACCGGCGCGCCGTGTTCCTTCGCGAGGGTCACGAACTGCTCGGGGGAGGCCGTCGTGAGCTGCTGCATCTGACGCGTCATCGTGCGCTGGTGGCGCACCGCCTCGACCACGTTACCGGTGCCGGCCTCGCCCTTCGTGCGGATCATCGCCGCGCCCTCGGCGATCCGGCGGAGCGCCTCACCCAGGTTGCGCGCGCCGCACACGAACGGAACGGTGAACGCCCACTTGTCGATGTGGAACTCCTCGTCCGCGGGCGTCAGCACCTCGGACTCGTCGACGTAGTCGACACCGAGCGCCTGGAGCACCTGCGCTTCGACGAAGTGACCGATCCGCGCCTTGGCCATCACCGGGATCGAGACGACCTGCTTGATCTCCTCGATCTTGGTGGCGTCGGACATGCGCGCCACGCCACCGTCGCGACGGATATCGGCGGGAACCCGCTCGAGCGCCATGACCGCGCACGCGCCGGCGTCCTCGGCGATCTTCGCCTCGTCGGCCGTCGTGACGTCCATGATGACGCCACCCTTGAGCATCTCGGCCAGGCCGGACTTCACCCGGAAGGTGCCGGTCTCGCGTTCCACGCGGATCTCCTCCTCGACGGGCCCCGACCCGGGAACGAGACGGGAACGGTGCGCCTGCTGGGTTCGCCCGAACGAGGCGTCCGGGCCGCTTCCGGCAGTGTACCGCCGCCGGCGCACCCGCAGGCACGCCCGGCGGCGTCACAACGCGTCGCCTACTTGGAGACCTCCAAGCTGGACTCCACGAACCCGTCGCTGCTGGGGAACAGCTCGATCCAGGTGTTCCCGGGGGTCAGGACGAAGGCGTCTCCCTCCCTCGTCGTGAACGTCGTCCGGTCCTCGAGCGAGGGCCGCTCCCAGGTGCCGGAGAAGACCCGGCCGTCGCGGAACAGCATCGCCTTGCCCTTCCCGGTCACCTTGACCTCCGGCGACGGGGAACCCGACGCGTCGGTGATCTCGCCTTCGGTGACCTTGACCATCTGGACGACGACGTTGTTCGCGAGGATCTGATCGCCGTTCTCCAGCACGTTCGGGCTGCCGCCGTCGAATCGGGCCCAGCGCTCTTCGCCCTTGTTCCATTCCCAGGCCGCCTGGTTGATCGACGAGAAGACCATGTCGATCTGACCCGCCTTCTTGCTGCGGCCCTCCGGCAGCTCGTCCGAATACTCGAACTGTGGTTCGGGCACCTCGGCCTTCGCCTTCTTGCCCTGCTTCGCGAGCTTCGGTATGTCGAGGAAGAGATCCTGCGGGGGAACGCGGCTGGGATCTCGGGTGAACGCCTCGCCGCCCGCGTCCTCGTCGAACGCCTGGACGCCGGACCGCTTCACGTACTTCACGACCGACTTCGCTCCACCGGAGAAGCCGAGCACGGGCTTGCCGAACTGGATCAGCACTTCCGCGTCGGTCGTGCGCGCGCTTCGGATCGGTCCGACCCGGTCGGGCTTGGCGCACTGGAACACGACGATCCAGCGGGTGATGCCGCCCTCGACGAGCTCCTCGTACACGAGGTCGGCTTCGTCGATGCCGACCTGCGGACGCGCGGCCTCGGTGTTGTCGACCTTGACGGCGACGACCGGCTGGTTCGCGGCCTTCTCGCTCGCAGCGTTCTCGCCGGTGAGCGGGCACGTCGGCGGCTCGTCCCCGCCGGTGATCGGATCCGTGATCGCCGCGACCGGGTTCTCCCCGGTCGCCAGGGCGTACCCGACGACCGCGATCACGGCGACCGCGATCACTCCGACGATCGCGGTGATGATCTTTCCGCGTTGGGACAGCGCCAAGGGACGTTCCTCCTCAGGGATCTCGATCAGGGGTCTGGTGGAGAGGTTGGGCACGACCCAAAGGGATCGGCCGCTCCGATGCTAGCCCCGGTTCGGGGGGCCCTCAACGACCCGGGGCATTCGTCACATCTCCTCAAGACGCCGGATCCGCTCCTCCAGGGGCGGGTGCGTCTCGAACAGCCGCTCCATCGCGCCGGTCTTGCTGCCTCGGAACCGGGACGGGGTGGCGATCCACAGGTGGGCCGTGGCGTTGTTCGCGGCGTGCATCGCGGCCGGTGTCCCGCCGATCTTCCGGAGCGCCGCGGCGAGGCCCGGCGGGTAGCGCGTGAGCAGCGCGCCCTGCGCGTCGGCGAGGTACTCACGGTTGCGTGACATCGACAGCTTGATCAGCTCACCGGCGATCGGCGCGAGGATCATCAGCAGGATCCCGACGAGCGCGAGGATGCCCGCGGCCGGTCCCCCGCTGTTGTCGTTGCCACGGCGCCCGCCGATGCCACCCCAGAACCACGCGCGCAGCATGAACTCCGAGATCAGCACGACCGCCCCGATCAGCGTCGCCACGATCGTTCCCAAAAGGATGTCGCGGTCGACCACGTGGGCCATCTCGTGACCGATCACGCCCTCGAGCTCCACCCGGCTCATCGCATCGAGCAACCCGCGGGTGACAGCGATCGAGGAGTGCTCCGGATCGCGCCCGGTGGCGAACGCGTTCAGCGCCTGCTCGGGGATCACGTAGACGGAGGGCTTCGGGACACCGGCGGCGATCGCGAGCCCTTCGACGATGTTGTGCAACCGGGGTTCCTCGTCGGGGGTGACGGGCTTCGCCCGCGCCGACGCAAGGACGATGCGATCGCCGTAGCGCCACGACGAGAACGACAGGACCGCCGCGACGGCGACCGCGATCGCGAGGCCGACCGGACCGGAGGACCCGGCGAGCACCCCGAGCGCGAAACCGACGGCGGCCAGGAGCGCGAACGCCCCGAAGACGATCAGGACCGTCTTACGCTTGTTCGATGCGATCTGTTCGTACACGCGCGGCTACTCGTCCACGGCGAGGTCCACCTGCACCGGCGCGCGCGCGGGTTCCTCGATGTCGAAGAACGGACGCGGGGCGAACCGGAACGAGCGGGCCACGAGGTTGGCCGGGAAGGACCCGATCAGCGTGTTCATCCGCATCACCTGGTCGTTGTAGAACTGGCGGGCGTACGCGATCTTCGACTCCGTCCCGGTGAGCTCCTCTTGGAGCGCCAGGAAGTTCGCGTTCGCCTTGAGGTCGGGGTACTGCTCGGCGACGGCCAGCAGCTGGCGCAGGGTGCGGGACACCGCGTTCTCCGCCTGGGCTTGCCCCTCGACCCCGGTGGCGTCGAGGGCTCGCGCACGGGCCTGTGTCACCTGCTCGAAGGTCTGGCGCTCGTGACGGGCGTAGCCCTGCACCGTCTCCACGAGGTTCGGGATCAGGTCGTAGCGACGCCGCAGCTGCACGTCGATCTGGGACCACCCGTTGTCGACCCGGTTGCGCAGCGCGACGAGGCGATTGAAGACGAGCGCGAGGGCGAGCACCAACAGCACGGCCACGCCGATCAGGATCCAGATGAGAAGCACGGCGGTCATGCTAACAACGGGGCGCCCGGGCCCTCGCTGCGGTGATCGCCTCCTCGTAGCAGGCCACCAGGTGGCCCGCGATCACCTCCCAGGAGAACGAGGCCGCGCGGCGCTTCCCGGCCGCCGCGAGCCGAGCCGACAGGGAGGGCTCACCGAGCACCCGCGCGAGAGCCTCTGCGGTCGCGGCGGGGTCGCGCGGACCGACGAGCAGTCCGTCCACCCCGTCGCTGATCACCTCGTCGTAGCCGGGGATCCGGCTCGCGACGACCGGCAATCCCGCCGCCATCGCCTCGACGAGCACGACCCCGAAACTCTCCCCTCCCACCGAGGACCCCACGAACGCGTCGCACGCCGCCGTCACCGAAGGAAGCTCGGCGTTCGGAACGTGTCCGAGCATGCTCACCCGTGAGCGCACATCGGACCCGAGGGTCTCGACGGCCGAACGATCGGGGCCGTCGCCGGCAACGACGAGCCGAACCGTCGGGTCGTCGGCCGCGAGGCGCGCGAAGGCCTCCACCGCGGTGGGGAATCCCTTCCGCTCGTCGAGCCGCCCCACGAACAACACAACCTTGCCGTCCTGCGCTCCGCCGGGGACCCCGGGCAGCGACGCGGGACTCGCGTCGCGGAACCGTTCGACGTTCACGCCGTTGCCGACGATCCGGAACGCTCCGCCGATCCGCCGACCCGCGAACGCGGCCGCCGCGCGCGAGACGGCCACGCGGACATCGATCCGGCGGGCCTCGCGGCGCAGCACGGGTGCGGCCAGGTCGTAGAGGAGCGCCCGCGAAGCTCCCGAGTGGAACGTCGCGACGACCGGAACGCCTGCGGATCGAACGGCGAACAGCGACGTGCTCGGCGTGAGCGGCTCGTGCGCGTGGAGCACGTCGGGAGCGAACGCCGCCAGTGCATCGCGAACGCGCCGCGACGACGAGGGCCAGGGGCAGATCGGCGCCACCGATGCGTTATACGGGATGTCCACGGGACGACCGACCACGTGGACCCACGGTTGCGCCGGCTCCGAGCGCGAGGGTGCGACGACGAGCACCTGGTGACCTCGTTCGCGCAGATGCTCGGCGAGCTCGGCGACGTGCACCTGGACACCGCCGGGCGCGTCCCAGGCATAGGGACAGGCGAGGGCGACCCGGAACGATCGTTCCGAGGACGTCACGGAGCCGCCGCGGGTTCCTCGGACGTCGCGCGCGGTTCGGGCCACCCGGGTTGGAACACGTGCCAGTCGGCCGGATTCGACGCGATCGCCTCCTCGAACCGTTCGGCGAGGCGGCGGGTCAGGGCGGTCACGTCGGCCCGGCGATCGCCGGTCGACTCGCAGCGGATCGGCGGTTCGATGTTGATACGCCATCCCGTAGGCGTCGTCGACACCACGCAGACGAGCACCGGCGCCTCGGTCGTCAACGACAGGAGCGCGGGACCCGCCGGGACCGTCCGCTCGCGCCCGAACATCTCGACCGGGACCCCGCGCCCGGACAGATCGCGATCGGCGACCAGGGCGACGAGCGACCCCTGGTCCAGCGCCCCGGCGAGCTTGCGGCCGACGCCGCCGTTCCTGTTGAGGCCCACGATCTGCAGGCCCACCTGCTCTCGATGACGCTTGAAGAGCTCGAACAGGCGTCGGGGGCGGAGCTCCTCGGCGACCGAGACGACCCGAACGCCCTCGGCGGCGATCCATGCCCCCGCGGCATCCCAGTTTCCCATGTGGGGGAGCACGGCGATCGCTCCTCGCCCTTCGCGCAGCGTCTCGGTGATGTGTTCCAGCCCGGTCGCATCCATCCGGTCGAGGACCTGTTCGCGGGACAGATCGCGCAGACGGAACGTGTCCACCCAGTAGCGCAGGTACAGGCGGAACGCCTCCCGTGTCGAGGCCCGCACCAGCGGATCGTCCTGCGGCAATCCGAGCACCTGCGCTTGGTTGCGGGATACTCGCTCACGGACCGTCCGCAGCATCGCGTGACCCGTCGCGGCGAGCACCCGTGCCAGCACACGAGCGCCACGCTCCGAAAGGGCGCGGGCGAGCCGATCCCCGGCTGCGTAGCCGTGATAGGTGAGCCGCTCCGCAAGGGTCTCCCGGTCCGCCTCCGGGAGATCGTCGGCCGGGAGGGGCCGGGGAGACGCCGTTCGTTCGTTCGCACTCACGCGCGCTCCTCCTTCGCCACCTGGCTCGAGCGGACGAGCGTCGCGAGGATCGACACGCCGGCGGCGGCCCACACGGTCCACCGAACCCATCCGTCCACGAGCAGCCCGGCGGTGATCAGGCCGTACCGGAGCCCGCGTGTCCGTGGGCTCTCCACGACCCCGTAGCCGAGCGAGGTCCCCTTCGCCCGGACGTAGGCGCCGAGGAACCCGGCCGCCATCGCGACGAGGGCCCCGAGGGAGGTGGCGGGCTCCGCGGCGCGCGTGGCCCAGGCGATCGAGGCGAGGACCGTGGCGTCGAAGGTCCGGTCCGCGAGGGAGTCCAGCACGAGGTCGAGGCGTGTCGCGCTGCGCCGTGCGAGGATCCCTGCACCGATCAGCCCGAGCCCCGAGGCCCCGACGAGCACGCCCCCGAGGCGGGTCTGCAGATCGAGGATCGCCCAGGACCCCAGCCCCGCGAAGAGGACGCCCGCGAACACCGCGAGCCGGGCACCGATCGAGGCGGCGCGCGCGCGATCGCCTCCGGGCGAGGGGCTGGCTGTTGGGGGGGTCGTGGCCGTCATCGTCAGGAACCGGAGCGTAGCAACCGGTCCCGCGGCGCGCCGCGTCCCTTCCCCCGCGGGAGCCGCCCCGCATACAATCGCGCCTCACAGCGCTGCCACGCGACCCGCGGCGCGAAGGAGGGCGAGTGAAGATCTACGACGCCTCCGACATCCGCAACGTGCTCCTGGTCGGGCACGGCGGAGCCGGCAAAACCACCCTGCTCGAAGCGATGCTGTTCGCATCCGGTGCGACCACGCGGATGGGAACCGTCGAGGACGGCTCGACCGTCTCCGATCACGACCCCGAGGAGATCCGCAAGGCGATCAGCGTGTCGCTGTCGATGGCGCCCGTCGAATGGGAGGGCGTGAAGGTCAACGTGCTGGATGCGCCGGGCTACGCCGACTTCATCGGCGACATGCGATCGGCGATCCGGGCGGTGGACGCCGTCCTGCTCGTGGTCTCGGCGGTCGACGGCGTCGAGGTGCAGACCGAGGCCGCGTGGGACCTCGCCGTCGAAGAGGGTCTGCCGCGCGCGATCTTCGTGAACAAGCTCGATCGCGAGCGCGCCTCGTTCACCGAGACACAGCGCCAGCTCGTCGAGGCGTTCGGCAAGCAGGTCGCCCCGGTCGAGCTGCCGATCGGCGAGGAGCACGACTTCCGTGGGGTGGCGGACCTCCTGCACCGGAAGGCCGACCTCTACCCCTCCGGACCGATCGCCGAGGAGGCCGACTGGCCCGAGGATCTCGCCGCGATCGCCGCTCCGGCGCGGGAGCTACTGATGGAGTCGGTCGCCGAGACCGACGACGCCCTGATCGAGCGGTACCTCGAGGACGGCGAGCTCGAGGAGAAGGAGATCATCGAGGGCGTCAAAACCGGGTTCGCACAGGGGAAGATCGCGCCGGTGTTCGTCGGATCGGCGGCCCGCGCGATCGGCGCCGATCGACTCCTCGCCTTCATGCGCGAGGAGTTCCCCTCTCCCGCCGAGCGCGACCCGATCACGGTGACCACGACCGACGGTTCGAACGAGCGCGACGCCTGCGACGCCGCCGGTCCACTGGCCGCGTACGTCTTCAAGACCCTGTCGGACCCCTACGTCGGTCACATCACGATGTTCCGGGTCTTCTCCGGATCGGTGGAGCCCGACTCCTCGGTCCACAACGAACGCGCCGGTGTCGACGAGCGGGTCGGCCAGCTGTTCACCCTGCGGGGGAAGGAACACGAAGCGCTCTCCGTGATCCCCGCCGGGGACATCGGCGGGGTGGCCAAGCTCACGAAGACCCACACCGGCGACACGCTCAGCGACAAGACGCATCCGGTCACGATCGACGCGCCACCCCTGCCCGAGCCGTTGCTCGCGTTCGCGATCGAGCCCAAGACCAAGGGAGACGAGAGCAAGCTTTCGGCCGCGCTCGCCCGGCTGCGCGAGGAGGATCCCACGCTCCGGGTCGAACGCTCGGACGAGACGCACGAGACGGTGCTCTACGGCATGGGCGACTCGCATCTGGAGGTCGCGATCGAGCGGCTCCGCGACAAGCACGGGGTCGAGGTGCAGACCCGCCCGGCTCGGATCCCCTACAAGGAGTCGATCCGCAAGGCCATCGAGGCGACGGGGCGTCACGTGAAGCAGAGCGGGGGTCACGGCCAGTACGCCGTCTGCTCGATCAAGGTCGAACCGCTCTCGCACGGCGCCGGGTTCGAGTACGTCGACAAGATCGTCGGCGGCGCCGTCCCCCACCAGTTCATCCCGTCGGTCGAGAAGGGCGTTCGCAAGACGATGGCGCAGGGCGTCGTCGCGGGCTACCCGATGGTCGACATCCGCGTGACGTTGCTCGACGGCAAGGCCCACAGCGTGGACTCGAGCGACATGGCCTTCCAGATCGCGGGCTCGATCGCCCTGAAGGAGGCCGTCGAGGCGGCAGGCGCGGCCCTCCTCGAACCGATCGTCGATCTGGAGGTCGTCGTTCCCGAGGACTTCACCGGAGACGTGATGGGCGACCTGAACGGGAAGCGGGCGAAGATCCAGGGGATGGAGCAGGCGAGCGCCGGCAAGCAGCGCGTCCGAGCGCAGGTGCCGCAGGCCGAGGTCGCCCGCTACGCGATCGATCTGCGTTCGATCACGGGGGGACGCGGCATGTTCTCGATGGCCTTCTCCCACTACGAGCCGGTCCCGCCGCAACTCGCGGAGAAGGTGATCGCCGAGTCGCAGGCCGACGTTTCCTGATCGACCTGTCTCGATGCATGACGCCGCTCAAGTCCCGCGGAACGTCGTCGAGGAGGTACGCATGGGGAACCGGACCCGACCGACGTTCCGATGGCTCTGGCCTGCGTGTTCGCTGGCCCTCACGGTTCTGTTCGCGTGCCTGACCGCGCCCGCGTCGACGGCCGACTCCGGCCGGGCCGCGGGTTCCAACGCCCCGAGAGGGACGCTCCCGCCCGTGCTCGTGGACCAAGATGAGACCGACACCGGCAACGGCGTCACCTCCCAGCGCTACCCGGAGGACTCGGGGTTGTCGGCCTCGGATGCGGAGGCGGCCGACGACTTCCGCATCCCCACCGGGAAGACCTGGCTCGTCCGCCAGATCGCGGTCGGCGGACAGCTCCCGTCGGGCGCGCCGATCCCGCAGGTCGAGGTCCGCATCTACCGCGACGCCGGGGGGCTGCCGGACCTGCTGCTGTTCGAGCAGACCGTCGACGCGCCCGGTACGGATCGACAGATCGATCTGGCGACCGAGGTCGCCCTGCCCGCGGGTCGCTACTGGCTCTCGGTGGTCGCGCTCGGCGGCGGCGAGGGCAACCAATGGTTCTGGAGCACCTCCGACACACAGCACGGACGACCGGCCGTGTGGCGCAACCCTGGCGACCAGTTCGAGAGTGGATGCATCGACTGGACCCCACGGCTCGACGGATGTCCCGAGCCCGAGACCGTAGGCGTCGATCAGATCTTCGTCCTGTACGGCACCGCGTCCGATCAGGCGTGTGACAACGTCGCGACCAGCGGGCGCGACCGGATCCCCGGAACGACCGGCCGGGACGTGCTCTGCGGCTTCGGCGGGAACGACACGCTGCTCGGTCGTGGGAACGCGGACCGGCTGATCGGAGGCGGTGGCAACGACCTCCTCAAGGGAGGGCCGGGACGGGACACGTGCATCGGCGGACCGGGACTGGACCGCGAGCGCTCCTGCGAACGCTGACCGCCCTCAGCCGTCGAATCGCGGCGCCAGGCGCCGATAGGTCTCGTCGAGCAGCTCGGGGAGCACCCGCGTCTGTCCCGTGATCGGCATGAAGTTCGTGTCGCCGTTCCACCTCGGAACCACGTGCCAGTGCAGGTGCCCGGGGAACCCCGCGCCGGCGACCTTGCCGACGTTCATGCCGATGTTGAACCCGTGCGGCTCCATCTCCTCGCGCAACGCCGCTGTCGCCCGCCGCATCAGGTCCATCAGATCCGCGTGCTCGGCGACCGACAGGTCCTCGAAGTCCCCGCTGTGCCGCCAGGGCGCGACCATCAGGTGGCCCGGGTTGTAGGGGAACGCGTTCAGGATCACGAACCCATGCTCGCCGCGCGCGAGCACGTGCGCCTCCTCGTCCGGTGCCTTCGGCAACTCGCAGAAGATGCAGCCCGGAGCGTCGACTTCGGTCGCCGTCCGGATGTACTCCATCCGCCAGGGCGACCACAGGTGCTGCATCGGCCCCGCGTCGGTCTCGTCCTGCTCGCCCATCGACCGCCTACCCGAACGTGCTCTGGTCCAGGGCTCGCGTCTCGGCTTCGCGGGCGAGCGCATCGAGGAACGTCTGCGGCGCGACGCCCGGATGCTCGCTGCCGTCGCGCAGGCGGACCGTGAGCGCGCCGCCCTCGAGCTCCTTGTCCCCGAGCACGAGCGTGTAGGGCGCCTTCATCAGCTGCGCGTTCCGGATCTTCTTGCCGACACTCTCCTTCGCGTCGTCGACGAAAGGCCGCAGTCCCGCCTCGCGGACGGTGGCGGCCAGTGCGTTCGCCTGCTCGACGTGCCGGTCGGCGACGGGGACCAAGCGGACCTGTTCGGGAGCGAGCCACAGGGGGAACGCACCGGCGTAGTGCTCGATCAGCACGCCGCTGAACCGTTCGAGCGAACCGAGGATCGCACGGTGGACCATCACCGGACGGTGACGGGCGTTGTCCTCGCCGACGTACTCCATCTCGAACCGCTCGGGCAGCGCGAAGTCGCACTGGACCGTGGAGAGCTGCCACAGGCGCCCGATCGCATCGTGGAAATGGAAGTCGACCTTCGGCCCGTAGAACGCCCCCTCACCCTCGGCGACCGTGTACGCGAACCCGCTGCCCTCGAGCGCCCGGGTGAGGGCGTCGATCGCCTTCGCCCACATCGCCTCGTCGCCGATCGCCTGCCCGGGCTTCGTCGACAGGTTCACGATCGGCTCGGAGAACCCGAACGTGCGATGGATCTCGAGGGTGAGCGCGAAGACCTTCTGGATCTCGTCGACGAGCTGATCCTCACGACAGATGATGTGCGAGTCGTCCTGGGTCATGCCCCGCGCGCGGAGCAGACCGTGCAGCGTTCCCGCGCGTTCGTATCGGTACACCGTGCCGAGCTCGGACAACCGCATCGGCAGGTCCCGGTAGCTCCGCGTCGCGCTCTTGTAGATCAGGACGTGGAACGGGCAGTTCATCGGTTTGACGAAGTAGCTCGCCTCGTCCCGGACCATCTCCGGATACATGTTGTCGACGTACTTGTCGGTGTGGCCGGAGGTGTCCCAGAGCACCCGGCGCGCCAGGTGCGGGCTCTGCACCGGCTCGTATCCACGATCGAGATGCAGATCCCGCACGTAGTCCTCTAGTTGCTTGCGGAACACACCCCCGCGCGGGTGCCAGACCGCCAGACCCGGGCCGAGCTCCTCGGGGAAGCTGAACAGGTCGAGCTGCCGGCCGAGCTTGCGGTGGTCACGCTTCTCCGCCTCCTCGAGGCGATGGAGGTACTTCTTCAGATCCTGCTTCGTCGGCCAGGCCGTGCCGTAGATCCGCTGGAGCATCGGGCGGGATTCGTCGCTTCGCCAGTACGCCCCGGCAACCGACAGCAGCTTGAACGCCTTGAGACGGCCGGTCGACGGCAGGTGCGGTCCGAGGCACAGGTCGGCCCACCCGTCGTTGCGGTAGACGCTGACCGTCTCGCCCCCGCCGGTCTCCCCCGGCGCCTCCCCGTCGTCGAGTCCCTCGATGATCTCGCGCTTGAAGGGTTGATCGACGAAGCGCTCGAGCGCCTCGGCGCGGCCGAGCTCTTCCCGGACGAACGCTTGGTCGGCCTTCACGAGCTCGGTCATCCGCGACTCGATCTTCGGCAGGTCCTCGGGCGTCAGCGGTTCGGGAAGCTCGAAGTCGTAGTAGAAGCCGTCGGCGATCGCCGGTCCGATCGCATACCTCGCGTCGGGCACGACGTCGCAGACCGCCTGCGCCATCACGTGCGCCGCGGAGTGGCGCAGCACGTGCAATCCGTCGGGCTCGTGCGCGCGAACCGGTTCGACCACCGCATCGCCCGCCGGGACGAACGAGAGATCGCGCAGCTGCCCTTCGACACGCGCGGCCACGGCGTCGGGTGGCAGAACGCTGCCGACCGGCTCCCCTTCGGGGAGGTCGGTGGTCGTTCCGTCGGGCAAGCTCAGGCGCGGCATCGGGCTGATGATAGCCGCCGCACCCACGGAGCCCGGAACCCCCGAGCCCTCGAGCCCGTTCCGTCTACTCGTAGGCGATCGCGTCGAGGATCTTCAGCTTGGCGGCTCGGCGCGCCGGGAACAAGGCGGTCAGGACACCGGCGAGCGCCGCGAAGAGGACGTAGAAGACGAGCTGTCCTCCGGGGATCGCGAGCTCGGTGATCCCCTCCGACACCAGCGCCTGCTGCAGCGCCCATCCGAAGAGGATGCCGAGCACGACGCCGAGCAACGCGCCCAGGATCGCGATGATCACGGCCTCCCAGCGGACCATCGAGCGGAGCTGCCCCCGTGTCATACCGACGGCGCGCAGCAAGCCGAGCTCGCGCGTGCGCTCGTAGATCGACAGGCTCAGGGTGTTCGCGATGCCGAACAGGGCGATCACGATCGCGAGGGAGAGCAGGGCGGTGATCAGGTTCAGGAGCTGGTCGATGAAGCCCGCCTGCGTCTCGCGGAAGGCGGCTTGGTCCTGCACGTCGACCCCCGCCACCTCGCCGACGGCGGTTTCCACGGCGGCGGCCAGCGCCGCCGGACGCACGCCCTCCTCCCCCTTCACGAGCAGGAACGAGTCCAGGCGATCCACGTAGTTCTCGTCGAAGGTCTCGAGCGAGATCACGTACTCGTTCAGGATCGGGTTCTCCTCGAAGAGGCCCCCGATCGGGATCCGCTGCAGCCCCGTGCGCGCGAACCGCATCGGGACGATATCTCCGACGGTCCACCCGCGATCGGACGCGACGTCAGAGGATACGAGCGCCGCCCCGTCCGCGAGCGATGCCACGGAGCCGGCGGTCATCTCCACCGAGGTCGTGTCCTCGATCGTCTCCGGATCCACCGCGTTCACCACCGCGGGCGCTCCGTCGAGCTGGAACACATCCTGGCGGATCTGGGTGACCGCCGAGACCTCGGTCACCCCCTCGACATCCTCGGCGACCGAGGTCGGGATCGGCAGGAAGGTGGTGTTCAGGACGATCAGGTCGGCCTTCATCGTCTCTTCCAGGGCAGCCTCGCTGCTGGCCTTGAGCGAGGCGCCCAGGATCGCGACGAACACGACGAGCGCGACCCCGATCATCAATGCCGATGCGGTCGCCGCGGTTCGCCGTGGGTTCCGCATCGCGTTCTCCCGAGCGAGCCGTCCGGCGATGCCCGTGCCACGCAGCGGCGCCCCGATCAGCCCAGCCAGCGGCCGCGCGACGAGCGGCGCGAGCATCGCGACGCCGAGGAACGTGACGAGCACGCCGAGTCCGACGAGCTCGAGCTGGCCGGACTCGGCACCGAACAACCCGTACAGGAGCGCCACGGCGCCGATCACCGTCACCGCCACGCCGATCGTGACGCGCCGTCCGGCCGCTCCCTTCGGTGTCGAAGGCGCCTCGCGCAGGGCCTCGATGGGCGTGACCGAGGCGGCCCGGCGAGCAGGAAGGATCGCCGAGACCCCCGTGATCACGAGCCCGACCACGATCGAGACGACGAACGTGCGAGGTTCGAGCTGCGTCGCGGTACTCGGGATGTCGATGCCGACCGCCGACAATACGGCCTTGAGCCCGATCGCGATGCCGACGCCGGCCACCACACCGATCGCCGAGGCGACGATCCCCACCACGATGGCCTCCAGGATCGTCGAGACGAGCACCTGCCGGCGGGAGGCCCCCAGCGCCCGCAGCAGCCCGAGCTCCCGGGTCCGCTGCGCCACGATGATCGAGAACGTGTTGAAGATGATGAACGCGCCGACGAACAGCGCCACGAAGGCGAACACGAGCAGCGCGGTCCGGAAGAAGCCGAGTCCTTCCTTCAGCTGATCCGCGCTCTCCTGCGCGACCGAGGTGCCGCTCACCGCCTCGAATCCCCCGGGCAACACGCCCTGGACCCCGACCCGCACCACGTCCGGATCGGCTCCCTCGGCGGCGACCACGCTGATCGAGTCGAACACGCCCTCTCGGTCCAGGACGTCCTGCGCCGTCTCCAGGTCGAATAACGCCAGCGTCGCGCCGGCCAGGTTGTCGGCCTCGCCGAAGCCCACGATCCCCGACACGGTGAACTCCTGCGGTCCCGACTGCAGCAGGACCTCGACCGTGGCGCCGACATCGAACCCGTATGCCTCGGCGGTGCGCGCATCGATCGCCACCTCGTCGGGCGCGTCGGGGCTGCTGCCCTGCCGCAGCTCGAGGATCGGACTGTCCGGGTCCCAGCTGGAGCCGAGCGTGGGAGGACCGAACCCGCCGATCGGTTCCCCGGTCGCGGGGTCGACGAACTGGGCGTAGCCGCCCACCTCACCGGTCGCGCGCGCGACTCCATCTACCCCCGCCACCTGGGCCACGACCTCTTCGGGGATCGGTTCGCGGTCGTCGCCGCCGCTCGCCCCGGGACCCGCCGACTGCTGGAACTGCGACTCGCCGCGGACCACGACGTCGATGCCCTCGGTGGTCGAGGTGAAGACCTCGTCGAACGCGGCGTTCATCGTGTCGGTCAACACGAACGTTCCCGCCATGAAGGACACGCCGATGACGATCGCGACCACCGTGAGGATCAGTCGGATCTTGCGCGCGAACAGGCTCTTGAGCGAGGCGCGGAGCATCTACACCTCGAGGGACTTCAAGCGGTCGAAGACCGACTCGGATGTCGGAGACCGAAGCTCGTCGACGATGCGGCCGTCGCGCAGGAACACGACGCGATCGGCGAAGCTGGCGCCGCGCGGGTCGTGAGTGACCATCACGATCGTCTGCCCATGGTCGCGGACGGCGTCGCGCAGGAACCCGAGCAGATCGGCCCCCGAACGGCTGTCCAGATTGCCGGTGGGCTCGTCGGCGAACACGACCTCGGGCCTGCTCACGAGGGCGCGGGCGGCGGCGACGCGTTGCTGCTGGCCGCCGGACAGCTCGCTGGGGCGATGGGCCAGACGGTCGGCGATGCCGACGGTTCGGACCACCTGCTCGTACCACGCGCGGTCGACATCGTTCCCCGCGATGTCCAGCGGCAGGGTGACGTTCTCCTCCGCGGACAACGTCGGCACCAGATTGAACGACTGGAAGACGAAGCCGACCTTCTCGCGCCGCAGGAGCGTCGTCTGCCGTTCGCTCAATGTCGTGACGTCGACGTCACCGATGTACACACGCCCGGTCGTGGGAACGTCCAGTGCCGCCATGCAATGCAGCAACGTCGACTTCCCGGACCCGGACGGGCCCATGATCGCCGTGAACTCCCCGGCCGCGAAGTCGACGTTGACGCCGCGCAACGCCTCAACGGCCGCGTCACCCTCGCCGTAGACCTTCGAGAGGTCAACGGCACGCACCGCCGACCTCGCGGGTTGTATCGCCGGATCCATCGCCATGCAGACCTCCGTCGTCCGTCCAGCGAGACACCCTACGAAAGCCCGGGTCGAACGACCGGCGGGGTAGGCGGGCGAGTCGGATCAGGCGATCCGGCGATCGGAACCGGAGTCGCGGTCGCCGGGATCCTCTCCGAGGTCGACGTCGACCTCGAAACCCCACGCGACCACGAGTGCCGCGAGCGCGACCCCGATCAAAAGCAGGACGACGGCAAGGAACACGGGCGACCTTCCCTCAGGGAGCCTGCCCGAGAAGCCTGCCACGAGGAGAGCTGCGTTCCCAGCACCCGGGTCCACTACGTCGGAGTCGCTGGGAGATGTACTGGATGAGGTGCCTGGGACCGGTGTGGTGGGCGTGACAGGGATCGAACCTGTGACCTCGCCTTGCCCATCGCGCCGGCGAACGTGTTACCTGCGGCCTCCGCGGAGCCACCGAACTCGGTTGTCAGCTCGGCCAGGATCATCTTCTGTGCGCCGAGCAGGTCTCCCGACTCCTGCAGGGCCGCGATCTTCTCTTTCTCGGTCTGCGTGAACGACACACCAACGCGCTGCAGGGCCGTCATGCCGACCAGCGGGTTGTTGAGCGCCTTACCGACCTGCAGGCTCGCCGACTTGAGGTCGAGGTTCGCGATCGAGCCCTGGTTCATGGCAACAGCCATATCCAGCACCGCGGCCTGGGTCTGGTTGAAGATGTCGTTGTTCGCGCCGGCCTGGTTCTGGATCTCGGTGAAGGTCAGCAGCAGGTTCGAGGAGGACTGGATCACTTCGTCGTCGACGCCCGACAGCGCTGCGAGCTCGTTGGCGAGCGCGACGATCTGCTCGGCCGTGACGTTCGCCGCCCCGCCCGTCGACTTCAGGACCGCCTCGGTCTGGGCCATCGCTTGCTCGGCTTCCATCGCGGCCTGCACCGCCGCTTTGCCGACGAGCGCGAGTCCGACGCCGATGCCTGCGGCGAGCATGGGACCGATGTTCTTGGCTGCGGCCGCCATCCTCGACGTCCCGGCCTCGACCTCGCCGCGTGCCTTGGCCAGACCAGTCGAGAGTGACTTTGTGTCGAGGCCGACCGTGACCACGGCGTTGCCGAGGGCCGCGCCGCCGAGTGCGCCGAGGATGCTCATTCAGCTACCGCCTTCCCGTGGGGCGAGGAGCCACCCGCCCGGCCTGTCGAACCCCGCAACGACAGAGACTTGAGACCGGAGGAACAGGGTTCGACAGGTTCAACATCCGGGCGGGTGGCACAAGGAGCCCTCCGGTCTCAGCTGTGGTGGGCGAATCGGGCTACGGGGTGGTGTCGACGAGGCCGAACGCACCAGGGGCGTAGACCGCCAGCGCGAATCTTTCCTCTGCCCGGATCGCCGTCTTGTCGTGGGTGAAGTAGTCCGAGTGCGAGTTCGAGGCTTCCACCGTGATACCGCTGCGCCGGAAGATCTGCGCTTGCGAGAAGTCGCCGACGAGCACCGAGCCCTGCGCGATCGCGGGGGTGACGACGACGTTGAGGCCCCAGAAGGTCTCCCCGATGATCCCTCCGACCCCGTACTGACCGGTGAACGGCCCGCCTGCGAAGTACTGCTCATTGCCGTCCTTGGCTAGACGGAAGTCAGAGCTGCCCCAGTCGATCGGGTGGATCACCATGCCGTTGGGCTGGTAGAAGGCGTCGCGGATGGTGGTGACCATCTGATACACCGAGTCCGCGGCGTTCAAGGCGCCGACCGTGATCGTGGTCTGCAGGCCCGAGCGGTCCAAGATCCCCGAGATGTTCGGAGGGGTTCCGTCGCCGTTTAGGAGCTGGTCCTCCTCCTCGAGCTGCACACCCGTCGTGAGCCGCACGTCGATGAACGACCGCAACGCCTCGACGTCCTCCAGCATCTCGTCGGTGACCGGCAGCCACGTGGCGACTTTTCGTACCGGTTCGTTCACCTGGTTGAAGACCATCGCTGACTCGGGCTTCTCCGCTGCCTCGGCCACGGTTGCGGCGGCGTTGGTGAACGACTGCTCCTCGACGTACAGGACAGCGTTGGAACTCGTGGATCCGGGAAGCAAGAGGTCGGCCAGCTGCAGCCGGCGAAGGCTCAGCGGACGGATGCCCGGCAGGCGTTCGGGGATCACCGCGTCGCCGCCGGAGCTGCCACCCGAGTCGAGCAAGGTACGCAGCTCCACGTTCCCCGAGGTGAACTTGCCGGCGAAGCCTTTGGCTCGGAGCTTCTGGTACTGCTCGGACTCGACGAACTGTTCGCCGAGCGAGGGCGGAGCGGTCGGTTCGGTTTGTGAGCTCATCAGTCGTTTCTCCTGTTTGTCCGAAGCCAGTGACGGATCGCGGCGCGTGCTTCAGCAGCGACGGAGCGACCGTCTTGGCGGGCGAGGGTGGCGAGGTCACGGGCGATGTCTGGTTCCTCCGCGACGACCAGGCGGTGTGAGAAGCGGGTTCGCCTCTCGGGAGCGTGGGGCAGTGTCTGTTTCATGCCCTGAACGCTGATGGGCCGTGCAAGGTTTCGCCTTACGGCGATGGCCAACCGCCCTCCCGCGATCGCCTACTGCGACGTTCCCGGGCCTCGATCCACGGTTCGTGGTTTTCGCATCGTGGCTGGCACCCGCAGTGCTCCTTGGACCAGGCTCGGACCTGTTCCTGCCAGCCGTCGCTGAGGTAGTGCTCGTACAGCGTTTTCTCTTCTGCCATCGATATGTCCAACAGCGGCCCACGAGCGAGGAGCCGTACGACGGCCTCCTCCGTGACGTCATCCGTTCCCGCGACCTCGAGCGCTTCCACCACGACTCGCATGAAGTCGCCGCGTCGCTTGCTCTCCCGCCGGCGAGCCATCAGCGGGGCACCCGCGGATCGGGGTCGGGTCCACCTTCGAGGTGCAGCTCTCGCAGCAACCTCGCCAGGCCGATCCGGGCGTCCTTCTCTGCTCCAAGGAGCGGATGGGGCCGAAGCTGGCCCTTCGAACCCGGAACAGTGAGCCCCTCCTCGTCGATCAAGGCGCGCACCTCGTCCAGGCGATCCATCGTCTCGCAGGCGCTCCGCAGCAGGACGTAGTCACCTTCGGTGAGCTCGTAGGTAGCCACCACAGAGCGCCAGAACGACCGAGAACGGCGCTTCAGATGCTTAGGGGGACCCGGGGCGTCCGCAACTTTCTTGCCTGGCATGGCCCCAGGGTGAGGGTGGTGGCCAGGAAAACGCCAAACCGGGGGCGCGTCCATGCGTCTAGGCCAAGAGTCGGCCTGCTGCTGTGGGATCAACTGAACTTCTGAGCCAGGGGGAGGGGCCCCTGACCTGCGCAGATGCAATGACCTATGAAGGGGGGTACCCACCCCGTACCCCGGGGCCGTCCATGCTGTCACCTGAACCGAAGGCATCTGTCGGTTAGATTTCTCCCTCGAGCAGGCAGGACCCACTCCCCCATTCGAGATGGATGATTTCCGTTTAGTCCGTTTAGAGGGAGCGCGATGCGTCGAGATCCGTTCGATGAGCCACCGGATGATGACCCGTACGAGCTGTATGCGTCCGAGGAAGAGGTGTTCTCCGCAGACACTCACGTCGACCCTGCCGAGGAGCGAGCTGTCGCGGAACTGCGGGATAGGTTCAAACAGGATCGTGTCTTCTACTCCAGACAGCTTGAGGTGCAGCTTGAAGGGAGCTTCTTTCACTGGGTGACCAACCGAGCGGTTAAGCGACTCGTTGCTGAAGATCATGTGGTTGCTGAGGAAAGAGATGTTGAGAACTCGAGCAGTGTGAATCTCCTTTGGCGAAAGAGTTATCGATACCCCCGGAGAGAAGCTGCAAAGGTCCATGCGCTGGTAGAGGAGTACTCCCGGCCGGCAGTATCGGAGGCCGTAGGTTCGAATGGAGAGAATCTCGTACTGGAAGGGTTCTCCCGACACCAGTTCGTACAGCGGGGACGTAATGTCAACGCATTCGGGGCCAAGGCGTGGCAGCGTACGAACCAGGACATCGACTTCATATTCGAACGTGACGGGCACGCGTATGGGATCGAGGTAAAGAACGCCCTCGGATACATGGACAAAGACGAATTCGATTCGAAATCCGACCTGTGCTTTGAGTTGGATCTGATACCGGTGTTCGTGGTGCGAATGGTACCGAGGACGTGGCTGGAGGAGCTAAGGAAACTGGGCGGCTTCGTTCTTGTCATCAAGTTTCAGCTGTACCCCAAGTTGCTAGGACCCCTGGCATCAAGGATGAGAGACGAACTCGGGTTGCCAGTGGACACGCCGGCAACGCTTTGGGAAGGCACCATGGAGCGGTTCTTGAAATGGCATCACGCCCCGTCCGGCGATGGTGATTCGTGAGGGCAATTCACAAGCGGGTTCTGCAAAAGCGCTGGTCAGGCCGATTTTCGGCGTACCTCCATGAATACGTGGTTGGTAGGCGAGGGACGGCCCGAGGAGCCGGACCTCTCAGTGAGGATCGCGCCAGGGGTCGGTGGACTCGCCTGCTTCGAGCGCCAGCAATAGCGCCTGCAAGTCCTTCCTTCCCCGCGCAAAGTGAGTGTCCGGCGGCGGTCCATCAGAGCGCGTCCATCCGCTCGGCTGTACCCAGTATTCGTACGGTGCCTTGGCAGACACGAGCGTTACTTCCCAACCCAAGTCATGGGCCTTGTCATAGACATTCATCGGGTTAGCTTATCCTCGCTTACTGGTGTGGGTCCCAGAGTCGGTCCGGCGGGAGGTTGCACGGGAGGTTTCGCGCTTCTAACGCGCCTACTCGCCTTCGGTCAAGAGCCTCTCGAGGAGTGTCTTGACTAAGCGGCGCAGTTCCCCGTAGACCGCGGAGATCTCAGTTGCTGAGCGCCCAATGTGTGAGAGGTCGCTCCGGGCATCGTAGCAATCGGATGCAAATCTGCCTGCCGGCTTGCCATCGAAGTATTCCCCGTCCGGAATGTGGCGCTTGACCACCCCTCGGATGGCGCTTCCTATCGATTCCTTCTTTAGATCCTGCAACGAACCCACTAGAGATCTTGCAGACTCTGCATCAGATTCGGGAGCGGTGCTGATGTGGAGGTTGGTCTGTGCGATGAACGAGTCGATGAGATCGATGAGCGTCTCAGGCCGGTCCTCCCGAGTGGAGAGGACCTCCACCGCCGTCACCAGATTCAAGAATCGAGCTCGATCGGACGCTTCGTGATCTGTAAGGAAATAGAGGTCGATGGCTAACGAGAGATCCCCGGCGAGAACCCCGCGGGATGTTAGCTCGTGAATCAGCAGATCGGTGAACTGATTCAAGGGCGAGCTCACGTAGCCGCCAGTGAAGCTGATACTGAGTACTTTGACGGGGACCTCTCCCTCCTCGTATACATCGAGCCCGTCAAACCGACCTCGCAAGATCAGTCCCTCTTCCGCTGCCTTGTCTTTCAGGTAGTCGGACGGGCCCCCTGTACTCTCGTCTCTCCCCAGGTCAAGCGCCACGCCAGTCGCCACTCCCACTGCCCGGAGGGCAGAGCGAGCCTTCTCACCCGCCTCTGTCGCGGTCGCTTCCGACTCGAACCCCCTTGCGATTGCTATTAGCTCCGTCGGCATCGCTGGCCCTGACTGGGTGATAAAGAGCTCGATCGGAACCACGCCCTCTGGAGCTATCACCAGTGGGCTGTCGTGATCCCCGGGGAGCAAGAAGCGGTTCGGAGTAGTGGTGGCTCGAAGTCGGAACGTAAAGGGCATGCTTCAACGACTACGTTCTATTCGAGTCTCACGAAAGATCTCGTCTCGGCGGCGTCTGCGAAAGGGAGTTCTCCGTCTTCTGTTCCCCTGCGAAGAGTCCAAGGAATCCGGCAACCATCGCTAGCACAGAACCAGTGCCCAAAATCCAAATGCCGCTGCCGACCGAGGCCACTCCGAATTCGCCGGCCGTCGACGTAAAGGATGCCACCCGATTCTGTACCTCGTCGTAGTTGACCCAAGCCGTTCCCAAACCGATGAGCCCGCCGATCAGTCCTAGTACGAAGACGCCCGCATGGTCGAGCTGAATCAGACCGAGCACACCCAACAGCGCGACGACGATCCCGACCACGAGCGTGATCACTCCGTCTCCGCCTCCATCGATTCCGGAGCGAGAGACGGTGCCGACAAACGCAGCGGTTGCGCTGACCCAGGGCAGGAGAGACCCGGCGACGATCAGGGCTCCGGCGACGATCAGGGCGATCGAAGCGAGTTGGCGTTTTGGATTGGTAGCCATTTGTCTTGGGAGGCATGTTGCCCCAAGGCAATCTTGCAAGTCCAGCCCAAAAGCAGCGGCTGTGCCCATTCAAGTTGACAGGACGCACAGCTGGGCGATGATGGAATGGAGGGGACGACCGTCACCGCCCTTTTTCCCCTCGGATCTGCGAGCGACTCCCAATCTCATCCCCGGGAGTCACTCGTGCCCGAATGGTGCCAGGCCTCGACCCCTTCCTTCACAGCGAGACCTGCGATGGCCAAGGCTGCCAGCGGATCTGCCCACCACCACGAGACAACGGAGTTCAACAGTAGCCCACCCAGGAGGATCGCGGACAAATAGGAGCACAGCAGCGTCTCGGTTGCGTCGGCCATAAGAGTGGCGCTCCCCAGCTGCTTCCCCGTACGTCGCTTCGCAAGCACAAGAACTGGCATCACGACGAGTGACACGATCGAGAGCACGATCCCGACAAGGGACGAGTCCGGCTCGCTTGATGCGGTGAGGTCGCGAATCGCCTCCACAGACACATAGGCAGCAAGGACGAAGAAGGACACAGCGATCAGCCGGAGCGCGAGACGCTCTCGTTCCTCCGAGGGGTCGCCTTTGAACTCCCAGATGACGACTGAGGCAGCGAAGACTTCGATGAGCGAGTCGAGACCAAAGGCGACGAGCGCGATCGAGCCAGCGGCGAGTCCAGCGCCAATCGCCACGACGGCTTCGATCACGTTCCATGCGACGGTCAGGTATTCGAGACGCAGCCCTCGACGTCTGAGAACGGTCTGCGCCTCTGCGGAGATCATCGGATGAACACTCCATCCACAACTTGCGGGCTGTTGACTACGAGTTCCACGACAGCACGAGGATACGGAGAAAGCCTTGTGTAGGCTCCCGAGTAGAGTACCGGCGACCCGATCCCGAGACACCCGATGCACCTAACGCTTGAGGGGGGACACCCGGAATGCGCATGGTGACGGGCAGAGTCTTGCTCACGTGATCCTGGCCTCCCTATCCGGTCCACGACGTCTTTGTTAGGGTGCCGACATGAGTCGCCAGCCGCTTGGACGAGTGACTTGTCTTGTTGCTG